>NZ_JBFRMS010000011.1:0-159130 GCF_041470505.1 Vibrio sp. 10N.261.55.C5
TTTACTTTAATTGGTATTATCTGTGACTCCACACTTGCTTGTTATCACTTATAGATAACTAGTCTTGAAGGTATTTACCTTCAGCGATCTGCCAAAATGCTCTAATTAACGGATTTTCTAACTGCGATCGCTTACAGCACACTCCTAATTCAAACGGCTTGATTGGCTCTATTTTTAAGCGGTCGACTTTATCTCTTACTGGACTGTTGTTTATGACCACATCAGGTGCGATGCCAACTCCACATCCTAGTGCCACCATACTTACAATCGCCTCATGGCCAGAAACTTGCGCGTATATGTTGGGTTTTATCTTCATCTTTTTAAACCATGCATTGGCTCGTTCACGCGCTGTTCCTGCTTCTGGGATGATAAAGGGCACTTCATTCCAGTTTGGCTTATCGGATTGCAGTTGTTGGCTAAAGCTACTCACACCAGATGGAATGATGACTGACAGTGGAATATCGCTGATGGTTTCGAATTCTAACCTTGAAGGAAGGATGTCTGGCTTTGCTGAAATCGCGATATCCGCTTCATCGTTTAAGATCTTGTCGATGGATTGAGCTGGATCACCAGTAGAGAGCTTAAATTCAATATACGGATGAATAGCCCTAAATTCGGTTATGAGTTCAGGTAGGTGACTGTAGCTAGCCGTTACTGAACAAAATATACGGATCTCACCTTTAAGTTCTTGCTCTCCGCCCTTCAGGTGAAGGTTATATTGCTGCCACTCTCCCACGATGCTCAATGCTACAGGCAATAGGTGTTTTCCTGCTGGGGTAAGATCAACACTGCGGTTGTCTCTGATTAGCAGTTCTTGTCCTGTTTCCTCTTCAAGCTTTTGTATCTGACGGCTCAGCGCTGAAGGACTGACGTGCATAGCAGCAGCGGTTTTGCTGAAACTCTTGCTGTCGCATAAATGTATAAATAATTGTAGAGATTTTATGTTCATGTTCTGCGATCGTTTCCATGTTGCATTTATTGCAATAACTAATTGTGAATATATCACTTTCAGCAACGGAGTGTCTGTTTTAGTATGAAGTCATTCGATAGAGAGATATCGACCTTACGGACTTATTTTTAAAGGAGTGCCCTAGAATGGCTAACTATTTCAATACATTAAACCTTCGTGAACAACTAGACCAATTAGGTCGTTGCCGCTTTATGGATCGTGAAGAATTCGCGACAGAAGCTGAATACCTTGAAGGTAAGAAAATCGTAATTGTTGGTTGTGGTGCTCAAGGCCTAAACCAAGGTCTAAATATGCGTGATTCTGGTCTAGACGTATCTTACGCTCTACGCCAAGCGGCAATTGATGAAAAGCGTCAATCATTCAAAAATGCTGATGAAAACGGCTTTGTTGTGGGTAGCTACGAAACGCTAATCCCTCAAGCAGACCTAGTAATCAACCTTACTCCTGATAAGCAACACACAAACGTTGTTGAAACAGTAATGCCTCTAATGAAGCAAGGCGCTGCTCTTGGTTACTCTCACGGCTTCAACGTTGTGGAAGAAGGCATGCAATTACGTGCTGACCTTACTGTAGTAATGGTTGCACCTAAGTGTCCAGGCTCTGAAGTTCGCGAAGAGTACAAACGTGGCTTCGGTGTACCAACACTTATCGCTGTTCACCCAGAAAACGACCCTAAAGGCGAAGGTTGGGATATCGCTAAAGCTTGGGCTGCAGGTACTGGTGGTCACCGTGCAGGTTGCCTAGAGTCTTCTTTCGTAGCAGAAGTTAAATCTGACCTGATGGGTGAGCAAACTATCCTTTGTGGCATGCTACAAGCGGGTTCTATCGTATCTTACGAGAAGATGATTGCTGATGGCATCGAACCTGGCTACGCAGGCAAGCTTCTACAATACGGTTGGGAAACGATTACTGAAGCACTTAAGTTTGGTGGCGTAACTCACATGATGGATCGCCTATCTAACCCGGCTAAAGTTAAAGCGTTTGAGCTTTCTGAAGAGCTTAAAGACCTAATGCGTCCGCTTTACAACAAGCACATGGATGACATCATCTCTGGTCACTTCTCTAGCACAATGATGGCTGACTGGGCGAACGATGACGTGAACCTACTAGGCTGGCGTGAAGAGACAGGCGAAACTGCATTCGAAAACTACCCAGCTTCTGACGTAGAAATCTCAGAGCAAGAGTACTTCGACAACGGTATCCTAATGGTTGCTATGGTTCGTGCCGGTGTTGAGCTAGCATTCGAAGCTATGACTGCATCTGGTATCATCGATGAGTCTGCTTACTACGAATCTCTACATGAGCTTCCACTAATCGCAAACACAGTTGCTCGTAAGCGTCTTTACGAAATGAACGTTGTAATCTCAGATACTGCTGAGTACGGTAACTACCTATTCGCTAACGTAGCAACACCGTTACTACGTGAGAAGTTCATGCCTTCAGTAGCAACTGACGTAATCGGCCGCGGTCTAGGTGAAACATCTAACCAAGTTGATAACGCTAAGCTAATTGAAGTAAACGAAGCTATCCGTAACCACCCTGTAGAGTACATTGGTGAAGAGCTACGTAGCTACATGAGCGACATGAAGCGCATCGCTGTAGGCGGTTAATTAGTCGCTTAGATATTGATAAATTTGCAGAAAAAGCGAAGCAGTATCACTAACTCCTTACAGGTTGGAGTTATAAATAAGCAACACAACATCTAATGAAAAGGCTTGGTCGCCGTTGACCAAGCCTTTTTGCTTTTAGTAACAAAGTCTTAAAAATCAATCAAATGAACATTGTTTGATCAGTCTTTGTCGACTTTCAGTTCTTGATTGATCTTCAGAAATACAAAAGGGTTGGTGCTTTCACACCAACCCTTTCAGTTTTCTTGCTTTACGCTTACTTGTCGGCAATCTTTGCTTCTAAGTCCGTTAGCTTTTGTTCCATTTCAGTCAGCTTTTGGCGAGTGCGCAGTAGTACTTGTGTTTGAACATCAAATTCTTCACGGCTTACAACGTCTAGCTTGTTCAGTTGGCCTTGGATAACCTGACGAACTTTTTGATCTACGTCTGAACCAAGCTCTTTTACTGGTTGAGGCATAGAATCGTGGATCTGCTTAGCAATTTGCTCTAGTTTTTTTGGATCAAACATATCAATTAAAACTCCTGAATATTTATCACTATTCTATTTAATCACATCAAAGATGTCGCCTATGGCGTACAAAAAAAGGCCACCGAAGTAGCCTTTTTATTGTTAATACGACAGGGAAATTACTTATTGTTAGCTAATTCTCTGTGCGCCGCTTTTGCTTCATCAACACGGGCCAGCTTCTCGAGATCTTTATCTTCGAGGAAAACTGGAATTGGTTTATGTTTTTCGGCTAAGTAGCTATAAATCACCGGCAGAACAAACAGCGTAAACAGCGTACCAATCGCCAGACCAGCAACGATAACAATACCGATACTAAAGCGCTGAGCTGCACCTGCACCCGTGGCGTACATCAATGGGATCAGGCCTGCAATCATCGCCGCTGTTGTCATTAGGATTGGACGTAGACGTACCCTTGCCGCCTCCATAACCGCCTCTTTGCGTGATAATTTATTATGTAGCTGCTCTTCTTTTGCTACCTCACAGATCAAGATACCGTGCTTGGTAATCAGACCAACCAAGGTAATCAACCCCACTTGCGAGTAGATGTTCATCGTCGCTGCGCCCCAAGCGAGCGCAATCAATGCACCACATATTGCGAGTGGCACCGACACCATGATAACCAATGGATCTTTTAACGACTCAAATTGAATCGCCAGAACCAAGAAGATGATCGCCAGTGCTAAACCGAACGTCACATACAGTGCGCTGCCTTCTGTTACAAACTGACGCGACTCACCCATGTAGTCATGGTTATAGCCTGCAGGTAATTTGGTTTGGGCAATGTTTTCAAACCAGTTTACCGCATCACCCATCGCCGCGCCCGGCATAGGAACCGCACCGACCGTCGCTGAGTTCAACTGGTTGAAGTGAGGAAGAGAGCGAGGCTCTGCCACCACATCAATTGTTACCAAGCTACCGAGAGGAACAGCATCTCCATTGCTGGCTCGAACGTAGTAATGATTCATTGACTCTGGGTTTAAGCGGAACTTACGCTCAACCTGAGGGATCACTTCATAAGAACGACCGTTGAGGTCAATACGGTTAACGTAACCATCCGACATCATGGTGCTTAGGGTGACACCGATATCTTGCATCGTTACCCCATAAGCGCCCGCCATATCTTTATCAATTTGAATCTTCATCGTTGCTGAATCGTAGTTCAAATCAAGGTCAGAGTAGACAAAGAGAGGGCTATCTTTCACATCCGTTAAAATATCGGTTGCGATAGCGAATAAGCTCTCAAAGCTGCTTGGTGTGGTAATCACAAACTGGAGTGGTAGACCAGAACCGGCACCCGGCAACTCTGGCATTTGGAACGCGGTTACTGCCATGCCTGGGATATCTTGTAGCAATCCACTGATACGGTTCGTTACCTCAGATTGGCTAGCCGTGCGCTCACTCCATGGCACCATTGAGGCAATACCAAATGCTTGGTTTGAGTTTGGTACACCAGTGAAGGATTGAGCGTATTGGATTTCAGGCTGGGTCACCAAGATACCGCTCACGTCATCCATCGTGTTACTTAGGTAGTCTAGGTTAGCCGTTGATTGACCAGTACCAATCATCATCACCACCCCTTTATCTTCTGCAGGGGCAAGTTCACTTGGGATGAATTTAAACAGCATCGGCAAGCTTAAAAATACAATGACCGCAAAGCCAATGATAACCGGACGATGATCCATGATCGCATGCAGCATCTTAGAGTAACGGCCTGTCATACGATCAAGTACGCTGTGTACCTTCAGTTCAAACTTACTCGGCTGTGCATTTTCTTTTAGCAGCTTTGAACACATCATTGGAGACAGTGTTAAAGCGATGATTCCAGAAACAAATACCGCGCCAGCGAGGGTTAATGCGAACTCTTTAAACAGCGAGCCTGTGATACCACCCATCATTGCGATAGGGGCATAAACCGCGCCCAATGTCAGTGTCATTGCAATAACCGGTACTGCAATTTCACGGGTACCAATGATGGCAGCCCTGAAAGGAGATTCCCCCAATTTGACGTGTCGATCGACGTTTTCCAGTACTACGATTGCATCATCAACCACTAGACCGATTGCTAATACCATCGCCAGTAGCGTCATTAAGTTCCATGAGAAACCCATGACTTGCATCACCATCGCAACACCAACCAGCGATAAAGGGATGGTTACGATAGGAATGATAACCGCACGCAATGAGCCTAAGAATAGCGTGATAACCACTAATACAATCAGCGCGGCTTCAACAATCGTGTGTATAACCTCTTGAATGGATTCATTAATCGCAATGGTTGAGTCATACATGATATTCATGCTGATATTGCTTGGTAGGTTTCGCTCCAACTCAGGATACAGCTGCATAACATCAGCAGCAATGTTGATCGGGTTAGCACTTGGCGCTGCATTGATGGCGGTTACAACCGTTTGTTTGCCATTAGCACTTGCGCGAACCACATCGTGGCTTTTTTCTAGTGAAACCTTAGCAATATCACCTAAGCGAACAATAGAACCGCCATTTTGACTGGTTTTGACCACCAACCTTTCTAATTCATCGGTATTGGTTACTTGGGTATTGGCACTGCCGTTGTACAGCATAAACTCACCAATTGCTTGGCCAGTTGCTGATTGGTAGTTGTTTGCATTAAGCACCGTCATCACGTCAGTGGCTGTCAGGTTTAATGCTGCCATTTTGGAAGGATCAAGCCATACACGTAATGCGTATTTGATCCCGCCGTACAAGTCGACCTTTGATACGCCATTAACGGTAAACAGTTGTGGGTTAACCACTCGCTCAAGGTAGTCGGTAATTTGGCTTGCAGAGAGTTCATCACTCGTAAAACCAATGTAGAGTACCGCCGTTGTTGAACCGGTAGACATAGTTACGGTTGGGTCTTCGGCTTCTTTAGGAAGCTGAGAACGTACCGAGTTAGTCTTGGCCAGTATGTCAGACAGCGCGGCATTCGGGTCGGTATTGAGCTTCATATTGACCGTAATAGTCGAGCTACCGAGTACGGACTGCGACGTCATATAATCAATATTATCGGCTTGAGCGATCGCTTGTTCTAATGGCTGAGTTATAAAGCCTTGGATCAGATCGGCACTGGCACCGTAATAGCTCGTCGTGACCGTCACGATCGTATTTGTCATGTCTGGGTATTCACGAACCTGCATTTTGAAGATTGCTTGGAAGCCAAGCAATGCGATCAAAAAGCTGATTGAAATAGCCAGAACTGGACGTTTAATAAAAACATCAGTAAAGCGCATGATTCCTCCAATTACAGCATTGGTGTTTCAGCTGGCGGCGTCGTTGCATCACTTTCTACAACTCGAACTTTAGCATTGTTACTTAAACGAACTTGACCCGTTGTCACGACAACATCGCCAGGCTCTACGCCTTCCAGTATGTGAGCAATACTTTCTGTACGTTCACCTACTTTCACCACTTGTTGTTTCACACGCTGCACACCATCTTCTTCACGTAAAATATAAACATTGTCACCGTAAAGTGTGAAAGTGATGGCCGTCTGAGGCAGTGTCACTTGGTTTGCTAGTTTAGGTAGAATGATGTTAGCGCGCGCAAACATACCGCTACGTAACTTACCATCGTTGTTTGGGATATCGGCTTGTACTTGGATAAGACCACTTTGGATGCTAACCGCAGGCTCAATGGCACTAATAGAACCTTTAAACGGTTTTTCTGGGTATGCATCAACGAAGATGTCGATCGCCTGACCAACCTCAATACGAGAGATGTCATTTTGAGAAATAGTGAAGCGTAGGCGCATAACACTGGTGTCTTCTAGGCGAACGATGTCAGTGCCAGATTGTAGGTATTGGCCTAGATACACATTACGAATACCGACAGTGCCGTCAAACGGAGCGCGGATCTCGCGACGGGCAATCGATGCTTTAAGGCTTTCAATATCAGCCGCTAACGATAAGAAATTAGCTTCTGCTTCATCGAAGGCTTCCTTAGAGATAGAGCCTTTCTTGAATAGCCCTTGGTAGCGCTTGTATTTAGCTTCAGCAGCCGGTAAGCGTGCCTCAGAGCTTTTTAGATTGGCTTTCTCTACATCAGAATCAAGGCGGATCAGTTGTTGGTCATTTTTAACCTCAGTACCTGATTCGAAAGAAATTTGATCGATAACACCGCTGGTTTCGTTCGCTAGTGTCACACCTTGGTTAGGTTCGATGAAGCCGATAGCTTCAATCACTGGAACCCAGTCGATCGGCTGAACTTCAGTTACCGTTACTGGAAACTCTGGTTCAGGGCGGTTGGCCATATACTCAGCAATTTTTTGTTGTTTGAACATGTTAAACCCAATAACGCTGCCGAAAAGTAGTACAGCGATGAGTAACATGAAGAAAGTCCACTTTTTCATTATGGTCAAAACTCCGATCTAGTGTTTAATTATTGCGTCCCAACTGGCTTCGATTGCAGATTCTAGTTCTGCCTCATCAAGTTGGTAAAATCCTAAAGAATGCTTGCGTGCTAGAGAAACACTAGCCGCCAAGCTCAATCCACCTAATACTTCATTGTTAAGTGGTTTAAACAATCCTTGTTCTTTCCCCTCATTAAATAGCAGCTCAACTTGGGCAAACATTTTACGTTCTAGTTCCCTGAAGTTTAGGCTATTTGTGATGGGTAGAGAGTCATACTGAACCCGATTTTTTATTGCGGCTAAATTCGTTCCTGCTAAGTTCCATATGTTCAACCACATAGTACGGTAGCGTTGTTTAATTGGATCCGAATCATTAACCCCTTGTTGAACAGCATCAGCTACTCTTTGAGTCACGAGCATTCGAACATCTTCTATCAAATGCTCTTTATCATCGAAGTAGCGATAGATAGTGCCTGCAGCCACTCCCGCTTCTTTGGCTAATTTTTGCATTGAAAGGCCTTGGAAACCGACCTCTGCAATTAGCTTTTCAGCTGCAGAAAGTATTTGCTGGCGTTTATCCCGAGGTGCATGAGTTGTCATATTTCAACCACCAATGAATGAACGTTCATTCATTATAGCCTAATAACCACACACATGTGCAACAAAGTTTTACATAATCAGCGTAAAAATCTTGTATAAGAGAACGTAGCATTCGTGCTGTTGCAGCATTATTATAGGCGCGCAATTGAATTCGCCCCTCTAGACCAAACTGAGAATCAAATGAAACTGAACCCAAGACAAGATGAAGCCGTGAAATATGTTTCGGGCCCCTGCTTAGTATTAGCGGGCGCTGGATCCGGTAAAACACGTGTTATCACCAATAAAATTGCTTATCTGGTTCAGGAATGTGGCTATAAGGCGCGTAATATTGCGGCGGTGACCTTTACTAATAAAGCGGCACGCGAGATGAAAGAGCGTGTTGGGCAAACTCTAGGTAAGGGCGAATCGAAAGGGCTGATTGTTTCGACTTTTCATACCATGGGCTTAACCATCATTCGCCGTGAATACAAAGCGCTGGGTTTGAAAGCGGGTTTCTCTCTGTTTGATGACCAAGACCAGTTAGCTTTGTTAAAAGAGTTAACAGAGAGACAGATCGATGGTGATAAGGATTTGCTACGCGCTTTAATGAGCACCATTTCGAATTGGAAAAATGACATGCTGACGCCAGATCAGGCGAAAGCACGTGCTCAAGGCGAACAAGAGCAGTTGTTTGCATTCTGTTTTGAGATGTACCAGAAACAGATGAAGGCATACAACGCACTCGATTTTGATGATCTGATCGCGATGCCTGTATTACTACTGAAAACCAATCAAGAGGTGCGTGAGCGCTGGCAGTCGCGTATCCGCTATTTACTGGTCGATGAATACCAAGATACCAACACCAGCCAATATGAGTTGGTTCGTTTACTGGTGGGAGAGCGTGGTCGCTTGACAGTAGTAGGTGACGATGACCAATCTATCTATTCATGGCGTGGTGCAAAACCGCAAAACTTGGTGTTGCTGGGTGAGGACTATCCGAATCTTCGTTTGATCAAACTCGAGCAAAACTATCGTTCAACCAGTCGAATCTTACGTGCGGCGAACATCTTGATCGCCAACAACCCACACGTTTATGAAAAGTCACTGTTCTCAGAGATCCCAGACGGTGAAAAGCTCAAGGTACTGAATGCTAAGAATGAAGAGCATGAAGCAGAGCGTATTACCGGCGAGATCATCGCCCACAAGTTTTTGAACCGTACTGAGTACAAAGATTACGCGGTGCTTTACCGTGGTAACCACCAATCGCGCTTAATTGAAAAAGCGCTGATGCAGAACCGCGTGCCTTACAAGATCTCTGGCGGTACCTCTTTCTTCGCGAGAGCCGAGATTAAAGACATCATGGCTTACCTGCGTGTGTTGGTGAACCCTGATGATGACAACGCCTTCCTACGTATTGTAAACACACCGCGCCGAGAGATTGGTCCGGTGACGCTTGAGAAGTTAGGCAGCTACGCCAATATGCGTGGCAAGAGCTTGTTTGAAGCCAGCTTTGAGATGGGCTTAGAGCAGACACTGACGGGGCGTGGTTTAGAAAATTTGCGCCGCTTCGGTGACTGGATTGTTCGTATCTCAGACAATGCCGAGCGTGGTAATACGGTTGAAGCCGTTCGTTCTTTGGTTCGTGACATCAACTACGAAGATTGGTTGTACGAAACCTCAGCGAGCCCGAAAGCCGCTGAAATGCGAATGAAGAACGTCTCTGATCTGTATAGCTGGATTGTGGCCGATCTTGAGGGTGACAACTACGATAAAGAAGAGAAAACCCTGCGCGAGGTGGTTCAACGTTTAACGCTGCGCGATATGATGGAGCGTGGTGAGGATGATGACGATGCAGATCAAGTCCAATTAATGACATTGCATGCATCGAAAGGTCTAGAGTTCCCATATGTATTCCTGATGGGTGCAGAAGAGGGCATCTTGCCGCACCAAACCAGTGTCGATGAAGGCAACGTAGAAGAAGAACGTCGTCTTATGTATGTGGGGATTACTCGAGCGCAGAAAGAGCTGACTTTTACTAAGTGTCGTGAACGTCGTCAATATGGTGAATTAATAAAGCCAACACAAAGCCGCTTCCTCGATGAGCTGCCGCACGATGATGTGGAGTGGGAAAGCGTTAAGAAGCCTCAATCCGCTGAAGAAAGAATGGAAAAAGGGCAGGCGCACATTGCGAATATTCGAGCGATGTTCAACAAGAAGTAATGCCCTACTTTAATCGCACTATATAGAAGCCAATAAAAAAGGTGACCATGAGGTCACCTTTTCTGAATCTGGCATTTTTAATTACAGACCGGCAATCATGTGCTCGATAGCATCTTTGATTTCGTCGTCTGAACAATCCATACATGAACCTTTCGCTGGCATCGCATTGAAGCCGTTGATTGCGTGGTCAGCTAGAATGTCGCGACCTTGAGCAATGCGAGGACCCCAGTCACCAGCATCACCTGTTTTAGGTGCGCCACTTACGCCAGATGCGTGACAAGCGATACAAAAGGTACCGTAAACTGCTGCGCCATCACGAGGGCCTGTTGGTTCTGCGGCTACTGGCTCGCTGCCGACTAGGTAAACTTGGCCAACTGGCTTGATGCGTTCAGCAATTGCATCGTGCTCCGCTTCGCTTAGGCCTGCAGCCATTGCGCCAGTTGAAAAGGTTAAAACTGCGATGACAACGCTTAAAATTCGACGAGACATATCCATTAAACTCACTTTACATTCCCAAGGTAAGTACATGCTTACCAATTTATAGTGTTGGAAGGGTGTTTTGGCTTTAACCAGCAAAGAGCAACTGTTAAACCAATGTAAATAATGGGTGATTATATCCCGATAAGTTGTTGCAATAAACAACAACTTATAAGCTGTGGCGGGTTGTAGTACTCAAATAAGGGGTTTATCACATATTAACTGTCGAAAAAGAGACCAAACAGAAAAAAAAGTTAAAAAAGTACTAGACGGCATTGGGTGATATACGTATTATTCCACTCCGCCGACAGGGCATGCGCCTGTAGCTCAGCTGGATAGAGCGTTGGCCTCCGGAGCCAAAGGCCGAAGGTTCGAATCCTTTCAGGCGCGCCATCCGGTCTCTTACTTCGGTAAGTGAGAAATTGGCAAAAAGAAATAATGGTGGCTATAGCTCAGTTGGTAGAGCCCTGGATTGTGATTCCGGTGGTCGCGAGTTCGAATCTCGTTAGCCACCCCATTCTTTCTTTACAAAATATCGGTAGCTTCGGCTTCCAGTGTTGATTCATTATTCCCAAGAGTCGATACAAAACTAGTCGGTGAATAGCGCAGCTTGGTAGCGCATCTGGTTTGGGACCAGAGGGTCGGGGGTTCGAATCCCTCTTCACCGACCACTATTTCAATAATCGCTTTTAAGCGGTTATATAAAAAATTAGTGGTGGCTATAGCTCAGTTGGTAGAGCCCTGGATTGTGATTCCGGTGGTCGCGAGTTCGAATCTCGTTAGCCACCCCATTAATTTTGGTAGCTTCTTTGAAGTTCCCAGTTTGAGAAATCAAACGAAACGTCTCGGTGAATAGCGCAGCTTGGTAGCGCATCTGGTTTGGGACCAGAGGGTCGGGGGTTCGAATCCCTCTTCACCGACCACCTTAAGAAGCCCTAGTCGAAAGACTAGGGCTTTTTTACATCTGAAACTTAGATAACTTGAACAGAGTGGGGTTCGCCTGATGTTCAAAGAATGTCTCTTCACTGATCACTTAAGAAGCCTCAACTAGCCGTCCGCGTCAGAAATGACGGGGCTTCTTACATCTATCTCCCCTTCTTATATAAGACAGATTCCTAACGATCTGCTTGATAATGGTGCTGCTACAGAGTTGCTTTCTTTATCAAATGTACAGTTCTATATCTAATTTTATATAAATGGAGTGCTCAATAATTCGACATATTAATGGGTTTGGTCTAAAGACTTTTATGAAAAGTGAAACCTGACCCTAAATTTGCTCACTAAGGCCTGAATTTGACAGCTTTGTACGCATTTGGTCGTTCAAAAACTCCTCTGATTTATTAGGCCTTTCGTTTGTCTGTTTTGTATTTACCAAAATAATACAGATGGTTAAATGTATGGCTAATTAACGTTTATCTGGTTGTTTTATTTGTTCAAATTAACAAAATTAGCGCTTGTTTCTATAGTGTTAATTGTTTTTTGGAATAATTATTTGTTTTTAGTGACTGGTAGTGAGATCTGCTTTGAAGCACGGCTTTAACTCTACAAGTAAGTAGTGGTAAGGAGTTTGTGAGTATTTCTTGCCGATAATATAATGTTGATTTTTCTTACTATATGCTCTTTTGGTGAATAGTTATGTGGCACTTTTGCTTGCTAAGCGTTTAATATCGACTTTTTATCCTATTTTTGTTGCTTTTCTGTGAATTATTTGCCAAATTGTCAACCGTATAAAATATCAGAACAATATTCTGGTAAGAATGGATTCAATTTTGCAGACAGGGCAGAAAGCTGCCAAAGCAGTAGAGGTCTGGTAATGTCACTTTTAGAAGTAAAAAATCTTCGTATCGAATACCCATCTCGTCATGGAGTTCACGCCGCAGTTAAATCACTTTCGTTCAACATTGAACGTGGTGAGATTGTTGGTGTTGTAGGCGAGTCTGGTGCAGGTAAATCAACAGTAGGTAATGCTGTGATCGATTTGCTGAGCCCTCCTGGCCGCATTGCTAGCGGCGAGGTATTTCTGGATGGCGAAAAAGTCTCTGGTTTATCTCCTGAACAGATGCGTTCTGTTCGCGGCTCAAAGATTGGTTTTATCTTCCAAGACCCAATGACTTCTCTTAACCCTCTATTCACAGTAGAACAGCAGTTAAAAGAGACGATTCATGCCAACATGAAGGTTTCGGATCAAGAAGCCTACCAGCGCTCATTAGACTTGATGAACCAAGTGGGTATCCCACAACCAGAAAACCGTTTAAAGCAGTACCCTCACCAATTCTCTGGCGGTATGCGTCAGCGTGTGGTTATCGCGATCGCATTGGCAGGTGAACCTGACCTAATCATCGCAGATGAACCAACAACAGCACTGGATGTTTCTATCCAAGACCAGATCTTGGGTTTGATTCGCGACCTATGTATTAAGAAGAACGTAGGTTGCATGTTGGTCACGCACGACATGGGCGTGGTATCTAACGTTACCGACCGCGTAGCCGTTATGTATCGTGGTGACTTAGTTGAGTTTGGCCCAACAGCGAAAGTTCTGGGTACTCCTGAGCACCCATATACACACAGTCTTATCTCTGCGGTTCCTCGTTCGGATCGCAAACTCGATCGTTTCCCTCTTGTTAGCTACATCGAAGAAGCACAAGAGATGGAACCATTGGATGTGAAGAACCACTGGTTAGGTCAAAGCCAAGATCACCGTGATTACACTGGCCCTCTGTTGAACGTTGAGAACGTAAACTTACGCTTTACTACCAAAGATTCTTTCTTTGAGAGCCGTCGTGAGTACGTTCAAGCATCAAACAACGTGAGCTTTGAAGTGCATGAAGGTGAGACGTTTGGTTTAGTAGGTGAATCAGGTTCAGGTAAATCAACGATTGCTCGTGTGATTGCTGGCTTGTACGCACCAAACTCAGGCAAGGTAACGTTTGAAGGCGTTGATCTTACTGGTCTGAAATCTGAAAAAGAACGTCGCCCTATGCGTCGTCAAATGCAGATGGTTTTCCAAAACCCTTACACATCAATGAACCCTCGAATGAAGATATTCGACATCATTGCTGAACCTATCCGATTCCATAAGCTTACTCGCAACGAAAATGAAACTCGTCAGATCGTGAACGACCTGCTAGAGCACGTGGGTTTAGGCAAAATGGCTGGGGTGAAGTACCCACACGAATTCTCAGGTGGTCAACGTCAGCGTATTTCTATCGCTCGCGCTTTGGCGACTCGCCCACGTCTTTTGATTTGTGATGAACCAACATCGGCACTGGACGTGTCGGTACAGGCTCAGATTCTTAACCTACTAAAAGACTTACAAGACGAGCTAAACCTAACCATGCTGTTCATCAGTCACGATCTACCGGTTATTCGCCAAATGTGTGACCGTGTTGGTGTGATGCAGATGGGGACATTATTGGAGGTTGCGCCAACGGAGCAGCTGTTCCAATCACCTCAGCATGAATACAGCAAACAACTGATTTCTTTAATGCCTGAATTTACAGGCTTAAGAGAAGAAAAAGCAGTGGCACAAGCCGCGGTATAAAAATCAGCAGGCTGGAGTTTAGCTTGCTAACAACAATAAACAGACGCAAATACAACAACTAGGGATCTGGATTCCCGCATGAAGGAGTTATGCAATGAAAACCATGAAAAGCAAATTAGCAGTAGCTTTAATGGCAGCTGGCCTAAGCTTTAGTGCAGCAGCAGCAGATATTACCGTTGGCTACGCAGCTGACCCAGTATCACTTGACCCGCACGAGCAGCTGTCTGGTGGCACACTGCAAATGTCTCACATGGTGTTTGACCCTCTAGTACGTTTCACTCAAGAGATGGATTTTGAAGGCCGCCTAGCATCTAGCTGGGAGCGTGTTGATGAAACGACTTTCCGCTTCAACCTACGTAAAGGTGTGAAATTCCACTCTGGTAACGAACTGACTGCTGATGATGTTGTGTGGACTTTTGAACGTCTACAAGCTTCTCCAGACTTTAAGTCTATCTTCACGCCATACGAAAAAATGGTAAAAGTGGATGACTACACAGTTGAGCTAGTATCAAAAGCGGCTTACCCACTAGTACTACAAACAGCAACTTACATCTTCCCAATGGACAGCAAGTTCTACTCTGGCCAAACAGCGGAAGGTAAAGACAAGTCTGAGCTAGTTAAGCACGGTAACTCGTTTGCTTCGACTAACGTTTCAGGTACTGGTCCATTTATCGTAACGCAGCGTGAGCAAGGCGTTAAAGTAACGTTCGAGCGTTTCAACGATTACTGGGACACAGAAACTGAAGGCAACGTAGACAAGCTAACACTTGTGCCAATCAAAGAAGACGCGACACGTGTTGCAGCACTTCTTTCTGGCGACGTTGATATGATTCACCCAGTAGCACCAAACGATCACAAGCGTGTTAAAAACGCTAAGAACATCGATCTAGTGACGCTACCTGGTACTCGTATCATCACGTTCCAAATGAACCAAAACAGCAACGAAGCACTTAAAGATGTTCGCGTTCGTCAGGCGATTGTTCACGCAATCAACAACGAAGGTATCGTTAAGAAGATCATGAAAGGCTTCGCAACAGCAGCTGGTCAGCAAAGCCCAACAGGCTACGCGGGTCACAACGAAGACCTAGTTCCTCGTTACGATCTGAAAAAAGCGAAAGAGCTGATGAAAGAAGCGGGCTACGAAGATGGCTTTACGCTAACTATGATGGCTCCAAACAACCGTTACGTGAACGATGCGAAAGTAGCGCAAGCGTCTGCGGCAATGCTGTCTAAGATTGGTATCAAAGTTGATCTTAAAACTATGCCTAAAGCACAGTACTGGCCTGAGTTTGACCTATGTTCAGCAGACATGATGATGATCGGCTGGCACTCAGATACAGAAGATTCAGCTAACTTCAACGAGTTCCTAACTATGACTCGTAACGAAGAGACTGGCCGTGGTCAATACAACTGTTCTGGCTACTCAAACCCAGAAATGGATGCGATCGTAGAAGCTTCTAACACTGAAACTGACCCAGTTAAGCGTGCTGAAATGCTGAAAGGCGTTGAAGCAACACTTTACAACGACGCAGCATTCGTACCGCTACACTGGCAAAGTGAAGCGTGGGGCGCGAAGTCTAACGTAGGTGCAGCAGACGTAGTAAACCCAATGGTTATGCCTTACTTCGGCGACCTAGTTGTAAAATAATCTAGCTTGCTAGAATCGAGAGCCTGAAGCTTTTCAGGCTCTCAAATTATTAAGAAATAGATTTAAGTTTCGGTATTTGGTCTTCCTTCAGTCTGGCTAAATACCTTTTTTAAGACTGAATTTTGTTATCTAGTCGCGGATTTCGATTAGATAGTCATGGATAGATAAGGGGCAAGGAATGGTTACGTTTCTGGTCAAGCGCCTGTTTCAGGCACTGATAGTGATGTTTGTGATCAGTTTGGTGGCGTTTGCCATTCAGGATAACCTGGGCGACCCGTTGCGTGAGTTAGTCGGTCAATCTGTTTCAGAATCGGAGCGTCAAGCGCTGCGTGATGAACTCGGCTTAAATGATCCCTTCATTACAAAATACACTCGCTTTGTGGGCGCAGCTCTACAAGGTGATCTTGGTACTTCATATTTCTTTAAACGCCCAGCTGTGGACGTAATCTTAGATAAACTCGTAGCAACGCTTGAGCTTGTGTTCGGCGCTTCTCTGATCATTGTTTGTCTGTCGATTCCACTTGGCGTTTATTCTGCAATACACCCAAAAAGCTTCTTCACTAAATTGGTGATGGCGGGCAGTAGTATCGGTATCTCGGTACCTGTTTTCTTAACCGCAATCATGCTGATGTACGTGTTCTCTATTGAGCTCGGTTGGCTGCCGTCATTCGGACGTGGTGATACCGCAAACTGGTTTGGTTGGGAGTCTGGCTTCTTAACGCTAGATGGCCTTGCGCACTTAGTGCTGCCGAGTATTGCTCTGGCATCTATCATGCTGCCGCTATTCATTCGTCTAGTACGCTCTGAAATGCTCGAGGTTCTTAGCTCTGAATATATCAAGTTTGGTAAAGCAAAAGGCCTAGCGCTGAACAAGATTTACTACCAACACGCTTTGAAAAACACAATGCTGCCAGTACTAACGGTAGGCGGTGTTCAAATCGGTACGATGGTGGCTTACACCATTCTTACTGAAACTGTATTCCAGTGGCCGGGTACCGGCTTCCTATTCCTTGAAGCGATTAACCGAGTGGATACACCACTGATTACCGCATACGTTATCTTCGTTGGCCTGATCTTCGTAGTAACTAACACCATTGTTGACCTGCTATACGGCATCATTAACCCAACAGTGAACATCACAGGGAAAGGAGCATAATCATGGAACAAACAACAACAGCTCCATCTCGTTGGGAGCGATTCAAGCAGTCAGACATTCTGTACTACTTCTTACGTGACAAAGTGGCAATGGTGAGCTTCGCTATCTTTGCAGCTTTCCTTGTTATGGCATTAGCGGCACCTATTCTAGCGCCAACAGACCCGTATGACGTGACGTCTATCGACATCATGGATTCTGAGTTGCCACCATCTTGGATGGAAGACGGCGAAGAACGCTTCTTACTAGGTACTGATGAGCAAGGTCGTGACATCTTATCTACGATGCTTTATGGCTCGCGTCTGTCACTGACGATCGGTTTCCTAGCGGTAGGTCTTCAGCTGACACTCGGTATCATCATTGGTCTGTCTGCGGGTTACTTTGGTGGTCGTATTGATAGCTTCCTGATGCGTTTTGCCGATGTTCAGCTTTCGTTCTCAACCATGATGGTTGCGATCATTGTCTCGGCCATCTTTAAGGCGAGTTTCGGCAGTGACTTCTACGCGCAATATGCCGTTGTTATGCTGGTGGTGATCATCGGTATTGCTGAATGGCCGCAATATGCTCGTACGATTCGTGCATCGGTATTGGCAGAGAAGAAGAAAGAGTACGTAGAAGCGGCACGTGTGATGGGCTTTAGAGCGCCTCGCATCATGTTCCGCCATATTCTGCCTAACTGTTTATCACCAATTTTGGTTATCTCTACGGTACAGGTGGCAAATGCCATCATGTCAGAAGCGGCACTTTCTTTCCTAGGTTTAGGTCTTCCGGTAGACCAACCATCACTCGGTGCCCTGATCAGTACTGGTTTTAACTACATTTTCTCAGGAGCATGGTGGATCACAGCATTCCCAGGTGTGCTTTTGGTAACATTGGTTCTCGTTATTAACCTATTAGGCGACTGGTTACGTGACGTGTTTAACCCGAAAATTTATAAAGGGTGATAGCCCGGTTTGATTTTTAGTAAAAAAAGTCACTAAATTAAGAGCCGTAAGCAATTACGGCTCTTTTTTTGCTTAATGGATCTGGAACTTAGTATTATTGACAGTGTCAATAATAGTTAAAATGGAATTCATGTTTTATCGACATAGATTCGGTAATAATTAGCCCGCAAGGGTTTAAGTGGTGGTTATGAAATTGACAATGAATGCTGTATGTCGTGCTGTGACGAGAAATTATCGTATGGGACTTATCGCTGCATCTCTTTTGGTATCGAGCCAAGTGAATGCAGAGTCGGTTCTATGTGATGCAACTCAGGCAAGCACCAACCAATTACCACAGCTAGAGCAATCATGTCCGATCGGTAAGGGCGTGTGGGGCAGTAAAGCACCAAAACGTCATTCAGATAACGAACTGTTTTGGGTTCAATGTGGCCTGCTGAACAAGCCTTTGTCACTGAGCCGAGCAAAGCCTCTGTATGAGAAGATCTCGACCAACGTTTGGATGAAGCCGGAAGGCGGAGACTACCGTTGCTTAATCGGACCTTATTCTACCTTCTCTGATGCGAGAAAAGACCTAGCTCAGGTGCGTAAGGTTTCTGGTTACGGTGAAGCCTTTATTCGCATGGTCGATAAGTCGAAAACCTCATCACAGCCTATTGTGGCAAAACCAGCAGAGCCAAAAGCGGTGACGCACAAGGCTCCTGCAAAAGTAGAAGCTAAGCCTGCACCGAAACCTGTGGCTACTAAGCAAGTGGCGGCGGTAGCGAGCGCTGCAGCAATTCAGACGCTACCAAGCGGTAACGCGAGTTCAGACAATGATCTAGAGATCGAGATTCGCGTGAAAGCAGACATTGCGGGTAGCCAATATGCTATTCCTTACCTTCTAGATCATCAACAACAGTTCTACATGGAGCAAGGTAAGCCTTGGAGCCGCCTAGATTACGATAGCGCTGAATTGGTGTGTAATCAGGTCAACATGAAGCTGATGAGTGAGAAGCAATGGCAAAGCATCTTGAGCTCAAAGGTTATGGAAAAACAGAACTGGCCAATGCATCTCCCTTATTGGGGCGCAGATAAGAAAGGTCTGTTTACCAACGGTAACGTCAACCAGTTGAAAGGTTCTTCATTGCTTAATGTGATGTGCGTTAAGTAACGACGACCGTTACCAAACCAAATAAGCCTCAGCCATTGCTGGGGCTTTGTTGTTTATACGCCTCTCTTTTTCAACATCGGTTCGACTTTTAGACACTCGTTCTTCAAGACGAATTTGATTAAAAATCGTTAAAAATTGTTCAAATAGCGCGGCTGATGCGTAGAAAACCATAACTCAAGCAATAAGGTGATTGAGATTATGAGTTTAAAGAAACGATTAGAAGACGTGGCTCCACGCTTTGAAGCCGGTGGTAAGTACGAAAAGCTCTACCCAGTGTATGAAGCTTTCGCGACAATATTCTATACACCCGGAAACGTAAACCGCGGCATAACCCATGTTCGTGACAGCATTGACCTAAAGCGCATTATGATTTTGGTGTGGTTGGCGACCTTCCCGGCAATGTTCTGGGGAATGTATAACGTCGGACACCAAAGCGTTCTCGCACTCACATCCAGTTATCAATTAAATGAACTTGCCTCGGTTATTGAAAGCAGCTGGCGTCTGTCGTGGGCATTTGGTGATGCGCAGTCATTGGTGGCAAGTGGCTGGGAAAGTCAGATGTTGCTTGGTGCACTCTATTTCCTACCCGTTTATGCCACGGTGTTTGTGGTAGGTGGCTTCTGGGAGGTTTTATTTGCCGTTGTACGAAAACATGAGGTGAATGAAGGTTTCTTTGTTAGCTCGGTACTATTCGCACTCATTCTTCCGCCAACCATCCCGCTTTGGCAAGCCGCTTTAGGTATCACCTTTGGTATCGTTGTCGCCAAAGAGCTGTTCGGTGGTACAGGACGAAACTTCTTGAACCCAGCACTAGCAGGCCGCGCGTTTCTCTATTTCGCCTATCCAGCCAACATGTCGGGTGGGCTTGTGTGGGTTGCCGCTGACGGCTATTCAGGCGCGACACCGCTGAGTCAATGGTATGAAGGCGGCAGCACGTCACTCATCAATAACATGACTGGCGAGGCGATCACCTGGATGGATGCCTTTATCGGTAATATTCCAGGTTCGATGGGTGAGGTGTCGTCACTGCTGATCATGCTGACGGGATTGATTTTGATTGTGATGAAGATAGCGTCTTGGCGCATTGTCGCCGGTGTGATTGTCGGCCTTGTCGTGACGTCGAGTTTACTGAACTGGATAGGGTCGGATACTAACTCGATGTTTTCGATGCCGTTTTACTGGCACTTTGTGTTGGGTGGTGTAGCGTTTGGTACCTTCTTCATGGCGACAGACCCAGTATCTGCCGCGTTTACCAATCAGAGTAAATGGGCCTATGGGATTTTGATCGGCGTGATGACGGTCGGCATCCGAGTGCTCAATCCTGCTTATCCAGAGGGCATTATGCTCGCTATCTTGTTTGCTAACTTGTTCGCACCATTGTTCGACTTTGTTGTGAAAGAGCAAAATATCAAGCGAAGACAAAAACGCACAGCTCGATAAGAAATATGACCCAAAAGAAAAAGGCTTGCACTAGTACAAGCCTTTCTATTTTTATCACGATTGATTTGAATTTGATTCAACTCCATTTCAAATCAATCTCGAATGGTTGGGTATTACCACAATGCTCACCACACATCTCGTCGTAGGCACTGTTGTGAACCAACATTGCCGATGCTACGCCTCGATCGCTAAAGTGGTCGCGCGCTTGGTTAACACTTAAAAACTTCATTGGGTGCTGTTGGTCGTCTTTGATTAACTGCTTTTGCTCGCCAATAATTTGGTAAGCCAAGTAGATCCCGCCTTCAAATGATTCAATTAGTAGATTCATCACAAACTCCGTTGCTGTTCTAGATAGGTCAGTATCTGTGTTACGTGGAGTTGAGGGGTAAGGTTCAAGAGTGGACATAAAAAAAGCAGGCACAAGGCCTGCTTCTAAAGAGTGCTCAACTAAGACGTTGATTATCTCATGGTAACAAACTCTTCGCTGCCCGTTGGGTGAATCGCCACAACAGAGTCGAAGTCTGCTTTGGTTGCGCCCATCTTCATTGCAACGCCGAAGCCTTGAATCATCTCATCAACCGTGAAACCGATGCCGTGTAGGCCAACGACAGTCTCTTCTTCGCCAGCACATACTAGCTTCATCTTACAAGGTTGACGGTGCTTGGTTACTGCTGTGTACATCGCAGTGAAGCCAGATGTGTAAACCTTGATGTTGTCTTTGCCGTACTTCTCTTCAGCTTCTTGAGTCGTTAGACCAATCGTGCCGATAGGTGGGTGGCTGAATACAACAGTAGGAACTAGGTTGTAGTCCATTTTCGCGTTAGTTTGACCGTTGAATAGACGCTCAGAAAGCTGACGACCTGCTTTAACAGCAACAGGAGTTAGCTCGATACCGCCTTCCATGATGTCGCCAACACAGTAGATGCCAGGAACATTAGTTGCTTGGAACTCGTCTACTTTGATGTAGCCACGGTCGTTAGTTGCAACGCCAGTTGATGCTAGGTTGATAGCGTCAGTTGCTGGGTGGCGACCGATAGCCCAGATTAGGTGGTCAACGTTTTGAGTGTTGCCGTTCTCTAGGTGTAGAGTCAGTGTGCCATCCGCTTCTTTCACAACTTCTTTAGGCACTGAGTGCGTGTGAAGTGTTGGACCTTCTGCTTCCATTACTTCTACTAGCGTTTCGATGATCATTGGATCGAAGCTACGTAGTGGAGATTCTTTACGACAGAACAAGTGTGTTTCTGTGCCTAGTGCGCTTAGTACACCTGCGATCTCAACTGCGATGTAGCCAGCACCGATAACCGCAACGCGTTTTGGTTGCTCCATTAGGTCGAAGAAGCCATTTGAGTCGATGCCGTATTCTGCACCTGGGATGTTTGGAATTGTTGGACGACCACCTACCGCGATCAGGATGTGATCTGCTGTGTAGTGTTCACCGTTCACTTCAACTGTCTTTTCATCAACGAACTTAGCAAAGCCTTTGATTACGTTTACTTTGTTGTTACCTAGTACGCGGTCGTAAGATTGGTGGATACGACCAATGTACGCTTGGCGGTTTTCAATCAGCTTGCTCCAGTTAAAGCTTTTTACTTCAACGTCGAAGCCGTAGTCCTCAGAGTATAGGTTGATTGCTTCAGCGACTTGAGCGCCGTGCCACATTACCTTTTTAGGAACACAACCAACGTTTACACAAGTACCACCAAGGTCTTGAGCTTCGATAAGTGCAACTTTTGCACCGTGCATAGCTGCGCGGTTAGCCGATGCGATGCCGCCTGAACCGCCACCGATACAGATGTAATCAAAATGAGTCGCCATTACTTTCTCCATTTATTGAAGGTTGTAGTCACAGTGAGAGCACTGGATACCTACGTCCTATAGATTCTTAAATTGTCTAATTATTATATTGAGGGCAGATCGGTTGAACTCAATCTCCCTGTTTAAAATTTATTCGTCCACATCACAGTCTGTTGAAGATTCTTCTGTCTATGATGTGGATTCGAGATTACTCGGGTACGATCCACTCTACTTTGAAGTGACCGGTTGCCGGTGCAATTGCTTCCTTCAAGAATGGAAGAATCTCGTTCATTTGGCTTTCTAGCTTCCAAGGCGGGTTAATAACAATCATGCCTGATGCTGTCATGCCGCGCTCGTTGGTGTCTGGTGATACGCCAAGTTCGATTTGTAGAATCTTGTTGATGCCTAAGCCTTCAAGACCTTCGATCATATCTTCGATGTCACAACGGTTTACTACCGGGTACCAAATTGCGTAGATACCTGTAGCCCAGCGCTTATGGCTTTGAGCAATCGCCGTCACCACATCGCGGTACTCTCTTGCTAACTCATAAGGCGGATCGATTAGCACCAAACCACGACGTTCTTTTGGTGGCAGGCTGCCCTTTAAGCGCTTAAAACCATCTTCTTTGTAGATAGATACCTGACGATCACGGTGGAACTCTTGCTCAAGCAGCGGGTGATCGGCTGGGTGAAGCTCAGTCAGTACCATGCGGTCTTGGTCACGCAGGTGTGCACGTGCAACACGTGGAGAGCCCGGGTAGTAACGCAGTTTCTCGCCATTATTGAGAATGGAAATAGACTCAAGGTAGCTTTGAATGTCTTCAGGAAGGTCTGTTTGCTCCCACACACGAGCAATACCTTGCTTGTATTCACCGGTTTTTTCAGACCATTCATGCGTTAAGTCGTAGCGACCTACACCAGAGTGAGTGTCATGATAAACAAAAGGCTTATCCTTTTGTTTCAAAGAATTAAGAATAAGGCTCTGTACGATATGCTTTACTACGTCGGCATGGTTACCTGCGTGGAAGCTGTGGCGATAACTTAACAAATTAAACTCTCGTAACACTCTCGAATTAGAGTGTGGTTAGTGTAGGTGGGGTTAATCAGACTATTATAACCCTCAATGGACCATAAATTCTCGAACAATTCAGGAACAGTCGTTCGCAATATGTGGTTAGTTATTGGTTCTACTATTGAAATTTGCCTTATTGGGCACTATTTAATAACTATTCGCAGGTGATTTTTTAGGGCGCTGCTTAGCCTGATGACTGTAAGACGACCTCATTACAAAAAAGACGAAAGTCTCTAACGCCAAAGGAATGTTTATATGTCTAATCCGCTATTAACCTTCACGGACTTACCTCCGTTTTCACAAATCAAACCTGAGCATGTTAAGCCAGCGGTTGAGCAAGTGATTGAAGCGTGTCGCAACAAGATAGAACAAGTACTTGAAGGTAATACTTCACCAAGCTGGGACAACTTAGTTGCTCCGATTGAAGAAGTGGATGATCGTTTAGGCCGTATTTGGTCACCAGTAAGCCACATGAACTCTGTTGTGAACAGCGACGAACTGCGTGAAGCGTATGAGAGCTGCCTACCAGTATTGTCTGAGTACGGTACTTGGGTTGGCCAACACAAAGGCTTGTTTGAGGCATACAAAGCGATCAAGGCGAGTGAAGCATTCTCGGCATTAAACCGAGCTCAACAAAAAACCATTACAGACGCACTGCGTGACTTTGAACTGTCGGGCATTGGCTTACCTGCAGATGAACAGCATCGTTACGGCGAGATCAGCAAGCGCCAGTCTGAGTTAGGCTCTCAATTCTCAAATAACGTGCTTGATGCAACCATGGGTTGGAGCAAGCAGATCACAGACGTAGCTGAGCTGGCAGGTATGCCTGAATCAGCACTGGCGGCAGCTCAAGCGGCGGCTGAGTCTAAAGAGCAAGAAGGCTACCTACTGACTTTAGATATCCCATCATACCTACCTGTGATGACCTACTGTGATAACCAAGAACTGCGTAAAGAGCTTTATGAAGCGTACGTAACGCGCGCTTCAGATCGCGGTCCAAACGCAGGTAAGTGGGACAACACTGAGATCATCACCGAGCAACTTAAGCTGCGCCACGAGATCGCGCGCATGCTTGGTTTCAGTACTTACAGCGAAAAATCACTGTCGACCAAAATGGCTGAAACGCCAGACCAAGTACTTGGTTTCCTAAACGACCTAGCAGTAAAAGCAAAACCGCAAGGTGAACGCGAAGTTGAAGAACTGCGTCAGTTTGCTGAAAAAGAGTTTGGAGTTTCTGAACTAAATCTTTGGGATATCGCTTACTACAGCGAAAAGCAGAAGCAGAACCTGTTCGAGATCTCTGATGAAGAACTTCGTCCTTACTTCCCAGAATCTAATGTGGTTTCAGGCCTGTTTGAGGTACTGAATCGTGTGTTTGGTATGTCGGTAACAGAGCGTGAAGGCGTCGACACATGGCATGAGTCAGTGCGCTTCTTTGATATCTTTGATGCGACAGGAGCACTGCGCGGTAGCTTCTACCTAGACCTATACGCACGTGAGCACAAACGTGGCGGTGCTTGGATGGATGACTGTCGTGGTCGTCGTATTACTGAATCTGGCGAGCTACAAACACCTGTCGCTTACCTAACGTGTAACTTCAACAAGCCAGTTGGTGATAAGCCTGCGCTATTTACTCACGATGAAGTAGTGACACTGTTCCACGAGTTTGGTCACGGTATCCACCACATGCTAACGCAAGTTGAAGCGGGCGCAGTTGCGGGTATCAACGGCGTGCCTTGGGATGCGGTTGAGCTACCAAGTCAGTTCCTAGAGAACTGGTGTTGGGAAGAAGAAGCGCTGTCGTTTATCTCTGGTCACTTCGAAACGGGTGAAGCATTACCAAAAGAGATGCTAGAGAAGATGCTGGCAGCGAAGAACTTCCAATCTGCGATGTTTATTCTGCGTCAGTTAGAGCTTGGCCTGTTTGACTTTACACTGCACACAGAATACGACCCAGAAGTGGGTGCTCGCGTACTAGAAACGCTAGCGGACGTGAAATCTAAGGTGTCGGTACTGCCAAGCCTTGATTGGAACCGTTTCTCACACAGCTTTGGTCATATCTTCGCTGGTGGTTACAGCGCAGGTTACTACAGCTACCTATGGGCAGAAGTGCTTTCAGCTGATGCGTTTTCGGCATTTGAAGAAGAGGGTATCTTCAACACTGAAACGGGCAATCGCTTCCTGAACAACATCCTTGAAATGGGTGGCAGTGAAGAGCCAATGGAGCTGTTCAAACGCTTCCGTGGTCGTGAGCCACAAATCGACGCAATGCTGCGCCACGCGGGAATCAACGCATAATCACGGTAACTATCTAGTTTATTGCGAAAAGAGCCTCTAGTTAGAGGCTCTTTTTTTGTCTGTGCGTTATGCCAAGCAAGGCGAATCAATGTTATGGATTCACATTGCGGTTGATAGGGTTCTGCAATGAAATCAGTGTCTCTGTCGACTGAACTTCATCGATCGCTTGCAGCTTATCGATCAATACAAACTGCAGCTCTTCTATCGACTTACACATCAGCTTTACAAAGATATTGTAAGCACCAGTGGTGTAGTACGCCTCAACCACTTCGTCTAAGGCATTCAGCTTAGCGATCGCCGAGTGGTAATCTTTGGCAGCATTAAGGTTGATGCCAATAAAGCAACACACGTCGTAACCCAGTTTTTTGGTGTTTACCACAACTTCCGTTCGCTCGATAATGTCTGCCGATCTCATCTTTTCGATGCGAACGTGAATCGTCGCAGGGCTGACATCGAACTGCTTTGCCATTTCAGCGTAAGGAGTTCGTGCATCTTCCATCAAGGTTTTGAGAATGGCACGGTCTAGATCATCTAGACGAGCTGTGGTTGTGGACATGCATAATCCTTAGGTTGAATGAAAAACATACCGGCTTGAGTACACATCATAGCCAAGGGTGATAATATTAGCAGTAACTAAAGGGTTAGGGTGAATTCAGTGCGATTTTCGTTATTTTTTATTGTGATGTGTTGGAGTGTTTTTGCTTCAGCTCAGGCAAAAGATGTGTTGGTTATTCACTCTTATCATCAAGGCTTTTTCTGGACAGATGATTTCCATAAAGGACTATCTGATGAGCTCGATCGCGATGGGTTATCTTACCGGGTTGTTTATCTCGATACCAAGCGAACTCAAAACGCTGAATACTTAGAGCGAATTTATCAGCTATACCGCACTAAGCTGTCGCATGAAGAGTTTGCCGCTGTAGTCGTCAGTGATAATAACGCCCTCAATCTGATGAAACGCTTAGCGCCCGAACTCAATGGCACGCCCGTTATTTTTGGTGGCATCAACAATTTTTCTCCGCAAATGATTGAAGGCTTGCACGCAACCGGTATCACTGAAGATATTGATATGGCGAGCAATATTGAGCTGATCAATCGACTTCAATCGACGGTTAAAAAAGTTTACGTGGTTACCGATCACTCGGTAACGGGTGAAGCTATTCGCGCTCAAGTGGATTTATTTCTACAAAAACGCCCTGAGTTTTCTGGGATGGTGGAGCAATATACGCCTGATTCTTATCAAGAACTGATGACGTTCGCGCAACGCGCTGATCTAACTAAAAGCTTGTTGTTCTGGGCCTACTACCGCGACATCAATGGTCGGGTCAGCAGCAAAGAAGACTGGCGTCAGCTCAACAAAAAAACTCAGATGCCATTGTATATTGTGCATGATTTAGGACTTGGGTTTGGTGCGATTGGTGGCGTGATCCACAGTGGAGAAACGCAAGGTCGAGACACGGGGCGCGTGCTGTTGAGCGTGCTGAACAATCCTAAGGCTCCATTGCCATTGGTGGTTGCTGGCGCGCCAGAAATCAAACTCGATTACCAACAGATCTCACGTTGGGATTTGGGTGCAGAGAATGAAGCCTCAGTAACCTTCCTCAATAAGCCGAAGTCATTCTTAATGCGCTATCGCGATGAAATTCGCACCATCGGTTTAATGTTCTTGAGCATGTCGTGTGTTATCGCGGTGTTGGTGTATTACCTTAACCGTCTGAAGAAGAGCGAACGTGCAAGTCGCCAAAGCCAACGACTGTTGGAGTCGATATTTGATCAGAGCCTGCAATTTATGGGCATCATTGATAAGGGTGGCGTGCTGCTGTCGAGTAACAGCAAGTTACATGAGCTGCTTTATAATCAAGGCTATAAACTGGGAACGCCGCTGCAACAACACCAACATTGGGAAAGTTCTGCGCGAGAAGTGCTAGCCGAATATTTCATCGCAAAAAGTGAGCACCCAGCCTTACGATTTGAAGCCGAGGTGTGGTGTCGAGATCGCGGTGCGATGGTGTTGGATATTTCATTGAAGCCGATGCCGGGCAGTGAAGACGAAGACATTCAGTTTCTCTTTGAGGCGCGCGACGTGACCTCACGTAAGCTTGCTGAGAATAAGCTGTTCCAACGTGAAGCAAACTTGAAGCTGTATTACGACAAACAGCCGGTGATGATGATTACGCTCGATGGCAATAATCGCATTCAACAAGTGAACCAGTTTGCCGAAGAGCTTTTGGGATACCCTCTCGATCAGTTGTTGGGCCATCGCCCTAGAGAATTCTATGTTGATGAGAACGCGATGATTCCTCGTCATATCTTGCTGCAACCTCAGCATAAGATTCGTGGTGTGTGGCGTCGTGATATCGAATATCGCCATGCCGACGGCAGCAAGAGCTGGATTCGTGAAAATATCCGCCCGTTGGTGGAGTCTGATCAGCTGTTGATTGTGGGTGAAGACATCACCGAAACGCACGAGCTTTCTGAAAAGCTAGAGTATCAGGCTCGCTATGACCTACTGACTGACACCTTTAACCGCAACCACTTTGAGCAAGAGCTGCAAAAGGCGCTGAAAGAGGTTGAGAGCCACATGCGAACTCACGCAATGTTGTTCCTAGATTTGGATCAGCTGAAAGTGCTGAACGATACCGCAGGACATGAAGCGGGTGATGCTGCGATCTTGTTTAGCGCCAAACTGCTAGAAGACGTACTGCCTTACAATGCGGTGTTAGCGCGAATGGGTGGTGATGAGTTTGCTGTGCTGATGAAAGACTGTACTGAACGAGATGCGGTGAATGTGTGTCGCAGTATTATCTCGATGATGAGTGAGAATCCATTCTTGTGGGATGATATTCGACTCAACCTGACGTGCTCTATCGGTATTCGATTGATCGACCATACAGCAGCTTCACCACAGATGGTGCACGCTCAGGCGGATGCAGCTTGTCATGCCGCTAAAGAAGAAGGTCGCAATCGCTATCATCTTTACCATCAAGATGATGAAGACCTGCGTCGTCGCCATCTTGAGATGGAGTGCGTTAACCTAGTGCATGAGGCCTTGGCTAACGATCGCTTAGAGTTGTTTGCGCAGCGAATTCTTGGCCTAGATGAAGACAGCGATAAAATGCACTTTGAAATCTTGGTCCGCATCAAGAACATCCAAGGGGAATACATCTCCCCGGGGATCTTCATGCCAGCCTCAGAGCGTTATAACATCGCGCATTTGATTGACCGCCAAGTCGTCAGTCAAACCTTGGGTTGGTTGGAGCAACGCCCTGAGGTTATTGAGGAACTGGGGATGTGTTCAATCAATCTTTCCGGTCACTCGATGGGTAACCGTGAGTTTGTCGAATTTTTGATAGATAGCCTGAGCGATTCATCGATACCGTGTCAT
This sequence comes from Vibrio sp. 10N.261.55.C5, assembly GCF_041470505.1. Classification (NCBI taxonomy): domain Bacteria; kingdom Pseudomonadati; phylum Pseudomonadota; class Gammaproteobacteria; order Vibrionales; family Vibrionaceae; genus Vibrio; species Vibrio sp. 10N.261.55.C5. The sequence continues at coordinate 29,174 of NZ_JBFRMS010000011.1, forward strand.
AAGATTTGTTTAGAGATCACCGAAACAGCGGCCATGAGTAACATGAAGCAGGCGATCAAGTTCTTCACTCGAATCAAAGAGCTTGGCTGCATGATTGCATTGGATGATTTTGGCTCAGGGCTATCGTCATTTGGCTATCTGAAAAAGCTGCCTGTCGATATTGTGAAGATCGATGGCTTGTTTGTACGTGATATTGATGTGAATGAGATGGACCATGTGATGGTTCGCTCGATCAATGATCTTGCCAAGCAGATGGGCAAGCACACCGTGGCTGAGTTCGTTGAAAATACCCAGATTATCGACAAGCTTATCGAACTGGGTGTGAACTACGCGCAGGGCTACATCATAGGGCGACCTAAGCCACTCGCAGAGCTTGTTGAAGAGTTAAGACAAGAGCGAGAGACAGAGCCATTGGTTTAGGTAAGCCGACTTTAGCTGGGAATACTTTTCACCGCTAATATGTATTGTTGAGGCAATCAGGTAAACTGGTTGCCTCTTTTGTTTTGAATACTACTGTCTGTTGGAGACGACCTTGCAACTACAACTGATTTGCGAAGATGCTACCCAAATCGATCATTTGAATGACTTAGCGACCCGCTGGAACTTATCTCATGATGAAAGCAGTGATTTTGCTTTGGTACTGACTAGTGAGCGACTTGAGCTACGTAAAGTCGATGAGCCTAAGCTTGGCGCTATCTTTGTTGATTTAGTGGGAGGCGCTGTTGGTCACCGACGTAAGTTTGGCGGTGGTAAAGGTCAGGCGATTGCCAAAGCAGCTGGTTTAAACAAAGGCGCAACGCCAACTATTCTTGATGGTACTGCAGGCTTAGGGCGCGATGCGTTTGTGTTGGCTTCTCTAGGTTGTAAGGTGCAAATGGTAGAGCGTCACCCTGTAGTAGCAGCTTTGCTGGATGATGGCTTACAACGTGCCCAGCAAGACCCAGACATCGGCGGTTGGGTAAGCGAGCGTATGAAGTTGATTCACGCTTCAAGCCATGATGCGCTAGATAAGCTTAGTAATGATCCTAACTTCGAGCAGCCAGATGTGGTGTATCTTGATCCAATGTACCCGCACCCTGAGAACAAAAAGAAATCGGCTCTGGTCAAAAAAGAGATGCGTGTATTCCAATCTTTGGTGGGTGCCGATCTGGATGCTGATGGCCTATTTGAGCCAGCGATGAAGTTGGCATCGAAGCGAGTTGTGGTTAAAAGACCGGATTACGCAGCTTGGTTAGACGAGCAAAAACCGAGCATGGCGATCGAAACCAAAAAGAACCGTTTTGACGTCTATGTGAAAGCATCAATGACTTAATTGAAGCATCAATAACTTAGATACACGCTAAGAAAATTTCCCGTCATAAATACGATAAATTGCCATTTAACACTTGCGATAGTCGCGTTACAGATGTATATCTAACTAAGAATCATTATTATTCTTAGCTGGAGTTGAAGCATGGCTAAACGCTTTTGTAAGTTAAACCGTCGAGATATCACCGAACACTTGGGCGAGATCCACAGCTTGGTGACTGAACCTAAGTTCGTGTGTCGTTCTTGCGCGCGTTCTTCGGCGGATCAAGCGAATCTATGCAAACCCACCGCAATTCCACCTCTTGGTTGTCAAAACAAACCCGTTGAAGAGAAAGTCGCATGCGGCCTGCTAGCGGAAACATTACCTGCACCAGAACTGTCGCTTGCGGAAATCAACGAGGCAATTGAACCGAGCGTACAAATGTTCGATCCAGCCGCCGCTGATATGGCCCCTGAGCTTGCCAAAAAAGAAGCCGCACAGAAAAAAGCCAAGCTGAAAAAACTGATGGCGAAGGCGAGCGGTGATGAGAAAGCTGAACTCAAACAAGCGAAGAAAGCGGCTAAGAAACAAGAGAAGTACAATAAGAAACTGGCGAAGATGATTAAGAAGCAGCAAAAGCTGTTTAAGAAAAGTCAGAAGCTGGAAAGTGAATTGGAACGAATCAACCTACAACTTGATGATGTTGCCTTCACTGAAACCAAGACTCAGGTAGTGAGCCACAATCAAATCCACTGAAGTTGATTTGAATGGTTTATTGCTACAGCGATGATTTAAAAAGAGCGACCTTAGGTCGCTCTTTTGCTTTTTGGGGTTATCCGAGCTGACTCATGTAGCTCGTTCAAATCAGCTAAGCGTTGCTTGCGGATCTTGCTACGCGCTTCTTCACCCACGTCTCATTGACGAATAAAGAGAATAAGATAACGGCGCCACCAATAGACAAGCGAACCAAATCGACATCTCTGTTCCAAATCAGGATATTCACCACCAGACCAGCAGGAACCAAGGCATTGTTCATCACTGCCAGCGCGCCAGCATTCACCATGCACGCGCCTTTATTCCACATAAAGTAACCCAGCCCCGACGCAATCAAGCCAAGGTAGATCAGGATTCCCCATTGAAGTGTGGTGGTGGGCAGTTTCTCTGGGTTGCCTAGTAGCATGAAAGCCACTGACGCGACACATAGCGCCCCTAAGTAGAAGTAACCAAATACGGTTCGCTGAGGCAACTCGGTCGATTCCTTCTCCATCACCACCTTGTAGCCCACCTGACCAATAGCAAAGCACAGGTTCGCGCCTTGCACGACGAGGAAGCCGACTAAAAAGTTTTCGTTAATACCTGCGAACTTAATGAATACCGCGCCCAATACCGCAATTGCCGCTGTCACTAGGTACCACGGAGAGAATTGCCCTTTGAGAAAGTCATAAATAAGCGTGACGTAAATTGGGGTAAAGACAGTAAACAAAAGGACTTCAGGAACGGATAGCAGTAAGAAAGACTGATAGTAGAAGCAGTACATCAGGCCAAGCTGGATACCACCAATTGCCATCAATTTAGCGATCAGCTTACGCGATACGCCGCGAAACTTTAGGAAAGGAAGAAATACGACGCCAGCAAGGGCAACACGCATTAAAACAGAGAACCAAGAATCAACCTGACCCGCAAGGTAAACGCCGATCAGGCTAAAGGAGAAGGCCCATAGGAGGGTAACACCAGCTAAATAGCTCATAGTAAAACTTCGTTAATAAGATATGAGCTGTATGTTACCTAACCTTAAATCATTAGTCTTCTGAATCTCTTAGAGGCACGACCAGCATATCAACCGGAGAGGCGTTGATCAGTTGGCGTGTTGAAGAGAGCAGCTTGCTCCAAAAGTCTTGATGGTGACCGCAAACCACGAGATCAACATTGAACTCGTTGATGGTGTCACACAGCTCATGACTCAAATCACCACTGCCTACTAGGGTATGGGTGATCGGGTATTGGGCGTGCTCCGCAAAATTTTGCAGCTGAATACGAGACGCTTCCATCGCGTTGTGCTGGGTTTCGGCCATGTTGATATCAATCAGGCCGGTATACAGCTCTGCGTAGTTAATATCGATATGGATAAAAGAGACTTTGGCTTCCAATGGCTTAGCCAATGCTACCGCTTTATCCACAATTAATTTGCTGTCTTCTGATAAATCGACCGCGACCAAAATATGTTTGTAACTCATATCGCTACCTCTTTTATTCATTGTCTGATTTAAGATTAGCACTATGCGATGGTTTTTTTTGCTGAAGTGATCTCATATCCACTGTCTTGCGTAATGACAGCTCGAAATATTGGTTAACTAATGGCCTGCGAGATATTCATTAAATAGTGATATAGTAGAGAAAATTGAGGATGTAATTAGGAGTCTTAAATGCTGTCAAAAACTATGGTTGAGCAACTGAATGATCAAATTAACCTAGAATTTTTCTCATCCAATCTATACTTACAAATGAGTGCTTGGTGTGAAGACAAAGGATTTGAAGGTGCAGCAGAGTTTCTGCGTGTTCATGCAGTAGAAGAAATGGAACATATGCAGCGTCTTTTCACTTACGTAAGTGAAACAGGTGCTATGCCAATTCTAGGTGCGATTGAAGCGCCAAAACATGAATTTGATAGCCTTGGTGCTGTGTTCCGTGAAACTTATGAACATGAGCAAATGATTACTCAAAAGATCAACAAACTGGCTCACGTTGCTTTCAGCACACAAGATTACTCAACCTTTAACTTCCTGCAATGGTACGTTGCAGAGCAACACGAAGAAGAGAAGTTGTTTAAAGGTGTATTGGATAAGCTAGAGCTTGTTGGTGAAGACGGTAAAGCACTGTTCTTTATTGATAAAGACCTAGCGCAATTGGCAAAAGATGGTTCATCTTCAATTATGGAAGCTCCTGCCGTTTAGGTAGTACGGGAAAGACACTGATTATCTTTTTCTTTTGAGTTTTCTTATGAAGATGTAGGGAGGAAAGGATGATCAGCGGCGACACTATTCTATTTGCACTAATGGTTGTGACTTGCGTGAACTGGGCGCGATATTTTACTGCGCTAAGAACACTCATTTATATAATGCGAGAAGCACATCCTCTACTTTATCAACAAGTAGACGGAGGTGGATTCTTCACAACTCATGGCAATATGACCAAGCAGGTTCGCTTGTTTAGTTACATCAAAAGCAAAGAGTACCACCATCATCACGACGAAGTGTTTATGTCGAAGTGTGATCGCGTAAGACAGTTGTTTATACTTTCTTCCGCTCTGCTGGGTGTAACGTTGCTGTCTTCTTTCATCGTCTAAGTTATTTAGTACGTGTGAAGTAGAGTTTAGGTTTTGGTGTAAAGCTTCGGTTGTTGGTTCGCTAAGCCAAGTAGTGGTTTTGCTGCTTTCTGCAAATTGTACAATTGAACATCAATTGCAAAGTTTAAAATTGCCGCTAGAATAGCGAGCAATTAGTAAGGATGTGCTGTTTATGCACATCCTTTTTTATTGATGGCATTTCGAGAACAGGGCGTACTCGAGGTGCAAAAGTGAAGAAAGCAGAACCCCAATGAGTGAAAAGTTTGATGTAATCGTAATTGGTGCGGGCGCCGCGGGCTTAATGTGTGCTGCGGAAGCGGGTAAACGCGGCCGACGAGTGCTGGTGGTTGATCATGCAAAGAAACCAGGCAGAAAAATTTTAATCTCAGGTGGCGGTCGTTGTAACTTCACTAACTATGATGTTTCAGCCAACAACTTCCTGTGTAACAACCCTCACTTCGTGAAGTCAGCTTTATCTCAATACACCAACTGGGATTTTATCTCGATGGTGAGCAAGTACGGTATTGAGTTCGAAGAGCGTGATCACGGCCAGTTGTTCTGTGTGAATGACCACACAGCAAAAGACATCGTGAGCATGTTGCTTGAAGAGTGTAAGCAAGCGAAAGTTGAACAGCGCTACCGTTGTGATGTTCACTCCATCGAAAAAACAGACGCTGGCTTTAAGATGCACCTTAATACCGACGAAGTTGAGTGTGACTCACTTGTCGTGGCGACGGGCGGTTTATCGATGCCGAAACTAGGCGCGACGCCATTTGGCTATAAGATTGCCGAGCAGTTTGGTTTGTCTGTGATGCCGACTACTGCGGGTTTGGTGCCATTTACTCTGCATAAAGAAGACAAAGAAGCCTTTGCTGAGCTTTCAGGAATCGCGATTCCTGCCGAGATCACCGCGCAAGACGGCACCTTATTCAAAGAAGCGTTGCTGTTTACTCACCGCGGCCTATCGGGTCCTTCAGTACTGCAAATTTCTTCTTTCTGGAAAGCGGGTCAATCGGTTTCGATTAATCTAGTACCAGAAGTGGATGTGGCTGAGTTGCTGGCTAACTCTCGCGAGAAGCACCCAAATCAGAGCCTGAAAAACACCTTAGCGAAAGCATTACCAAAGCGTTTTGTGGAAGTGTTGATTGATCGTAAAGAGTTGGAAGACAAGCCGCTTAAGCAGTTCAACGAAAAGCAGCTGAATGACATTGTAGAGCATCTAGAGAACTGGAAAATTGCACCAAACGGCACGGAAGGTTACCGTACTGCCGAAGTAACTCTAGGTGGCGTGGACACCAATCACCTATCTTCAAAAACCATGGAATGTAAGAGCGTGTCTGGCCTCTATTTCGTTGGTGAAGTGATGGATGTAACGGGCTGGCTTGGTGGTTATAACTTCCAATGGTGTTGGAGTTCTGGCTTTGCAGCGGGTCAGTGGGTTTAAGCTTTTAGCTTACTCACTAGATTTTAAATTATATAAAAATGGCGAGTCATACGACTCGCCATTTTTGTATCTAACATTGTGCTCTAGCTCTAGATTCGACTTTATCGATAGCTTTTCGTGCTCAATTGAATCTTTTAGCTCTTATTTACGCCGGTTTGTTTTTTGAAAACTTGATCTGTTGAATCACTAAGCCAGCAATGATCAGTACCAAGCCAAACAGGGTCGCTGGGTGAATATCTTCGCCGATAATAGTGGAAAGTAGCATCAACGAGATAAACGGTGACGCAAAAATCAGATTGCTGATACGCGCTGTGTTGTTGGTCAGCTTCAGTGCTGATAGCCATAAGACAAAGGTAATGCCCATCTCAAACAGGCCTACGTAAGTCACAGCCATCCAACCTTTTGCTGTGATTTGGCTAAAGCTCTCGCCTTCGTAAATGGTTAAACCGATCGCGAAGGGCAATGCCACTAAGAAACCAAGCAATACGCCAATCACAGGGTCAGCCTTGTTTTTGGTGTTTAGAATCCAGTATCCCGCCCAAAGCAAGGTTGAAAGTAGCGCCAGAGCCACACCAAGTGGACTATCGAACTGCATTCCTAGCACATCGCCTTTGGTGGCAATGACCACCACACCCGCATAACTGAAGGTACACGCAATCCAATCTTGCTTACGAATCTTTTGCCCCAGAAAAACCGCCGCCATCAAGGTTAGCGTAATTGCCCAACTGTAGTTGATGGCCTGCGCTTGAGATGCTGGCAATAGGTCGTATGCTTTGAATAGAATCAGGTAGTAGGCCAGTGGATTGACCAAGCCGAGCAGTAGGTAATACCAAGGGTTTGAAAGGAACGTTGTACTCAGCTGAGAGAGCTTACCTTGAAAGGCGCAGACTGCGATCAGCGCAATCGACGACACAATACTGGCAATGGTCAGCATTTGAATCGGTGAAAACTCAGCAAGGGTCAGCTTAAAAGCAGTAGCGACCGTTGACCACAGCAGTACTGCGGAAAGGCCAAAGCCCAAGGCACGACGTTCGTTCATGGCAACTCATTCTAATTTGATGGGACAGAATACGGAGCGCCTAGTCTATCTGTCGAATTTTAATACGGCAAACTGGACATTTATCCAGTATCAAAATACCATTTAATGAGTTATTTCAAATTAGGCTAAATCATTATCATGCAATGGATTATCGAACATCAGGCAACGCTTATTGCTGCAATTTCTGGCGCGCTCGTCAGCGGCGGTGTCGTTAAACAGAAGCTCTCTTTTCAGCAGCGATTGCTCGAGCAGCAGCTAGAGTCCGATCGTTTGTTGCATGAATCTCAGCAAGCTCAGCTCAAAGCATCACTCGCAGAGGCGCAACAAGAGCTCGATGAGTTAGATGATGACCGAGACAAAGCGGCATTCGAGCTCAAGCAGGCGCACGGTAAGGTGATGGCTGCAATGGAAAAACTGCGCTACTTTGAGGCGGTAAAGCAAGAGCGCCAGCAGTACGCTGATGAGATCAATGTGCTTAAAGATCATAAGTCTGAATTAGAAGCCGAGCTGCGCGAGCAAGAAGCAAGGCATGACCAAGAAAACCTCGCCAATAGCGAAAAGCTGCAGTTGCTAGAGCAAGCTGAATCACGACTTAAGCAGCAGTTTGAATTGTTAGCGAACCAACTGTTTGAAACCAAAACCGCCAAGGTCGATCAGCAGAATAAGCAGAGCCTAGAAGGTTTGTTGTCTCCACTAAGAGAGCAGTTGGAAGGCTTTAAGAAACAAGTGAACGACAGCTTCAGCCAAGAAGCCAAAGAGCGTCATACTTTGGTGCATGAGCTTAAAAACCTGCAGCGTCTTAATGAGAGTATGACGCGTGAAGCGGTGAACCTGACTCAAGCGCTAAAGGGTGACAACAAACAACAAGGTAACTGGGGCGAGGTGGTGCTGGCTCGCGTGCTTGCTGAATCAGGACTGCGCGAAGGCCACGAATACCAAACGCAAGTGAACCTGCAAAACGATGCGGGCAAGCGTTATCAACCGGATGTGATTGTGCATCTGCCACAAGACAAGCAAGTGGTGGTCGATTCAAAAATGGCGCTGGTGGCATTTGAACGCTATTTCAATGCCGAAACCGATCAGCAACGCGATGCTGCATTGCGCGATCACTTGGTGTCACTGCGAGCGCACATCAAAGGCTTGAGCCAGAAAGATTATCATCAGCTCAAAGGCATACAGAGTCTGGATTACGTGTTGATGTTTATCCCGGTTGAACCAGCATTCCAAGTGGCGATTCAGGCGGATCCTAGCTTGGTGAAAGACGCGATGGAGCAAAATATCATCTTGGTCAGCCCAACCACTTTGCTGGTGGCACTGCGTACCATTGATAACCTGTGGCGTAACGACAGACAGAACCAGAACGCACAGGTTATCGCAGAACGTGCGAGCAAGCTTTACGACAAGCTGCGCCTGTTTGTTGATGATATGGAAGGCCTTGGCAGCTCACTTGATAGAGCAAACCAAAGTTATCAAGGGGCGATGAATAAGCTAGTCACAGGGCGAGGCAACGTGATTCGTCAGGCCGAAAGCTTCAAGCAATTGGGTGTTGAAGTGAAGAAACCGATCTCGATTGGTTTGGCCGAAATGGCGCAAAATGAGGCTTTTTCAGAAAATGCCTCCTTAGTAGAAAGACAACCCGCTGAGGATAAAGTAAACTAATCGGCCGCAGCGCCTCTAAACACGGAGCGTGCTGTCGATGAGAACTTACCATGGTAGATAACAGCATTATGGACACAAGCGTGCAGACAAATTCAGCAGTAGAGTCAGAAACCACACACTTTGGTTTCGAAACAGTCGCGAAAGACGAAAAAGTCGCGAAAGTAGCAGAGGTATTTCACTCTGTAGCCGCTAAATACGACATCATGAATGACTTAATGTCGGGTGGTGTTCACCGCTTGTGGAAGCGATTCACGATTGATTGCAGTGGCGTTCGCCCTGGTCAGCGTATCCTAGATCTTGGTGGTGGTACTGGCGACCTTACTGCGAAATTCTCGCGTATCGTTGGTGAAAAAGGCCACGTGGTTCTTGCTGATATCAACAACTCAATGCTGAATGTTGGCCGTGATAAGCTGCGTGATAGCGGCATTGTTGGCAACGTACACTACGTACAAGCGAACGCTGAAGAGTTGCCATTCCCAGATAACTACTTCGATTGCATTACGATCAGCTTCTGTCTGCGTAACGTAACCGATAAAGACCAAGCGCTGCGTTCTATGTACCGCGTACTTAAGCCGGGTGGCCGTCTGTTGGTTCTTGAGTTTTCTAAGCCAGTGCTTGAGCCACTATCAAAGGTTTACGACGCATACTCTTTCCACCTGTTGCCAAAAATGGGTGAGTTGATTGCTAACGATGCAGACAGCTACCGTTACCTTGCAGAATCTATTCGTATGCACCCAAATCAAGAGACTTTGGAAGGCATGATGCAAGAAGCGGGCTTTGAAAATACAAAATACTTCAACCTAACGGGCGGCATTGTTGCGCTGCACCGCGGTTACAAGTTCTAGTCGAGCTTGGTAGCAGGCTCGCTGAGCGTGCTAAACAATAAGAATAAAGATAGAACGGATAGGTTAAGGCTTATCCGTTTTCAAAGGTAAGGACAGTCATGCCATTTGATCCATTGGTAACCGCGGTTATTGAAACCTCTTTAAATACTTTCGTGAACGATGATCCAGCACTGGTTCGTCGTTTGTCTCGTTTAAAGGGGCAGATCATTCAAGTCAATTTGAAAGAGTTGAATAAAACACTCACTTTCGTTTTCAGCCAACAGATTGATGTGTTGTCAGAATACGAAGGGCAGCCTGACTGCTACCTATCTTTGAACCTATCGGTGTTACCTGAACTGCGTGAGCAATCGAACATCACCAAGCTGATCAAGCAAGATAAGCTGATCTTAGAAGGTGATATTCAACTGGCTCAGAAATTCGCTCAACTGATGACAGACTGCAAGCCTGATTTGGAAGAGTGGTTATCGCGCGTAACGGGTGATGTGGTTGCGCATACCTTGGTGCAAGGCGTTAAAAACGTCGGTGGCTTTGTAGCAAAACAGGCAACTAAGCATCAAAATCATGTTGCTCAAGTTCTGACTGAAGAGTGGAAGATCGCACCTGCACCGTTAGAAGTCGCGCATTTTTGCGACCAAGTTGATGACGTAAAAAGCTCTGCTGCTCGTCTTGAAGCTAAGTTGAACGCTCTGTTGGAGAAAGCATGACCCCAGCAGAACTGAAACGTCTTTATCATATTATCAAGGTACAGTTGGAATACGGCCTTGATGAGTTGATGCCGGAACACCAACTGACTAAAGCTCCTTTGTTGGCGCGAAAGTCACTGTTTTGGCTTAAGAACAAGCATCAAGATAAAGAGTTGGGTCATCGCTTGCGCCTTGCGCTGCAAGAACTTGGTCCAGTGTGGATCAAGTTTGGACAGATGATGTCGACACGTCGTGATCTGTTCCCTCCTCATATCGCCGATCAGTTGGCGTTGTTGCAAGACCAAGTTGCGCCGTTTGATGGTCAACTGGCGAAGCAAGATATGGAAAAGGCGTTGGGTGGCAGTTTAGACAACTGGTTTACCGACTTTGATATCGAGCCACTGGCTTCTGCTTCTATCGCTCAGGTGCATACCGCAAAGCTTAAAGAGAGCGGTCGTGAGATTGTTCTGAAGGTCATTCGACCTGATATTCGCCCGGTGATTGACGCAGATCTAAAACTGATGCACCGAATGGCGCGTATAGTCGCTAAGTCGCTTCCTGAAGCACGTCGTTTGAAACCGGTTGAAGTGGTTCATGAGTACGAGAAAACGTTACTTGATGAACTCGACCTGCGCCGTGAGGCGGCCAATGCCATTCAACTGCGACGTAATTTTGAAGGCAGTGAAGAGCTGTATGTTCCAGAGGTTATCCCTGATCTAAGCAGCGAAACCCTGATGGTGTCAGAGCGAATCTATGGTATTCAAGTCTCCGATATTGAGACGCTAGAAGCCAACGGCACCAACATGAAATTGCTCGCGGAACGCGGTGTGACGGTATTCTTCACCCAAGTATTCCGAGATAGCTTTTTCCATGCAGACATGCACCCGGGCAACGTATTTGTTAACCCAGAGAATCCAGATAACCCTCAGTGGATTGGTTTGGATTGTGGCATTGTTGGTACGCTCAATAGCGAAGATAAGCGCTATTTAGCAGAGAACTTGTTGGCTTTCTTCAATCGAGATTACCGTAAAGTTGCTGAGCTACACGTTGATTCGGGGTGGGTGCCACACGACACTAACGTCAATGATTTTGAGTTCGCGATCCGTATGGTGTGTGAGCCAATCTTTGCAAAACCACTTGGCGAGATCTCATTTGGCCATGTGTTGCTAAACTTATTTAATACAGCAAGACGTTTCAACATGGAGGTTCAACCTCAGTTGGTGCTTCTGCAAAAGACCTTGTTGTATGTCGAAGGCCTAGGCCGTCAGCTGTATCCGCAACTTGATTTGTGGGCAACGGCGAAGCCTTTCCTTGAAACCTGGATGATGAATCAGGTGGGGCCGCAAGCTGTGATCAACGCAGTAAAAGAGCGTGCGCCATTCTGGGCAGAAAAACTGCCAGAGCTGCCAGAGCTACTTTATGACAGCTTGCGCCAAGGTAAAGCGATGAACCACAGAATGGATCAGCTTTATCAAGGTTACCGAGATAGTAAGCGTCAGCAAGCAACTGGAAAGTTTTTGTTTGGCGTTGGAGCCACTTTAGTCGTATGCTCCGCAATATTAGTTTCAAGCCCTTATGAGCAGCTATCTATGGGCTGTGGCATCGCAGGTGTCACATTTTGGTTGCTTAGTTGGCGAGCTTACCGTCGTTAGACAGTAGACTCTCTTAATATTTTTATGTGTAGACAGACCCGAGGACAATGACAATGGGTGGTATCAGTATTTGGCAACTTCTAATCATTGCTGTAATTGTAATTTTGCTATTCGGAACAAAGAAACTGCGCGGTATGGGTGGTGACTTAGGTTCAGCGGTTAAAGGCTTCAAAAAAGCGATGAGCGATGAAGACAAGCCTGCAGATAAGAAAGATGCAGACTTCGAACCAAAGAATATTGAACAGCAGAAGACAGAAGCTCACGCTGAAACAACTGCTGAAACAAAGAAAGACAAAGAGCAGGCGTAAATCGTGTTTGATATCGGTTTTTGGGAACTGGTATTAATATCTGTCGTTGGGTTAGTGGTTTTAGGGCCTGAGCGTTTGCCCGTGGCGATTCGCAGTATTTCCAAGTTTGTTGGACAAGCGAAAAGCATGGCAAACAGTGTGAAAGATGAACTTTCTCATGAGCTTAAGGTGCAAGAGCTGCAAGAAAACCTACGCAAGGCGGAAAAAATGGGTATGGAAGATTTATCTCCAGACCTTAAAGCGTCAGTCGATGAACTCAAGCAGGCCGCTGCTGAGGTTCAACGTCCGTATGCTAAGCCTGAGTCTGATAAGCCAAGTGAGACTAAACCTAGTGTCATGGAAACTGTGGAATCTGAAACCATTCAGGTCAACAGTGAAGCTTCAGCACCGTCAGATAAGAAAGCCGAATAGTCTCGCAAGGAGGAGTCGCCGGATACTTGATTCGCTAGATGTTTAAATAGATATCTATTCAAGTAAATAACTATTCAAGTGGATACCAATTCAACTGGATAGATACACGCGCGGCTCCTTTTCGATCTTCCTGTTTAAGAGGTTTGACATGTCTTCGACTGAGCAGACACAGCCTTTAATTAGCCACCTTCTAGAACTACGTAATCGCCTACTACGTGCGATTGTCGCGGTGCTAGTGATATTTGTCGGGCTAATTTATTTTGCTAATGATATTTATGAATTCGTATCAGCACCTTTGGTAGATCGTCTACCGGAAGGGGCGACGATGATCGCAACCGATGTTGCATCGCCATTTTTCACACCGCTGAAATTAACCTTGATCGCGTCTATATTCCTCGCGGTTCCGTTTATTTTGTATCAGGTGTGGGCTTTTGTTGCTCCGGGTTTATACAAGCATGAAAAACGCTTGATCATGCCGCTATTGGCTTCAAGTTCATTGCTGTTTTACTGTGGTGTGGCGTTCGCTTACTTTATTGTATTCCCGTTGGTATTTGGCTTTTTTACGGCCATATCATTAGGAGGAGTAGAGTTCGCAACCGACATCTCAAGCTATCTTGATTTTGTACTCGCGCTGTTCTTTGCTTTTGGCATTGCCTTTGAAGTGCCTGTTGCGATTATCTTGTTGTGTTGGACGGGGGCAACAACGCCTCAATCTCTGTCTGAAAAGCGTCCTTACATTGTGGTGGGTGCTTTCATCATCGGTATGATGCTGACACCACCAGATATGATCTCGCAAACACTGTTGGCGATTCCAATGTGTATTCTGTTTGAGATTGGTCTGTTTTTCGCACGCTTTTATACGCGTAAGCCAGATGCGGATGAAGAGGAAGAAGCTGAATCTTGATTCGGAATGCTTCAGTAAAAATCACATAATAAAAAAGCGGCCTAGGGCCGCTTTTTTATTATGTCTGTTTATCGAATCTTTAACTGATAGCCACAGTTCTGACATATATAGAGCTCTTTGATGCCCAAAATTTTATGCCATAGGGTTCGATGTTGACGTTGTAAGTGTTGTGAATGGTCACACATAATCAACTACCTCTATATGCAGGTGGTTGATACTATACATGTCACTTAGCTTTCTCAAATAAATTCAGGAAAAATCCGTAATAATTACTTATTAATAGATTTGTCATAAATTAAACAATGCCTTAGCATTTTTGGTGGTTATGTTTTCGACTTCTTCAAGGGTAATTCCGCGTAATTCGGCGATGCGTTTTGCTACTAATTCTGTGTAGGCTGGTTCATTGCGTTTACCGCGATTCGGTGTTGGTGCCAAGTATGGGCAATCTGTCTCTAGAATGACGTAATCCATATCGAGATGTGGGATCACCTTGTCCATCCCAGAGTTCTTAAAGGTCGAAACGCCGCCTAAACCTAAATGAAAGCCTAGCTCGTTGATCGCTTGAGCTTCCTCTAAGCTGCTACCAAAGCAGTGGAATACCCCGCGTAAGCTGCCATCTTGTTCTTTACGAAGTAGGGCAAGTGTCTCTTCAATGGAATCACGAGTGTGGATCACCACAGGTAGATCAAGCTCTTTTGCCCACTGCAGTTGAGTCACAAACGCCATCTCTTGTTCAGCCTTGAAGGTTTTATCCCAGTACAAGTCGATACCAATCTCACCCACGGCGATAAAGTCATGCTTATCAAACCAAGCTCGAATGGTTTTGAGGGTTTGCTCGATATTCGCATCCACATAACAAGGGTGTAAGCCCATCATTGAACGGCACACATCAGGAAACTGCGCTTCTGTTGCTAACATTGGTTCGATAGATTCTAAATCGATGTTCGGCAATAGAATGGTATCAATCCCTTGAGCCAGTGCGCGCTGCACAACTTGTTCGCGGTCTTCATCGAATTCACTAGCGTAAATATGAGCATGGGTGTCGATCATTGTTTTGTCCTGAAAGCGGTCTTTACTGAGTTGTCATGAGTATACGGCAGTGTGAGGAGAAGGTCATTTTTTGCCATTTATCCCTATTTTTGAGTGGGTTTCATATTTTACTGCTAGCGTCCTGAGCCATCAGTGATATGCTTTTGCCTGTATTTAGCACTTTTCATATCTAAGTATTTCGGTGCTTAGACTAGGCAAGGAGAATCTAGTGTCTGTTTCAATTCAAGGTCAATTCCCAGGTCGCCGTATGCGCCGTATGCGTAAGCACGACTTTAGCCGTCGCCTAATGGCAGAAAATCAATTGTCTGTGGATGATCTAATCTACCCAATGTTTATCCTGATGGGTAAAGACCGCCGCGAGCCTGTCGAGTCAATGCCAGGTGTTGAACGCTTGTCGATCGACTACATGCTTGAGGAAGCAGATTACCTGTCAAAGCTGGGTGTTCCTGCGATTGCTCTATTTCCAGTCGTGAACCAAGATGCTAAAAGTTTATGCGCAGCTGAAGCTCATAACTCAGAAGGTTTGGTGCAGCGCGCTGTACGTTTACTAAAAGAGCATGTGCCAAACATTGGCGTTATTACTGACGTAGCACTAGACCCGTTCACCACTCACGGCCAAGACGGCATCATCGATGAAGATGGTTACGTGATGAATGACGAGACGACTGAAGTCTTGATCAAGCAAGCATTATCACACGCTGAAGCGGGTGCTGACGTAGTTGCCCCATCGGATATGATGGATGGTCGCATTGGTAAGATCCGTGAAGCGTTAGAAGAAGCGGGCCATATTCATACTCAGATTATGGCGTACTCTGCAAAATATGCATCGTGCTACTACGGCCCATTCCGTGATGCAGTTGGCAGTGCTTCGAACCTGAAAGGTGGTAACAAGAAGAACTACCAGATGGATCCAGCCAACAGCGATGAAGCGATTCATGAAGTCGCGATGGATCTTAATGAAGGTGCGGACATGGTGATGGTGAAACCAGGCATGCCTTACCTTGATATTGTTCGTCGTGTTAAGCACGAACTGCAAGCGCCTACGTTTGCTTACCAAGTATCTGGTGAATACGCGATGCACAAAGCGGCGATTCAAAACGGCTGGCTGAAAGAGCGCGAAACCGTCATGGAATCACTGTTGTGCTTTAAGCGTGCTGGCGCTGATGGCATTCTTACTTACTTCGCTAAAGATGTCGCAGAGTGGCTTGCTGAAGATAACGCACAAGCTGCTGAGCATTTAAAAGAAAAGTAACCGTGTAGATCTCACTTAAGTGATCAGTAAAGGGTTGGCCATTGTGCCAGCCCTTTCGTTTATAAGGATGAATAAGATGTCAGTTGTCGTACGTGAAGGTTCTTTAGAAGAAGTGGTGTCTGTGATCGAGCAGATCTCTGAGTTCGCTAAAAAAGAGAGTGTCGCTTCTCTGTCAGAGCGGCTGGCAGGGAAAAAGAGCCTTATCTTAGTGGCTGAAGAAGCTGGCGTGTTGCTTGGCTTTAAGATCGGCTATGAATTGGATCAAGATACTTTTTACAGCTGGTTTGGTGGCGTGTCACCGCTCGCGAGGAACAAAGGCGTTGCACAGGCGCAATTAGACGTTCAGGAACAGTGGGCGAAAGAGCAGGGCTACAGACAGTTAAAGGTTAAGTCTCGTAACCAGTTCCCTGCAATGTTGCGCCTGTTATTGAGAAACGGTTACCTAATCGAAAGATTTGAAGAAAAAGAAGACATTAATGACCATAGAATCCATTTTTTGAAGCAAATTTAAGCACTGCTGTTAACGGTTTATAAATCAAATGAGATTTATTATCATTTAATTGTTGACTATTAAATGAGAATCATTATTATTAACTTCGTCTTAGGGAATGAGGAAATGTTCACAAGGATGTTAAGTACTCAAGTATCTACTTGGTTACCCAACAGAATTCTCGCGAACTTGTACTAAGTTCTTTTTGACACGACATTGCTCACATTGCTTCCAGTGTAATTTATAGCTTTTAGGTAAAGCTGTGGTATTCAATTTGAATGGCTTTACCGGTTTTTGCTAGGCGACATCTTCGGGTGTCGCTTTTTTTTATACCTACCATTTCAACAAGATGCATATTCAGTGGCACGTATTTTTATGAATAAAACGCCATCAGCATTCTTTTCCACAACGCAAGATCGAGAAAAGATCGTTGATCATCTGTTCGATCTGTAAAATTATTCTTTATTTTCAGTTGTTTATTGGTGTTTTTTGAGTTGTTCACCGTAGTTCTCAACAGGGTGGATAAATAATATAAACAGAGTTATCCACAGAACGCTTGCGTCTAAGAACAAAAAATAACAACAAATCGATTATAACGAACACAACCGAGTGAACGGATACAGATCGACAACGTGGAATCCAACCAACAGACGTGGCATTCTTAACAGATAATTTCTGTACTTACTGGATACACAAACATTATGGCTCGTATTCCTGATAATCCATTGATTCTGATCGATGGCTCTTCTTACCTATATCGCGCGTTTCATGCTTACCCTGGCACCATGAGCAATGGTGATATCCCGACTAACGCGGTTTACGGTGTAGTTAACATGCTGCGCAGCATGATGCGTCAATTTGCTTCTGATCGTATTGCGGTTATTTTTGATGCAAAAGGAAAGACGTTCCGTGATGACATGTACCCAGAGTACAAGGCTAATCGTCCACCTATGCCGGATGATCTACGTTGTCAGATCGAACCTTTGCACAACGTGATTCGCGCAATGGGTCTACCACTTATCTCGATCCCAGGCGTTGAAGCGGATGATGTGATTGGTACGCTAGCTTCTCAAGCATCTAAAGCGGGCATGCCGGTTTTGATCAGTACTGGCGATAAAGATATGGCGCAGCTGGTTGATGACAACGTTACTTTGATCAACACCATGACCAACGTGGTTATGGATCGCGAAGGCGTGATAGAGAAGTTTGGCATCCCACCTGAGCTGATTATCGACTACCTTGCACTGATGGGCGATAAAGTGGATAACATTCCTGGCGTTCCAGGTGTTGGTGACAAAACAGCAACTGCTCTACTACAAGGCATTGGTAGCATCGAGAAGTTGTACCAAAACCTAGATGATATTGCCGCTCTTGGCTTCCGTGGTTCAAAGACCATGGCTAAGAAGCTGATTGATAATAAAGACAACGCTGAGATGTCTTACGAGCTTGCAACGATCAAACTGGACGTCGAGTTAGAAGAGACACCTGAGTCGCTTGTAAAAGCACAACCAAATACGGATGAGCTGATTAAGCTATACGGTCAACTGGTCTTCAAATCTTGGTTGAACGAGCTACTTGAAGGTGGCAGTGGTGTGGTTGAGGCGGATGAAAAGTCGGGCGCAGTGCGCAGCAATACGGCATCAACCACTTCTACCGTAGAAATGAACACCTCTGCCGTGACCATTGATCGCAGCAACTACGAAACCATCCTCGATGAAGCGTCATTCAATGTTTGGCTAGAGAAACTGAAAGCGGCTGAAGTATTTGCTTTCGATACTGAAACCGACAGCCTAGATTACATGGTGGCGAACCTCGTTGGCCTGTCATTCGCGACTGAAGAAGGCGTTGCCGCGTACGTGCCGGTTGCCCATGATTACCTAGATGCACCTCAGCAGCTGGATCGCGATTGGGTACTTGAACAGCTTAAGCCGATTCTTGAAGATGATGCACAAGCGAAAGTAGGTCAGAACCTTAAGTTCGATATGAGTGTGCTAGCGCGCTACGGTATCGAGATGAAAGGCATCAAACACGACACCATGTTGGCGTCTTACGTTTTCAATAGCGTAGGTGGCAAGCATGATATGGACAGCCTAGCGCTGCGTTTCCTTCAGCACAGCTGCATCTCATTTGAGCAAATCGCAGGTAAAGGTAAGAAGCAGCTTACTTTCAACCAGATTGAGCTGGGTGAGGCGTCTCCATACGCGGCAGAAGATGCTGACGTGACTTTACGTCTTCATAACCGTTTGATGGAAAATATTGAGCAAGATGAAAAGCTAAAAGCCATCTATGAAGAAATCGAAGTACCCCTGATCCCTGTAATGTCTCGCATTGAGCGTACTGGTGTATTCATCGATGACATGCTGCTGGGCGCTCAATCGCAAGAGATTGCGGTTCGTCTGGATGAGTTAGAACAGAAAGCCTATGAGATTGCAGAGCAAGAGTTCAACATGAACTCGCCAAAACAGCTGCAAGCGATCTTGTTTGAGAAAATGGGTTTGCCAGTTATTAAGAAAACGCCATCAGGTGCACCTTCAACCAACGAAGAAGTGCTGCAAGAACTGGCTCTTGATTACCCGCTACCTAAGCTGATCATTGAGTATCGTGGTCTTGCGAAACTCAAGTCTACCTACACAGATAAACTGCCGAAGATGATCAACGCTGAAACGGGTCGTGTTCATACGTCTTATCACCAAGCGGTGACAGCAACGGGTCGTTTGTCTTCAACAGATCCAAACCTACAGAACATCCCAATTCGTAATGAAGAAGGTCGTCGTATCCGCCAAGCATTCGTTGCACAACATGGCTGGAAGATTCTAGCGGTCGATTACTCTCAAATTGAATTGCGTATCATGGCGCACCTGTCGGGTGATAAAGCGCTTCTGGAAGCATTCCAACAAGGCAAAGATATTCACGCGGCAACGGCTGCTGAGATCATTGGTGTTGATATTGAGCAGGTAACGACTGAGCAGCGTCGTCGTGCTAAAGCCGTTAACTTCGGTCTTATCTACGGTATGAGTGCTTTTGGTTTGGCTAAGCAACTGGGTATTCCTCGTGGGGAAGCACAGCACTACATGGACACTTACTTTGAACGTTACCCTGGCGTAATGCAGTACATGGAAGACACACGCAGCGCGGCTTCAGAGCAAGGCTTCGTTGAAACCATTTACGGCCGTCGTTTGCACCTTCCTGAAATTCAATCTCGTAATGGTATGCGTCGTAAAGCGGCTGAACGCGCAGCGATCAACGCGCCAATGCAAGGTACAGCGGCAGATATCATCAAGAAAGCGATGTTGTTAGTCGATGAGTGGATTCAAGCCGAAGGCGATGGTCGTGTGAAGCTATTGATGCAAGTACACGATGAATTGGTGTTTGAAGTGGAAGAGTCAGCTTTAGCCGAAATTGAAAGTAAAGTACAACAATTGATGGAATCCGCGGCAGAACTAGAAGTGCCGCTTGTGGCGGAAGCTGGCCACGGTGATAACTGGGATCAAGCCCACTAATCAGTTTTTGACCTTATTAAGCAAATTAGTATGAGCCAGTGCACAAACACTGGCTTTTTTTTATCTCAAATAAAGTTAAGTCGTAATAAGAATTTAGGTGTTTTAATAAAACATTCATGAAAAAAAACTACAAAAGTTGTTTTCATTTCTGAGCAATTGTTGTACATTAAATCTCGTAGGGTACAGAGGTAAGATGTTCTATCTTTCAGACCTTTTGTTTCACGTTATTGGATTAGGCTGATTCAGCCGCCCCAGTCAGTATTTGACTGGGGCGTTTTTTCTTGTGCGAAAGAAAAATATTTCCAACCTATCATTCCCCCGTAAAACCTCTCATTTTTAGTGCCTTTTATTACACTTTCTCAAGCACAGTGATAAACCCCTGATCTGCCTTAGATCTGAAATTCGATCAGCTTTTGGTAATTTAAATCCGTCTCTAAGTCGATTGTTTTATCACTTGAAATAACTTTTATTTTACAAGTTATCGATAAAGGATTGATGGATCACGCCTTATTTATCAGTGTATTGAGTCGGTGAATGCTCAATGTAATCCATGATTTTCTGTTGTTTCTCGGTGCTGTATTTCAGTGCTTCGGCGGTGATCTGGATGGATTGTGCCATCGAAGAGATATTGTTGGTCGCTTTTACCAAGGTTTGCTGCATGGGTTTCAGGATAAGCAGATAGATAGCGGTCAAAGCGATAATAATGACGGCGATAACGGCCGCCAGCGCAATGATGATCTTGGTCTGAATGTCATCCAACAGCATTTGACTGGTTTGTTTAAAGGCGAGTCGAGATTGGTCTAAGGCTTGTGGCCGTTGATTGAGTGATGTCTTGGTGGAGCTCGCAAGCTTATTGATACTTTCAACGGTTTGATTGAGGGCTTGTTGCTGGTCGTCGCTTAGGTTGGGGTTGTTGACTATCGCCTGCAAAGATTGCGATATCACCTCAAGAGACTCACTCGCATCTTGGGCGTACTTTTCCATGCCATCGAGGTCTAAGGTCATATCGACATTGATCAGTGGGGCTTGTTCTTGTTCTGCTTCAGAGGCAAACCCTGTCAGTGAGACCAACATAAGTGCAATGATGGCCAATGGTGTTTTCCACATGAGTATTCCTTTCTCATTGTTCTGATTATTTAGATGTGTCTTTTAGTATGGTTCACTTCTATTGGTTTTAGTGGCTAAATCCGATTTTTAACACTAAAAACTTAGGCTTAACTCACTCATTTTTGGGCAAAAAAATACCCCACCTATATAAGGAGGGGCATTGATAAGGCTAAATCACGTGTTGTAAGTGCTCTAACCTATAGCGATAAGTAGAGGAACTACTCTGAGTCGTTGTGCTCTTCGTCTGCTAACTCATCAATGATTTGATCAGCAAGAAGCGCAGGCGCAAACCACTCATCCATCTTGGCACGCAGTTGGTCAACGCCGATGCCCTTCATTGAAGAGAAGACATCAACCGCAACATCACCACCGAAAGATTTTGCATCGTTACGGATTTTCAGTAGCTGTGCTTTACGCGCACCACTTTTCAGTTTGTCTGCTTTTGTTAACAAAACCTGTACTGGGATGCGGCTATCGATAGCCCAGTAGATCATTTGTTGGTCAAGGTCTTTCATTGGGTGACGGATATCCATCAATACCACTAAACCTTTCAGGCTTTCACGTCGTTGTAGGTATTCACCTAGCGACTTCTGCCATTTTTTCTTCATCTCAAGTGGTACTTGAGCAAAGCCATATCCAGGTAAATCGACGATATGACAACCGTCCGTTACCTTAAATAGGTTGATTAGCTGAGTTCGACCGGGTGTTTTACTGGTTTTCGCCAAGCTTTTTTGGTTTGTAACGCGATTTAGCGCGCTAGATTTACCAGCATTGGAGCGTCCTGCAAACGCAATTTCGATCCCTTCGTCTTCTGGTAAATGACGAATATCAGGTGCACTGGTAATGAAATGCGTGTTTTGATAATGAATTTTTACGCTCACTGTTAACTCCATCTCGACTTTGTGTAGTCGATTGATTACTTTTTTGTGAATTTGTGTAAAATAACCGTGCTCGGCATAAGGTCGCCTATTGTACCATGAGTGGCAACATAGAGTGGTACTGGAAGCTTGATAATTATAATGGAATGTCATGAAGAAATTAGCGCTAATTTTGAGTCTTTTAGCCAGCTGCTCAGTATGGGCTCAAGGTAGTATTGAAGCTGGTAAAGCCAAATCACAAACATGTGTTGCCTGCCACGGTGCTGACGGCAACAGCCTGATCACTCAGTACCCTAAGCTGGCTGGTCAACATGAGAAGTATCTAGAGAAGCAGTTAAAAGAGCTTAAGCTAGGTATGACAAGTGGTGGTAAGCAAGGTCGTTACGAACCTGTAATGGGTGCAATGGCGATGCCTTTATCTGAAGAAGATATGGCTGACCTAGCGGCATACTACGCCTCTCTACCTATCTCTAGTAACTCTACTCCTGAAAATGTAGTAGATGAAGGTAAGGTTCTTTACACAGCGGGTAACGCAGAACGCGGCGTAACGGCGTGTATTGCTTGTCATGGCCCTCGTGGTAATGGTACCGAACTTTCTGGTTTCCCTAAGATTTCAGGTCAGCACGCAGATTACATCAAGGCTCAACTTGAAAAATTCCGCGATGGTGACCGTAATAACGACATGAATGCGATGATGCGTGATGTAGCTAAAAAGTTAACAGACGCTGATATTGATACCTTATCGAAGTACGTTGGTGGTTTACACTAATTTGTCGGTTTCTTGCTCTTAGCCAGAGTAAAGGAATGTACGTTCGAGCGAGATTGAAGAGACGCCCCGATCAGTAATGGTCGGGGCGTTTTCTTTTGTATTGGTTTTATTAATGCGTTTTGTGTTTATGTCTGATTTATCAATGTGTGATCGATTTGTGTACAAAAGTGTGAAGTCGCACTCTTGTAGTCTTTTTGTAACACGGTAAAGTAACCGCCATCAGCTAGGAGCTGACTTAGATATGGATGATCATCTAGTCTAACGGTATAGACAGAAATGGATCAGGCTAGGACAGCCCAGCAACAAGGTGTTAGAAAAGGATAGCCAAAACTCATCAGGACGATGAACAACAAACAAATTTGGCATGGAAAGCACCAATAACAAATGGAGATTTGTGTACCAAGTTGAGTATGCAAATTTTGGCCGATATAGGCAGATTTAGAGAGCGATAGGTTTTCCTATCGCTTTTTTTATTGATTTGATGAAAAAACACCCAATACCTCTCCACTATAAACTCAGTTTCTGGTATGTTTCGCATCCCTGTTTAAGGATGTGCTATGTATACTTGTCCCTTATGCCATCACCAAGGCGTGAATCACTATTTTGAAGACAAACGCAGAGCCTATCTGCAGTGTCAGCAATGTGAACTGGTATTTGTTAAACCTGAACAAAGGTTAGAAGCAAAAGAAGAAAAAGCACACTATGATCTCCATGAGAACGATCCTAGTGATGCAGGCTATCGCCGCTTTTTATCTCGCATCGCGGATCCACTAACAGACAAAATTTCATCTAACTCACACGGGTTGGATTTTGGTTGTGGCCCAGGCCCTACGCTATCTATTATGTTAGAAGAAGCCGGACACACCATGGAGTTGTACGATATCTATTACCACCCAGAACCCTCTGTGTTGGAAAAAACGTATGACTTTATGACTGCCACGGAGGTGATAGAGCATCTTTATCACCCAGACAAAGTGTGGCAGCAATGGTTGAATTTAGTTAAACCCAAGGGCTGGATTGGTCTTATGACTAAACTAGTAATAGACGTAGACGCGTTTGCTGGTTGGCATTACAAGAATGACCCGACACATGTCGTCTTCTTTAGTCGTCAAACATTCCAGTTTTTGGCAGAGCGGGATAAGCTCGAACTAGAATTTTTTGGAAATGATGTAATTTTACTGAGGAAAGTGCAGTAATGGGTCGTAGTAAGAAATCAAGAAAGCCGGGAGCACTTGGCGCTCCGGAGCCTATGGTTACTCGTAACCGTAGTGAATCTGATGTTGAAGGTCGTGAACGTAAGCGTGTTAAAAAGCGTAAAGGCCTTAAGTCTGGCAGCCGTCACTCAGATGGTAGCGAAGCAAAACAGCGTAAAGCTGCACAAGCTCGTGATCCACGTTTAGGCAGCAAGAAAAAAATTCCGCTGATCGTTGAACCAGCGAAGAAGCCGACTAAACAAGAGCGCAAGCTATCTAACGAACAAGAGTTAGAGATGCTTGAGAATGACGCTCAACTGAACACACTCCTAGATCGTATCGAAAATGGTGAAAACCTAGGTGCTGGTCTACAGAAGTTTGTTGATGAGAAACTTGATCGTATCGAACACCTAATGGGCCGCTTAGGTCTACTAGAGCCAGAAGACGATGAAGAAGAGATCTTCGAAGAAGCACCGGTTGCCTCTAAGAAGAAAGCGAGCTCTGACGAAGACTTGCTATCTCAATTCGAAGATTTCGATTTAGACAGCTTTAAAGGTTAATAGCCAGTGAACGTAACCTTATTAGCAATTGCTGGTGGAATTATCATTCTCGGCTTGGGCTCTTACGCAGGTTACCTTCTACTTCAAGTGAAGAAGCAGACGGAGTTGCAAAAGCAGCATCAAGCACTAGCCATTGAAAAACGCAACGCGACGATTTACGAAAACGTAAATACTTTGTGCTTAGCGGGCATTCAAGGGCAATGTGACTTACCTGAGATCAGTATCCGAGTGTGTATCATTATGGATAATGTTCAGGGTGATGAGTGTGTCGATTTTGATTCTGAGTATCCTGCTCTTTCTGAGCTGTACCATATCGTAAAAGATATGGCTCGCGGAGAGGCAAGACAGGAACTGACGAAGAAAGAGCGCATGCAGCAGAATCTCACGCGCCATAAGGCAGAGACTCGCTTGAATGATGCGGTCATTGAAGATTTGAAAAGGTTGCAGGAGAAGGTTAAGCCTCTCAACAACCAAATCAACATTCAGATGATCTAGTCACTAAGACTTTTAAATATAGAGGCTTGTTTAACATTCCGTTTTTAGACGCGCTGCTTTTAATACCTATGCATTTAAGACTTTTCATCTTAAATGCATCTTGTTTTTAAGTCGCCTTATCTTTTAATAGACAATGTTAAATGAGCCTTCTTACCTTTTGCGTCTCGTTAATCCCGACGCTTTGTTAGTGATCAAGCTAGCAGTTCTGAGTTTTTGTCTAAAAAATTGATTTTGTCTTGGAACGACCTTACAGGTCGTGTGGCAAAATAACCCGTCTATATTTTAATGTATGTAAAATGATTTGAGAGACCTTAGGTTCTCGCGGATCTAAATTGGAAATACCGCTATGTCGAGCAAGCCAGTAACAACGAATCAGCAAATCGTTTGGGATCAAGAGATCTTAAACAAGTACAACTATTCGGGACCTCGTTACACCTCATACCCAACTGCGTTGGAGTTTCATGAAGCGTTTACCGTCGCTGATTACGACATGGCGTGTACTCAATATCTTGAGCGTCCACTCTCTCTTTACGTGCATATCCCGTTCTGCCACAAGCTTTGTTACTACTGTGGTTGTAATAAAGTCATTACTCGTCACTCGCATAAAGCGGATGAGTACCTTGATGTGATTGAACATGAAATCCGCCAACGCGCCTCTTTATTGAATGGCCGTGAAGTGACGCAATTGCACTTCGGTGGTGGTACGCCAACGTTCTTGACCAAAACACAAATCACTCGTTTGATGAGTATTTTGCGTGAAGAGTTTAACTTCACCGCTGACGCTGAAATCAGTATTGAAGTTGACCCGCGTGAGATTGAGCTAGACGTACTTGACCACCTGCGTAACGAAGGCTTCAACCGCCTGAGCATTGGCGTGCAAGACTTCAATAAAGAAGTGCAGAAACTGGTTAACCGTGAGCAAGATGAAGATTTCATCATTGCGATGGTTAAACGAGCGAAAGAGCTAGGCTTCCGTTCAACTAACCTGGATTTGATCTACGGCCTACCAAAGCAGACTCAAGCTTTGTTCGCTGAAACATTGAAGCAAGTGTTAGAAATGAAGCCGGGCCGTTTATCGGTATTTAACTACGCACACATGCCTCAGCTGTTTGCGGCGCAGCGTAAGATTAAAGACGAAGATCTACCTGAAGCGAAAGAGAAAATGGCTATCTTGCAAGATACCATCGAGACGCTAACGGGAGCGGGTTACCAGTTCATTGGTATGGATCACTTCGCACTACCTGAAGATGAGCTAGCCGTAGCACAGCGTGAAGGTATTCTGCATCGTAACTTCCAAGGCTACACCACCCAAGGTGAAGCTGACTTAATTGGTTTCGGTGTTTCTGCGATTTCTATGGTTGGTGATGCTTACGCACAAAATCAGAAAGAGCTGAAGAAGTACTACGCTCAGGTGAATGACCTGCGTCATGCACTTTGGAAAGGTGTTGCTCTAGACAGTGATGACCTAGTGCGTCGTGAGGTCATTAAACAGCTTATCTGTAACTTTAAGCTTGATAAAACCATGATCGAGTCTGAGTTTTCTGTAGACTTTAATGGTTACTTCAAAGAAGACTTAGGGCTACTGCAAACCTTCATCAATGATGAGTTGGTTGAAGTGGATGACAAAGAAATCCGCGTGACTTTGCGTGGCCGTTTGCTGATCCGTAACATCTGTATGTGTTTTGATAAATACTTACGTGCAAAGGCTCGCCAGCAGCAATTCTCTCGCGTTATCTAATCGCTCGATAGAGAATAGAACAATAAAAAATGCCAGCATC
The DNA here is from genome assembly GCF_041470505.1 of Vibrio sp. 10N.261.55.C5. Lineage (NCBI taxonomy): Bacteria > Pseudomonadati > Pseudomonadota > Gammaproteobacteria > Vibrionales > Vibrionaceae > Vibrio > Vibrio sp. 10N.261.55.C5. The sequence goes on from NZ_JBFRMS010000011.1 coordinate 55,822, forward strand.
ATGCTGGCATTTTTGTATCTGACTCATTCGATTTCTGCCTGGTTTAGGTGAGACTCTCAGTGGTATTTTGTTTGACCTTGGCACTTTGCTTGGAGTTGATGAGGTCGGTAGGCCATTGGTCAAACGGAACTGGGCGACTGTATAAGAAGCCTTGAGCAAGCGGGCACTGCAGCTGCTTGAGAAGTTCAGCCTGTTGCTGTGTTTCAACGCCCTCTGCCACCAAGCTTACTTTGAAGCCCTTAGTGATGTTAACGATGGCCGCGACGATGGAGCTATCTAGGTTCTCTTTATCAAGTTTGCTGACAAAGCTGCGATCGATCTTTAAGCAATCAAATGGCAGTTTGTGTAAATAAGCCAGTGACGAATAGCCGGTACCAAAGTCATCAATCGCAATTGATATCCCTAGTGCTTTTAGAGTCAGCATGTTATCGATGATGGTCGGGTCGTTGTCGACGATGCGTGATTCGGTGATCTCTAGTGTCAGGTTGCTTGCTGGCAGATTTGTGTCTCGCAACGTGCCTTTTACTTGTTCCACAAAGCCACTTTCACTCAGTTGATCGACCGACAGGTTAACGTGAATAGAGAAGTCCTTGCTCCACTTTCCTGATTCAATCGCGATGGCAGTATCTCGACACGACTTATGTAGAATTTGCTTGCCGATATCATCAATGAGCCCGCTCTCTTCCGCGAGAGGAATGAACTCGAGTGGCGAGATCACCCCTTCATCCGTTATCCAGCGAGCTAAAGCTTCTGCTCCTATGGTCGAGCCAGATTCCAGATCAATAATAGGCTGATAAAACGGTTCGAACTGTTGAAGCTCAATCGCTCGGTTCATCCGCGCTAACATCTTGGTGCGATGTCTCGATGCTTTGCCCATTTCAAGGCTATAAATACAGACACTGGTTTTGTCTTGTTTCGCATTGCTCAATGCAATGCTGCTGCTGCGTAGCAGGAGTGTAATGTCGTGAAGATTAGAGACATTCACTATCCCCATCGATACCTTAATCACCACGCTTTCCGATTCCATTGAAAATGGGGAAGCGAAGGTTTGAAGTAAGCGGTTAGTCAGCAGCTGAACATCATCGCTTTGCGTTACGTTTGGCGCGTAGATGGCAAACTCATCACCACCAGTGCGAGCTAGTAGGTATTCGGATGGCAGTGTGCCTCTTAAACGAGCGGCCGCAATGATAAGTAGCTGGTCGCCATTGTAATGACCTAGGCTGTCATTGATGTCTCGGAAGCGATCAATACCAATCAAATACAGTGTGCCTTTTTCGTTGTCGGGGTGTTTCTTGGCAGCGTCAATAAAGCCTTCACGGCTGTATAGCTTGGTTAATGAGTCATAGGTAAGTTGAGACTGTAATGCATGAAACGAAGCCTTTAAGTTGTTGGTCATTTCATTGAATGACTCGACCAACATGCTGGTTTCATATATATGCCCTGTTTTTGGCATGCTCGCGTCCCAATCGCCCTTAGCAAGGCGTTTTGCCGCATCCGCTGTCGAGGTGATGGGTTGGGTTGCGCGATTAAAGGCAATTAATCCTGCAATGACCCCAATGCAGCTCAGTGCTAGCCCAAGCAACCAACTGTTTCTTTGATTTTCTGGCAATTCACCGAGCAGATTGCTTTCAGGGATCGACACCCCAATAAACCACGTGAGCCCGTGCTCATCTTCGTATGGGGTGATTTGGTTGAAGTAGCGTTCGTTGTCTAGGCTAAAACTAAAGCGCTGCTCGCCCAAATTCTCGATTAGGTGGAATTGCTCTACGTAGCTAGCACTCTCACGTATGACTGGATTAGCACTCTCTGTTGCTAGTTTGCGTTGCCCTTTGTTGGTTTGTCCTGTGCCCCATGAAACGACACTGCCTCCGCCTGAGTGCGCGACCAAGCGTTGCTGCTTATCGATGATGTAAACAGAGGCATCCGTTCTATCTTTGAGCTTTCTGAGAAACGCATTGAAGGTATTGATTTTGATGTCGCTGACTACGACGGCTTTGAATTCATTATCATCATAGATAGGCGCTAGAGCAGATAAGGTGATTTCTTGACGTTCGTCAGCATTGGCATAAATTGGTGACCATAACGGTTTTTTCTGTGTCGCAATGGGTGTGTACCAAGGACGGATTCTAGGATCGTAACCTGAAATCACCGATCGAATGTCTTCACTAATTTTGCTGCCACGGTAAATGACCAGCTGATCATTGGTGCGTTCGTCTTGCACCATCAAGGTGTAGCCTTTGTTGGCTTCTTTGCGGAAACCGACGTAGTTACCATCTTCAGAACCAAAGCCGATCGCATCGAGTTGAGGTACAGCAGTGTAATGGTCTGAAAACGTATAAAAAATATAGTCTTGGACCTTACTAAGATTGCCTGCTTGATAAAGATGGTGGTAGCCGATGTTATGGCTGAGCGAGAGGTTGGCGTGAAATGGCTTTTCTAAAAAATTAGACAGGCTTTGATGAACATTGTCAGTCAGTGATGTCAGCTGGCGTGCACTAACATCACTCACCATCTCTTTGTAGCTTAGCTTTTGAGTGAAAACCATTACACCCATAGTGAACAGAAAAATCATCACGAATGGCAGAACCACTGCGGTTCTCAAAGTAATTTGTGTTTTCAAAGACATCTTTAGCTACAACTTTGGTGAATAGTGTACTGTAATTGTACCGACACTATTCAAACCAAGCGACACTTTTTTGGTTAAAAAGTAGCTGCATCGAGAATCATATAAGGTCTAGTACAGTTCTTTGAGTTTACGAGTTAGGGTGTTTCTTCCCCATCCCAAAACCTTAGCTGCATCCTGTTTATGACCATTAGTGTGGTGGAGTGCAGCTTCTAGCAGTATACGTTCAAATTCTGGCAGAGCATAAGTTAGCAGCTCTTTTTCTCCTGAATCAAGCGCACACTTTGCCCAATTAGCGAGCAGTTGCTGCCAGTTATCCCCAGAACCTGAAGTGGTCACGACTTTTTCTTCCAACAATTCCGGTGGTAGATCGGAAGGCAGTATCTCGCTGCCGCTAGCCATCACCGTTAACCAACGACAAATATTCTCAAGCTGACGTACGTTACCAGGCCAATTGAGCTGGTTGAGCTTCAAAATGGTCTCAGGATGCAGTGTCTTCACTTCAACACCGAGCTCTTCGGCGGCGGATGCTAGGAAGTGATGAGTCAGCTTTTCAATGTCTTGTTTACGTTCGCGAAGTGCCGGGATATGGATTCGGATAACGTTGAGTCGGTGGAAAAGGTCTTCACGGAAGTCGCCTTCATGCACTAAGCGCTCAAGATCTTGGTGGGTTGCGGCAACGATACGAACGTCTACCTTAACTGCAGAGTGACCGCCGACACGATAGAACTGACCATCAGAAAGTACACGCAACAAGCGAGTTTGGATATCGAGTGGCATGTCACCGATCTCATCCAGAAATAGGGTGCCGCCGTTGGCTTGTTCAAAGCGTCCTTGGCGAACGCTGTTAGCACCGGTAAAGGCACCTTTTTCGTGGCCAAACAGTTCAGACTCGATCAGATCTTTGGGGATTGCTGCCATGTTCAAGGCAATGAAGGGCTTCTTAGCTCTTGGGCTGTGACGATGCAGAGCGTGAGCGACCAATTCTTTACCGGTACCCGATTCACCATTGATCAGCACGGATATGGATGAGCGAGACAAACGGCCAATCGCTCGGAAAACCTCCTGCATTGCCGGTGCTTCACCGATGATTTCTGGCGCGTTGGTGTCTTCAGCGACCTCACTGGCTTGTTCGCGTTTCTGCTCTTGGCTGTGCGCGATCGCTCGTTCGACTAGAGTCAGTGTTTCATCAATATCGAACGGCTTTGGAAGATATTCAAAGGCGCCTTTTTGATAAGCATTCACCGCCGCATCAAGGTCTGAGTGCGCGGTCATAATGATCACGGGCAGGTCGGGAGAGCGTTGATGAACCTGATGCAACAGCTCAATCCCGTCAATGCCGGGCATGCGAATGTCAGACACCAATACGTCCGGTGTCTCGCGCTCAAGCGCAAGCAACACGCTCTCAGCATCAGCAAATGTTTCACACTTAATATCCGCAGATGAAAGTGTTTTCTCTACTACCCAGCGGATAGAGCTGTCGTCATCGACGACCCAAACGTATCCCTTACTCATAATTCAATTCCTTTGCAGCCAAATCTATTGTGATAATCATTGTTGTTTTTATGATGTCTTAATCTTTGTGTTACCGAGCTAAGCCTTTCATCTCGCTGTCCAATAGCGAGGTTCTTATGACCTAAATCGGTAGATAAATCGTGAATGTGGTGTTGCCTGGCCAGCTTTCAACATCAATTTTCCCATTGTGTTGATCGATCAGGTTTTGAGAAATCGATAGCCCCAGCCCTGTTCCACCTTCTCGTCCGCTGACCATTGGGTAAAACAGCGTGTCTTTTAAATCATCGGGGATGCCCGGACCGTTATCGCTGATCTCAATACGAGCTGCGAGTTTGTGTCGCTGCCCGTGAATATTTGCTTGATGCACCGTTCTGGTGCGAATGGTGATTTTGCCAGAATCTTGAGTCTTTAGAATCTGCGCTGCATTGCTCACGATATTGAGCATCGCTTGTTCAACCTGTGCCGAATCCATCAAGATGTCCGGTAGGCTCGGGTCGTAATCCCTTTCGATGGCGAGCGTTGAACCCGATTCGAGCTCTACGAGCTGCCTGACTTTCTCAAGTATCTGGTGAAGGTTCTCTTCTGATTTAGTCCCCGGCTTCTGTGGGCCAAGCAGACGGTCGACTAATGCTCTTAAGCGGTCGGCTTGCTCAATAATGATCTGCGTATATTCATTAAGAGACTGATCAGGAAGCATTTTCCCAAGTAACTGCGCCGCACCTCTTAAGCCACCGAGTGGATTTTTGATCTCATGTGCTAACCCGCGTACCAGCAACTTAGCCGCTTGTTGTTGTGCGTGTTGGTTGAGCTCTTGGCTGAGGCGTCTTTGCTGGTCTATCTTGCGCATCTCAACCAATAACAGCGTCTCTCGTTGCCAAGAGATTGGGCTAACCGTGACTTCAAGCATCAGTGGGCGGTTATCAACAACGAAGGTAACGTCACTGTCGGTAATGCTCTGGCCACTTTGTAGCGGTTGCGTCAACAGTGCCAAATCAAGTGAAGCGTGTTGGATAAGTTGGCTCAGTGGATGATCAACGATGCGTCGTGCGCTCTGTGAAAAGAGCTGCTCAGCCGCCGGATTGGCGTATCGGACATACAATTGCTCATCGAGCATCAATGTCGAAGTCACCATATTGTCGAGAATGGCGCTGGAAAGATGGTGTGTATCTATGCTGTCGCTTTTGGCTGATCGATTCACTATTTCGTCCTTGAACTGGTGTTTTTCTCACTGCACCAAATTGGTGCGTAGCTAAGTTCAAGTATGGCGCATATCAACCAGAAGCTAAAGATAATTCATTAGAGTCGCTGAAAGCTGCTTCGATTAGGTGAAAAGTAGAGGTTATTTGGCCTCTTTTAACACATTGGCCTACTTGAGCGTCGCTCGATGTAAATACACGGTGACTGGACTAGTAGATGCAATAAGCTTGCCGCTTCTATGTGCTTGAATTGCAATGGTGTGAGTACCTCGATCGATACCTTTTAATTCCCAAATAGGTTGGGTCTGTGGGGCGCCATATCGACGGCCATCGAGCATCAATTGTAATTGCTCACCTATACCAAGCTTTCGGTTGAGTTCTATCTGAATCGGGATTAAGCCGCGATTACTACGAATGGTTTGATCATGAACTGGAGTCAACATGGTGAGGGCTAATTGAGTAGGAACCTCGCGCTTTGTGGTTTCGGTTTCTGCCTGAGTTTTGGCTGGCGTTGCCGTTTTAGTTGTAGAGGAAGCAGCAGCGTCAACCGGAGTTGAGGCCTCAAATTTAGGGGCGGGTGCTGAAGCTTGCACATCTGGCAGGCGAAGAGCCTCGGCATCTTGAGCGCTAGGGTTATCACTAAAGTGGAGCACGCCATCTTCATCTATCCAGGTATACACCGTTTGAGCAGAGCACGAGAGCGCGACTGTTAACCCGATTAGGAACAGTATGTTTTTCATATCTTTAGCCTCTTTTCACCGCTAGGTGATTTCACGTTTGGCGTTGGTTTTATTGTATTTAGCGCGACAGCCTCTGAGGGCTTTTGTTAAATGCCAATCACAGTAAGTTAATGCTCAGAAATAGCGCAGGAAAAAGGCTTGAGAACGAGGCAGCCCTGCTCGGCAAAAATAGTTTCGATAAGTAGTTATTCTACAATCAAAAAACCTAACGATGTTATCGAGTGTTTTAACAAGCTAGGCTGAGTAGTTATTTACTACGATTGGTATCTAGTATGGTACGAGGAAGCGGGGGGAGGGAGAATATAAAAAAGGCCCGCCTGCGAGGCGAGCCTAATATTTAGTCAGCGATTCTTACAAGGTTGCAGTAAGAAATGGCTTATCTCTACAGGAGATTAAACTGAGTAGTACAGTTCAAACTCAAGTGGGTGTGTAGCCATGTTCACGCGTTGTACGTCGTCAGATTTCAGAGTGATGTAAGAATCGATGAAATCGTCAGAGAATACGCCGCCAGCTGTTAGGAACTCACGGTCTTCGCTAAGCGCTGCTAGAGCTTCTTGTAGAGATTCTGCAACTGTTGGGATTTCAGCTGCTTCTTCTGCAGGAAGGTCGTATAGATCTTTATCCATAGCTTCGCCTGGGTGAATCTTGTTCTTGATGCCGTCAAGGCCAGCCATAAGCATTGCTGAGTAGCATAGGTATGGGTTAGCTGCTGGGTCACCAAAACGTAGCTCGATACGACGTGCTTTAGGGCTTGGTACTACTGGGATACGGATAGAAGCAGAACGGTTACGTGCTGAGTAAGCAAGCATTACAGGTGCTTCGAAACCAGGTACAAGACGCTTGTACGAGTTAGTTGATGGGTTAGCAAACGCGTTGATTGCACGAGCGTGCTTGATTACACCACCGATGTAGTAAAGAGCCATTTCAGATAGGCCGCCGTACTTATCACCAGCAAACAGGTTAACGCCGTCTTTTGCTAGAGATTGGTGAACGTGCATACCAGAACCGTTGTCACCAACTAGTGGCTTAGGCATGAATGTCGCTGTTTTACCAAATGCGTGAGCAACGTTGTGTACAACGTACTTGTAGATTTGAGTTTCATCAGCTTTCGCTGTTAGCGTGTTGAAGCGAGTAGCGATTTCGTTTTGACCCGCAGTTGCTACTTCATGGTGGTGAGCTTCAACAACTAGGCCCATCTCTTCCATTACTAGACACATTGCTGAACGGATGTCTTGAGATGAATCTACTGGAGCTACTGGGAAGTAACCGCCTTTAACGCCAGGACGGTGACCTTTGTTACCGCCTTCGAAGTCAGAACCTGTGTTCCAAGCTGCTTCTACGTCATCGATCTTGAAGAAAGAACCAGACATGTCGTTTGAGAACTTAACGTCGTCAAATAGGAAGAATTCTGGCTCTGGACCAACTAGAACTGTGTCTGCGATACCTGTAGAACGTAGGTACTCTTCAGAACGTTTAGCGATAGAGCGTGGGTCACGGTCGTAGCCTTGCATTGTTGCAGGCTCAAGGATGTCACAACGGATGTTTAGTGTTGCGTCTTCTGTGAATGGGTCCAGTACAGCAGATGCTGCGTCTGGCATCATTACCATGTCAGATTCGTTAATGCCTTTCCAACCAGCTACTGAAGAGCCGTCAAACATTTTGCCTTCTTCGAAGAAGTCTGCATCAACTTGGTGAGAAGGAATAGAGATATGCTGCTCTTTACCTTTTGTATCAGTAAAACGTAAGTCGATAAATTTAACTTCGTTCTCTTGGATCAGGGATAGTACATTTTCTACTGACATCTTGGATAACCTCCAGTGTTATTAATTCGGTATTAGCTCGATTCGGTTGAAACTAGCATTGATTAATGTCTATAAGTGCATTAATCGATGCTGATTTATCTATAGCCAAAAACGTGCCAAAAAAATTATTCCATTAATTTCAATGATTTACTTGTTTTTCGGTTTTGCTTAATTTGGTTTTTGCACCAAAATGATCTCCGGGCGCACCTTGTTGGTGCAATTGTTTGTCTGTGCACCAATATGAGACATAAGCGAGCACCATTCAGCAATGAATTGCCTAAGTTGTCAATCCACTTTTGTTATTTTGCGGGAGATTTGGTTCGCCACTCGCAGGTGATACTTTTTTAGAGTCCTACGAATTGGGCTGTTCAACACTGTACTGAATCAAAGTTAAGCGGATATGAATCGCTAATAAAGAAAAAAGCCTTGGTTCAGATCACATATTTCTGGGTTTTTGTCTAGAATCTGGTATATTATTGACCGTTTTTTAAATCAAGCTAGCGGTTATTATCCAAACTTTTGAGATAAGTGACGGCTACTTTTATGAGTGAATCGAGAATCCATGTCTACTCCACAGATTGATAAGTTAAGAAATATCGCGATCATCGCGCACGTTGACCACGGTAAAACGACTTTGGTTGATAAACTGCTACAACAGTCAGGCACTCTTGAGTCTCGTGGTGAAGCTGAAGAGCGTGTCATGGATTCGAATGACATCGAAAAAGAGCGTGGCATTACCATTCTTGCTAAGAACACAGCAATCAACTGGAATGATTACCGCATCAACATCGTAGATACTCCGGGACACGCGGACTTCGGTGGTGAAGTTGAGCGTATCATGTCTATGGTTGACTCTGTTCTGCTTATCGTTGACGCAGTTGATGGCCCAATGCCTCAAACTCGTTTCGTAACGCAAAAAGCATTCGCACACGGTCTTAAGCCAATCGTTGTAATCAACAAGATTGACCGCCCAGGCGCTCGTCCTGATTGGGTTATGGATCAAGTATTCGACCTTTTCGACAACCTAGGTGCTACTGATGAGCAACTAGACTTCACAGTTGTTTACGCTTCAGCTCTAAACGGCTGGGCAACAATGACTGAAGGCGAAACTGGCGAGAACATGGAACCATTGTTCCAAGCTGTTGTTGATACAGTAGACGCGCCTGCAGTTGACCTTGACGGTCCACTACAAATGCAAATTTCGCAACTTGATTACAGCTCTTACGTAGGTGTTATCGGTGTTGCTCGTGTTACTCGTGGTTCAGTTAAACCAAACCAACAAGTAACTATCGTGAATGCAGAAGGCAAAAAACGTAACGGTAAAGTAGGTACAGTTCTTGGTTACCTAGGTCTTGACCGTCACGAAGTTGAGCAAGCTAACGCTGGCGACATCATTGCAATCACTGGTCTTGGTGAGCTGAAGATTTCAGACACTATCTGTGACCAAAACAATGTTGAAGCAATGACTCCGCTTTCTGTTGACGAACCAACAGTAACAATGACGTTCCAAGTAAACACTTCTCCGTTCGCGGGTAAAGAAGGTAAGTTCGTTACTTCACGTAACATCCTTGAGCGTCTAGAAAAAGAACTAGTACACAACGTTGCACTACGTGTTGAAGAAACTGATAACCCGGATCGCTTCCGTGTTTCAGGTCGTGGTGAACTTCACCTGTCTATCCTGATTGAAAACATGCGTCGTGAAGGCTTCGAACTAGCTGTATCTCGTCCAGAAGTTATCATCAAGAAAGACGAAGATGGCAACCTAACTGAACCGTTTGAAACTGTGACTATCGACGTGCTTGAAGAGCACCAAGGTGGCATCATGGAAAACATCGGTCTACGTAAAGGTGAGCTAACTGATATGTCTCCAGATGGCAAAGGCCGTGTTCGCATGGACTTCATGATGCCTTCTCGTGGTCTTATCGGTTTCCAAACTGAGTTCCTAACTCTAACGTCTGGTTCTGGTCTTCTTTACCACTCATTTGATCACTACGGTCCTCACAAAGGCGGTGTAATCGGTCAACGTAACAACGGTGTTCTAATCTCGAACGCAACTGGTAAAGCTCTGACTTACGCACTATTCAACCTACAAGAACGTGGTCGTCTATTTGCTGAGCACGCGGATGAAGTATACGAAGGTCAAATCATCGGTATTCACAACCGTTCAAACGACCTAACAGTAAACTGTCTGAAAGGTAAGCAGCTAACGAACGTTCGTGCATCTGGTACTGATGAAGCACAGGTTCTTTCGCCACCTATCCGTCACACTCTAGAGCAAGCTCTTGAGTTCATCGACGAAGACGAACTAGTAGAAGTAACGCCAGTAAGCATTCGTATCCGTAAGAAGCTTCTTACTGAAAACGAACGTAAGCGTGCAGCACGTCCAGCTAAGGCTTAATTGCCAGCTGACTAGCTTCTAGCTAAGTAGATAAGAAAGCCCCGAGTAGCCTAGCTGCTCGGGGCTTTTGTTTTTTAGTTTGTTTAGATTCGAGTAAACGAGATGCGGGATACGAAGAGCGTATTTAGGCTGGAGATAGTCAGCCACTAAGAGGGGGACTATCTTTGGTACCCGTTCTCTTTTATCCATTTCCTGTCATCGAATCGTCATTCCAGAATTGAGGAACGAAATATCTGGAATCTCTCTTCGATATGCACAGGGGGCAGGCAAGAGATGCTCACTAAGCTAGAGAGCATCTCTTGTTGCTAAGTAACTTTCAATGAACTGCACTCGTTCAGCGACCGACATAAACGGCACTTCAACCACCTCATAACCAAGTTCTTGGTAGACTCTTTCTAACGCGTGGTGAATCTCTAACGCCTCCTCAAACGGATAAGGTCTCACATCATCTTGTACATAAATTGAAGCCTCAGGGCGACAGAACAACACTTGGGGGTGATAACCTTGGCTCGCTTCTCGGTAGGTTGTGTTTATCTCTAGTTTCGCCTGAGCCAAGTAGCCACAGATATCTGGAATGGCGCGATCGAGAAAGGCAACAGGATGCTGACTGGCTTGGTCTTTGTGTTCGCTCATGACGGTTAAACATAGGCGAGCAAAGCCTGGAAGGTCTAACCAAGGTAAGATACCGTTCTCAAGTTGACTCTGCTGTTCGATTAACTGGCGAGAGGGCTCAGCGAATATCGGGTAACCCATGTCACCCAAGGCATTAATTAGTGTGGTTTTACCAGCCCCTGGGCCGCCAGTAACAATGATTGGGTTCATACGGGTTTATCTTAATTCGCTTCTAATGGCACTACTTCTGATTGAGTTGAGCTAGGAATTTATCCGACTCTGCTATTGCCGCATTCATCTGCTCTATTGCATAGGCGATGTCTTTTTCTAAGCTCATAAACTCACCTTGCAGCGAGCCGACAGCGCTCGCATTGAGGTTGTGCTTCAAGTAAAGCGTGTTGTCGCGAAGGGTATTGAGCACTGGGTCCATTTTCTTCTCGGCGCGCTTCATTGCTGACAGCATCGTTTGGTAAGACAATTTAGTTTCACGAAGTTTTTGCTCGCTCGAGCGGCGCAGTGAATCACTGGTGTAGAGATCTAACTCACTCTGCCACTCTTCAAACAGCGCATCCGACACATCTTCAATCGCAGCAATGCGGTCACTGACATTTTGCGCGGCTTTCTCGCTGTCTTGGTATTTATCATTGATTTGGTTGTACATGTCTTCAAGGTCGCCGCCACTGAAGTTAGTCAGGCTGCTGAGTGCTTCAAGTGCGCTGGTAAACTCTTCCTGAGCATCCTGCTGCGACTCTTTAGCGTCTTCCACTCTATCGACCATAATGTCACGCTTGTGATAGCCCACTTGCTCCATTGCGGAGTAATAAGCTGATTGGCATCCAGTAAGAGTAAAAATAGAGAGGACTATAACTATTAAATAAGGCATCCTAGTTTCCTATAGTTAAATAATATCAATCGTAGTAAATAACCGCTCAACCTAGCTTGTTAAAATGCTCGATAACGGCGTTAGAATTTTTGATTGTAGAATAACTACTTATCAAAAAACTCTGCCTTGTTCTCAAGCCTTTTTCCTACGCTATTTTTGAACACTTATTCACTGTGATTGATATATCGGAATAATAATTAGGACTATGAACGAGTTACAAGGGAGTTACAAGTTGAAGATAAAAAAGGTCGCCACACTCAGTATTCAGTTTTCTCGCTATCTTTTGGCGCGAATGACGCATGATAGAGTCAACGTGAATGCGGGCTACTTGGCGTACATTACTTTGCTCTCGATCGTACCGATGTTGACGGTTCTGCTCTCTATCTTGTCGTCATTCTCCATCTTTGCTGATGTTGGTATCGTGATTCAAAACTTCGTTATTATCAACTTTGTTCCAGCGTCAGGAGATGCGGTGCACGGTGCCTTGCTCGAGTTTGTTGCCAACACGGGTAAGATGACGGCGGTCGGTAGTGTGTTCTTGTTCATTGCGGCACTGATGTTGATCTCGAATATCGATAAGAACCTAAACTACATCTGGCGTGTTAATGAGAAGCGACGTGCGGTGCTGTCTTTCTCTATGTACTGGATGGTGCTTACGCTAGGACCTATTCTAGTCGGGGCGAGTATTGCTGCTACTTCTTATGTGACATCATTGAGCTTGCTGCAAAACGAGGTAGTGTCTGGCGCCTTTAATACTGTGATTCGCAAACTGCCTTTGATTCTCTCTTTCTTTGCGTTTTTCGGTCTGTACCTGTTGGTTCCCAACAAAAAGATACACTTTTCTCATGCGGCTGCAGGTTCTCTAGTGGCGGCTCTGTTGTTCGAACTCAGTAAGAAAGGCTTCGCGGCCTACATTACTCAATTCCCTTCTTACCAGTTGATTTATGGCGCATTGGCGGCAATACCAATTCTTTTTGTCTGGGTTTATTTGTGCTGGTTGATTGTGCTGGTGGGTGCTGAGGTGACCGCTGCATTGGGTGAGCAGGAACAGTGGAGTGACTCGAAAGAAATGGTACACTCGTCGGATAAAGACAAAATCACAGAGCAAGGAAACAACAGTGATAGCACTGATCCAGAGAGTAAGTGAAGCTGCCGTCCGTGTTGATGGCGAAGTAGTTGGTGAGATTGAACAAGGCTTATTAGTTTTGTTAGGCGTAGAAAAAGGTGACGACGAAGCCAAAGCCAAACGTTTGATGGAACGAGTGACCACTTATCGTGTCTTTGGAGACGAAGACGATAAAATGAACCTCAACGTGAAGCAAGTAGAAGGTAAGGTATTAGTGGTGTCTCAATTCACTCTGCCGGCCGATACCAAGAAAGGGACTCGAGCAGGGTTCTCTCGTGGTGCTCACCCAGAAGATGCTGAGCGTCTTTATAACTATTTCTCTGACCAGTGTGAATCAGTGTTACCAACGGAACGTGGCCGATTCGCAGCCGACATGAAAGTGTCTTTGGTTAATGATGGCCCAGTGACATTCTGGCTGCAGGTTTAGGCTTAAAGGAATAAGCATGTTTAAACTCATAACACCAACCACCGAAAATCAGCTAAACAAGTATTACCATTTTCGTTGGCAGATGCTCCGTGAACCTTGGCGAATGCCGGTAGGTTCTGAGCGCGATGAATATGACCCAATGAGTCACCATCGCATGATTGTTGATGGTCGTGGTCGCCCGATGGCGATTGGTCGTCTGTATATCACCCCAGATCTGGAAGGTCAGATCCGCTATATGGCGGTGAAGAAATCTCGCCAAAGTAAAGGCATGGGTTCGTTGATTCTAGTCGCACTTGAGTCATTGGCTCGCCAAGAGGGTGCTAAGCGCTTGGTGTGTAATGCACGTGAAGATGCGATCTCATTCTATGAGAAGAATGAATTTGAACGTCGCGGTGAGATTAACGATCAACGTGGCCCTGTGCGTCACCAACAGATGGTTAAGCATCTTGACCCAATGGCAGACGTTCTGCGTAAGCCTGAGTGGTGTAATGAGCTTCAGCAGCGCTGGGAACATCAGATCCCGATCAGTGACAAGATGGGCATCAAGATCAACCAATACACGGGTTACCAATTTGAGTGTAGTGCTCAGCTGAATCCCAACTTGAACCCGCATAATACCATGTTTGCAGGCTCTGCCTTTACCTTAGCGACCTTAACTGGTTGGGGGATGACTTGGTTATTGATGAAAGAACGCGGGCTGACCGGTGATATCGTGCTGGCAGACAGTAATATTCGTTATCGTCACCCGGTTGAGCAAAACCCTGTTGCCTCTACTTCATTGGATGGGATCAGTGGTGACTTGGACCGCCTTGCGTCAGGAAGAAAGGCACGTATCATCATTCACGTGACCATTCATAGCGGCGATGTGGAAGCGGTAGAGTTTACGGGAACCTATATGCTGATCCCTGACTACAAAAAGCGATTATCAACAGACTCCAACGTAAGCGTATAGCTGACACTGGCTAACAGATACAGATACAGATACAGATACAGATTAAAGATACAAGGCGCTACTCCTATGGAGTGGCGCTTTTTTGTTGGCAGTCGTTAATCTCGGAATACTCAGCTTGGGTGAGCTTTCCTGAGATTTGATGACATGGGTCCGAAAGGGTAATCGAGAGGGTGTGTTGCTCAGCTTTAAGCAAGTCGAGTTCTCCAGAAGCCTCGCCATTGAGCGTTTGAACCCTTTGTTCGCCTTGCTCTGCTGATGATGCACCAATAATGTGCATCGGTTCGAGAGTGAAGCGCCCACGGTCAAAATGCGCATTAAGCTCTGGAATTTCAAACACGTTATCAGTCGATGTTTCAGAAAGCTTGTCATTAAAGGTCATCACACCCTGGCGAACGCTGCCAGTGAGTTGCCCTGTGGTTGAGTAACCGAGCATCAGTGAGTCGCCATATAAACCTGCGGCTTGAAGTTCAAACTCGCCATAGCCGGTTGCATCGAGTGGTAATTCAAGTCGCTGCAGCATAGGCGCAATGGGTAACCCATCGGCAGAAATATCTAAGCTCCATGGCTTGCTGATTTGGTTAAAATCGAGCGTTGCATTGGCTTCAATGTAACCATTCCTGAGTGGTGCAAACAGACGAGTCAGCGTCCATTTTCCTTGTTCGCTATTCATCTCAACCACAGGCTGTGCGCTGAGAATATTTTGGTAGCTGGCATCATTGGCGCTCGCCATCAGCTTCCCTTGCCATAAGCCCAGTTTTCTATCTTGCAGCAGTTGAACTTGATGCCCCTCGATATGTAATCCAGAGACCTGCCAGTAAGGCGTTTGTGCTAGTTGGATAAGTTGGCTGCGTTCTATATTAAGTCGGTTAATCTCGACGTTCTGGAGCTGTGTGAGCCAAGGCAATAGGCGAGCGGCCGGTAGAGGGCTATCTTGGTTTTCGGTAATCCACTTGATGCCTTGCAGGTCGAGCTGCGCCAATTGAATGCTGCTAGGGGCGACTTCGCCATTGAGCTGAACAGTGCCCTGCAGGAATTGAGTATAGAAATCCTCAATCAGAATCCGGTTTGCTTCTAGGTTGAGCTTGAGGCTTGGCTCGATGAACATGTCATCATCAATGGTCACTCCTTCTGCCTGTAGAGAAAAAATGGCTTTCTGTTGTTTCCAGATTTCAAAAGGCAGTTGGATATTTTCTAATGAGGCATCAAAGGCAGCGAGGTGGCCATCTTGCCACTCTACGTCGCTACGCAGAATATCTAAGCTATTGATGTGATTAATCTTAATGCCTGCAACATCCCACTCTTTGCTTAGTAGGTTTGGGGTCTGTTTCTGATTGAGTCGTAAGCCATCGACGGTCACATTCACCAACGACCAATCTTGTTGATATTGTTCAGCTTGCCCAGAAATCTTGGCGCCACGCCAGTCAAACGAAGCACCATAAAGGGTGCTGTCGCTAGGTTTTAAGTCTAGGTCAATCAACAGATTATCGAATGCCTCACCTTGCCAATACAGTTGTGAGGCAGAGAGTTGGGTTTTTCCATAAGGTAGCAGCGAGTTATCGTTGTTCCACGTTGGGGCGGAGATCTGTAGGTCGATGCCTCGCGCATTAAACTCTGGCGTCGAAAAGTCGAGATTGTTGATGGCCAGCTGGTGGAGCTTGATGTTTGGTTGGGTAAATAAAGAAGTCAGTGTTTTTAGATCGTCTGCCTCTAATTGTAGGCCGCTGATCAAAACAGATTCAAAGACCAGTTTGGCCTCTGTCATCGAGCTGGGGCTGAACCAAAGATCGATCTTGTCGATATACAGAGGTGTTTGCTTTTCTGGTTGGCTTTGGGTAATGCCCATTAAGGTGATGTGATAAGGCGCCTGATACTCAACATCTTCAATGAATACAGGTTGTTCAATCGTATGTTTGATAAAAAAGTTGGCAACATCCGCACGGTATTGGGTCTGAAGGCTTAATAGCAGCGCTGCGATAGTTGCAACGGCGATAGCCAACACAATGCCGAACACCATGAATACCTTTTTCATTCCCTGAAAGCCTTAAATTTCAATAGTCTTAAAACAGAGTGGAACAAAAAGGGTCAAGCATCAACAAAAAAGCCCCTCAAAAGAGGGGCTTGCTACAAAAATATCATTTTAAATTGGGCGTTTGATTTTGGCTAAGCCCGAGCAGATGGTTGGATTAGTCCAGTTGAGGACCAGCTGCAACCAGTGACTTACCTTCAGCGTTGTCTGTGTACTTATCAAAGTTGTTGATGAAGCGCTCGGCTAGATCTTTCGCTTTGCTTTCCCATTGTAGAGGGTCAGTGTACGTATCGCGTGGGTCAAGGATCGCTGGGTCAACATCGTGCAGCGCTAGTGGCACTTCTAGGTTAAACATAGGGATAACCTTAGTTTCAGCGTTGTCGATTGAGCCATCTAGGATAGCGTCGATGATGCCTCGCGTATCTTGGATAGAGATACGTTTACCAGTACCGTTCCAACCTGTGTTCACTAGGTAAGCTTCAGCGCCAGCTGCTTCCATACGCTTCACAAGCACTTCAGCGTACTGAGTTGGGTGGAGAGTTAAGAATGCCGCACCAAATGCAGCAGAGAACGTTGGCGTTGGCTCAGTAATACCACGCTCAGTGCCCGCTAGTTTTGCAGTGAAGCCAGATAGGAAGTGGTACTTCGTTTGCTCTGGAGTCAGTTTAGAAACGGGTGGCAGTACACCGAATGCATCAGCAGTCAGGAAGATAACCTTTTGAGCGTGACCGGCTTTTGATACTGGTTTAACGATGTTATCGATGTGGTGAATCGGGTAAGAAACACGAGTGTTCTCAGTTTTTGAACCGTCATCAAAATCGATAGAACCATCACCACGAACTGTTACGTTTTCTAGTAGTGCATCACGACGGATTGCATTGTAGATTTCAGGTTCTGCTTCTTTAGATAGACGAATCGTCTTCGCGTAACAACCACCTTCGAAGTTGAAGATACCATCGTCATCCCAACCGTGCTCATCATCACCGATTAGCTCACGCTTAGGATCGGTTGAAAGCGTAGTTTTACCTGTACCAGATAGACCGAAGAAGATGGCTACATCGCCTTTCTCGCCGACGTTTGCACTACAGTGCATTGAAGCAATGCCTTGCAGAGGAAGCAGGTAGTTCATCATTGCGAACATGCCTTTCTTCATCTCACCGCCGTACCAAGTACCACCGATGATTTGAACGCGCTCTGTTAGGTTGAAAGCAACGAAGTTTTCAGAGTTTAGACCCTGCTTTTCCCAGTTAGGGTTAGTTGTTTTAGCACCGTTCATTACCACGAAATCAGGTTCGAACGTTGCTAGCTCTTCGTCAGTTGGACGAATGAACATGTTCTTAACGAAGTGCGCTTGCCACGCTACTTCAGTGATAATACGCACGCTTAAGCGCGTATCAGGGTTAGCACCACAATAACCGTCGATGACAAACAGGCGCTTGCCAGATAGCTGAGTTGTCACAAGCTCTTTCAGCTCATTCCATACTTCAGTTGTAATCGGTTTGTTGTCATTTTTGCCTTGATCTGACCACCACATGGTATCGCGGGTCGTGTCATCTTTAACAATGTACTTATCTTTTGGTGAGCGGCCAGTAAAGATACCAGTGTCTACCGCAACAGAGCCTAGTTCCGTTACTACGCCTTTTTCGTAGCCTTCCAAACCTGGCAGTGTTTCTTCAACGAATAACTGCTCGTAGCTAGGATTACGAAGAACTTCAGTAACGCCAGTCAGTCCGTGCTTAGTTAGATCAATTTGTGCAGCCTTAGTATGTTCCATAACGGTCATAGGTGCTCCTTGTAGGATATTTTGTAGGGATTTTGTAATAATTTTTTATTGTTATCTGCTCACCATGCTAGCAACGAGGCTCGGGGGAAACAGGGATACAGCTCAAAAAATATCCATATTAACCTTGGGGTTTTAAGCGCCTCGTCACATATTGGCCCAACTAGTCTATCCTGTACGCAAACCTTTGCGCTAGGGGCGAGAACATTATTAATTGATTAAAATTAAGCGGTGATTTTATTACGAGATGTTACGGAGTTTGCGCTATTTTGATCACAAAAAAGGCCAGCTGAGTGCTGACCTTTTTGGGGTAAATTACGTGTTTTTGGTATGCCGTAAATTAATGAACCGTATTGCTGCCTTTATCTGCTGCTTCTGCGTACAGTGCATCAACATCATTCTTGTCGAACGAGTAGTTTGTGCCACAGTAATCGCAGTGTAGACCAACGCTTCCTTCGGTGCTTAGGATGTCGTAGATCTCTTCTTGAGCAACGGTAATGATAGCAGCGCCACTTCTTTCGCGTGAACAGCCACAGAAGAACTCAACCGGTTGTGGTGTGAATAGCTGTACTTTCTCTTGGTTGTACAAACGGTAAAGCAGTTCGTTCGCTTCTAGAGTGAATAGCTCTTCGTTTTTCACGGTGTCTGTTAGTTGCTCTAGGTGCTCGAAGTCGTCTGGAGTACCGGTGCCGTCAGGCATTACTTGTAGCAACATACCTGCAGCGTGTGCTTTGCCTTCATGCTCGCCAGTGCGCAGCCATAGACGAGTCTTAAGCTGTTCAGAGTTAGCGAAGTAGCCTTCAAGAACTTGTGCAAGCGTGTCACCTTCAAGACCAACGATACCTTGGTAACGCTCACCTTTCTTAGGATCGATAGTGATCACTAGATGACCTTTACCCATTAGGGCGTGTAGACCTGCGTCGTCTGCGATATCGCCTTCAAAGCGAGCAACACCACGGATCTTCTGATCGTGATCGCCATTGATAACTGCTAGAGATACTGGGCCGTCACCTTGCAGCTGCATCGTGATAGAACCTTCAAACTTTAGGGTCGCCGTTAGTAGCGTCGTTGAAACCAGTAGCTCACCCAACAGCTTTTGAACTGGCGCTGGGTATTCCTTGCTAGAAATAATCTGTTGGTACGCTTCGTCCATCTGTACCAATTCACCACGTACTGATAGGTCTTCAAATAGGTAGCGATTTAAAACATTACTTGTAGACATTGGGTCTGCCATTTGGCTATTCCTTCTAGCTTATTGAGTCTTGAACTTGATGATGTCACGACGTTGCTTTTTATCTGGACGACGTTCTGGTGCTGGGCTATGAGCATTTAGCTTGCGCTGTTGTGCAAACTCTTCTCTTTTTGCCAAGCTTTCGGTGGTTTCTTCATAGAGGGTTTGAGCGATCGGGGCTCCACCACGATGGGCTGAGATTTTCTCGATCGTTACCGTCTTTTCTTCATTACCTTGGCGCAGTGTAATCACAGCCCCAAGTTCGACAATTTTACTTGGCTTGCTGCGCTGACCATTATAGTGGACTTTGCCACCATCGACCATGTTGCGAGCAATAGACCGGGTTTTGTAAAAACGAGCTGCCCACAACCATTTATCGAGTCTGACAGCTTCATTAGCAGTTTTCATATAGGGCTGTGCCTTATTAAGTGAGAAATGAATGCGGTTTAACTGTAACGAACAGTGCGCAACATGTTTTTGATGATGCTTATCACATTAAGTAGAAGCTTAAAGTGGAGGCGGTTGGCATTTTTTTCAAGTCATAATACAAAATAGCCATGTTATGCCGATTTATCGATTTGCTATGATATAGTTCAGGATCTTATTGCTTAAATAAGCTTGGTATCGAACGAATGAATAAAAAAGCTGAAAGTTTAATGATTTGCAGCGTTTGTCGTCATGAAAAGGGACTAGGAAAGTGAACTTTTTAGAGCTCAAAAATCGCGTAGGGAATTCTCCTATGTTGAGCCGCTTATTAGAGAATGGATTTGTACTTCAGCAGAAACTAAGCTTAGCGACCTGTTGTGTATTGATTGCAGCTTCCGCATGGATCTTAGGGCAGCTTGCATGGTTTATCGAACCTGCTGAGCAGACTATCGCGCCTTGGACAGCAACGGCTTCATCGTCTTCAGCACCTCAATCGACCCTTGATATCTCTTCTTTGCAGCAGAGCAACATGTTTGGTGCTTACAACCCAAGCACGCCCGCTGTGGTTGAACAGCAAGTTATCCAAGATGCGCCTAAGACGCGATTAAACCTCGTTTTAGTGGGTGCAGTCGCGAGCTCGAATCCAAAACTGAGCTTAGCGGTGATCGCCAATCGCGGCACGCAAGCGACCTACGGAATTAATGAAGAGATTGAAGGCACTCGAGCCAAGTTAAAAGCGGTATTAATCGACCGCGTTATCATTGATAACTCAGGACGAGACGAAACCTTGATGCTTGAAGGTATTGAGTACAAGCGTTTGGCTGTATCAACGCCTGCGCCACCTCGTAGCTCTTCTTCGGTTCGTGGTAATAATCCGGCTTCAGCAGAAGAGAAGCTTGATGAAATTAAAGCGAAGATAATGAAAGATCCGCAACAAATCTTCCAATATGTTCGACTGTCTCAGGTGAAGCGTGACGATAAAGTGATCGGTTATCGTGTGAGCCCTGGCAAAGATTCAGAACTTTTTAACTCTGTTGGGCTCCAAAACGGAGATATTGCCACTCAGTTAAATGGACAAGACCTGACAGACCCTGCTGCTATGGGCAACATATTCCGTTCCATCTCAGAACTAACAGAGCTAAATCTGGTGGTCGAGAGAGATGGTCAACAACATGAAGTGTTTATTGAATTTTAAAACTTTGCGTCTAACGAAGGACGAAAGTGTAGGAGAAGTACGTGAAGCATTGGTTTAAGAAAAGTGCATGGTTATTGGCAGGAAGCTTAATCTGCACACCCGCAGCCATCGCGAGTGATTTTAGTGCCAGCTTTAAAGGCACTGATATTCAAGAGTTTATTAATATTGTTGGTCGTAACCTAGAGAAGACGATCATCGTTGACCCTTCGGTGCGCGGAAAAATCGATGTACGCAGCTACGACGTACTCAATGAAGAGCAATATTACAGCTTCTTCCTAAACGTATTGGAAGTGTATGGCTACGCGGTTGTCGAAATGGACTCAGGTGTTCTTAAGATCATCAAGGCCAAAGATTCGAAAACATCGGCAATTCCAGTCGTTGGAGACAGTGACACGATCAAAGGCGACAATGTGGTGACACGTGTTGTGACGGTTCGTAATGTCTCGGTACGTGAACTTTCTCCTCTGCTTCGTCAACTAAACGACAATGCAGGCGCGGGTAACGTTGTGCACTACGACCCAGCCAACATCATCCTTATTACAGGCCGAGCGGCGGTAGTAAACCGTTTAGCTGAAATCATCAAGCGTGTTGACCAAGCGGGTGATAAAGAGATTGAAGTAGTTGAGCTAAAGAATGCTTCTGCGGCAGAAATGGTACGTATCGTTGATGCGTTAAGCAAAACCACTGATGCGAAAAACACACCTGCATTTCTACAACCTAAATTAGTTGCCGATGAACGTACCAATGCGATTCTTATCTCAGGTGACCCTAAGGTACGTAGCCGTTTAAGAAGGTTGATTGAACAGCTTGATGTGGAAATGGCAACCAAGGGCAACAACCAAGTAATTTACCTTAAATACGCCAAAGCAGAAGATTTAGTCGATGTGCTGAAAGGCGTGTCGGACAACCTGCAATCAGAAAAGCAATCTTCAACCAAAGGCAGCTCATCGCAACGTAACCAAGTGATGATCTCCGCTCACAGTGATACCAACTCGTTGGTGATTACCGCACAACCGGACATCATGAATGCGCTTCAAGATGTGATCGCACAGTTGGATATTCGTCGTGCTCAAGTATTGATTGAGGCCCTAATTGTCGAGATGGCAGAGGGTGATGGCATTAACCTTGGTGTGCAATGGGGTAACCTTGATACTGGTGCTGTGATTCAGTATGGCAACACAGGTGCGTCAATCGGTGGCGTAATGGTTGGTTTAGAAGAAGCGAAAGACACTGAAACGACCACTGCAGTCTATGATGATAATGGCGCCTTTTTGCGTAATGAAACGACCACAGAATCCGGTGACTACTCAACATTAGCTTCTGCTCTTTCTGGCGTTAATGGCGCCGCAATGAGTGTCGTCATGGGTGACTGGACCGCCTTGATCAGTGCAGTAGCGACCGATTCAAATTCAAATATCCTATCTTCTCCAAGTATTACCGTGATGGATAACGGTGAGGCTTCATTCATTGTGGGTGAAGAGGTGCCTGTTTTAACTGGCTCGACCGCAGGTTCAAGCAACGACAACCCATTCCAAACGGTTGAACGTAAAGAAGTGGGTATCAAGCTTAAAGTGGTGCCACAAATCAACGAGGGTGATTCGGTTCAACTGCAAATAGAACAAGAAGTCTCTAACGTATTGGGCGCCAATGGTGCAGTTGATGTTCGTTTTGCTAAGCGTCAACTGAACACGTCTGTGATTGTTCAAGACGGTCAAATGCTGGTGCTTGGTGGCTTGATTGACGAGCGAGCACTGGAAAGTGAATCTAAGGTGCCGTTCTTGGGTGATATCCCTGTTCTAGGACACTTGTTCAAATCAACCAGTACTCAAGTTGAGAAAAAGAACCTAATGGTCTTCATCAAACCAACCATTATTCGTGATGGTATGACAGCCGATGGTATCACTCAGCGTAAATACAACTTCATCCGTGCTGAGCAGTTGTACAAGGCTGAGCAAGGACTGAAATTAATGGCAGACGATAACATCCCGGTATTGCCTAAATTTGGTGCCGACATGAATCACCCGGCTGAAATTCAAGCCTTCATCGATCAAATGGAACAAGAATAATGGCTGAATTGGTAGGGGCGGCACGTACTTATCAGCGCTTGCCGTTTAGCTTTGCGAATCGCTACAAGATGGTGTTGGAATACCAACATCCAGAGCGCGCACCGATACTTTATTATGTTGAGCCACTGAAATCGGCGGCGATCATTGAAGTGAGTCGAGTGGTGAAAAATGGTTTCACGCCACAAGCGATTACTCTCGATGAGTTTGATAAAAAACTGACCGATGCTTATCAGCGTGACTCGTCAGAAGCTCGTCAGCTCATGGAAGACATTGGTGCTGATAGTGATGACTTCTTCTCATTAGCGGAAGAACTGCCTCAAGACGAAGACTTACTTGAATCAGAAGACGACGCGCCAATCATCAAGTTAATCAATGCGATGCTGGGTGAGGCGATCAAAGAAGGTGCTTCGGATATTCATATCGAAACCTTTGAAAAGTCACTTTGTATCCGTTTCCGAGTTGATGGTGTGCTGCGTGATGTTCTAGCGCCAAGCCGTAAACTGGCTCCGCTATTGGTTTCACGTGTCAAGGTTATGGCTAAACTGGATATTGCGGAAAAGCGCGTGCCACAAGATGGCCGTATCTCTCTGCGTATTGGTGGCCGAGCGGTTGATGTTCGTGTTTCAACCATGCCTTCTTCGCACGGTGAGCGTGTGGTAATGCGTCTGTTGGACAAAAACGCCACTCGTCTAGACTTGCACAGTTTAGGTATGACAGCAGAAAACCATGAAAACTTCCGTAAGCTGATTCAGCGCCCACACGGCATTATCTTGGTGACCGGCCCGACAGGTTCAGGTAAATCGACGACCCTGTACGCAGGCCTGCAAGAACTCAACAGCAATGAACGAAACATCCTTACCGTTGAAGACCCAATTGAATTTGATATTGATGGCATTGGTCAAACACAAGTGAACCCTAAGGTTGATATGACCTTTGCGCGTGGTTTACGTGCCATTCTTCGTCAAGATCCTGATGTGGTCATGATTGGTGAGATCCGTGATTTGGAAACCGCAGAGATCGCTGTCCAAGCCTCTTTGACCGGTCACTTAGTTATGTCGACTCTGCATACCAATACTGCCGTTGGTGCGATTACACGTCTGCGTGATATGGGCATTGAACCTTTCTTGATCTCTTCTTCACTGCTGGGTGTTTTGGCTCAGCGCCTGGTTCGTACTTTATGTAACGAATGTAAAGAACCTTATGAAGCCGATAAAGAGCAGAAGAAACTGTTTGGGTTGAAGAAGAAAGAAAGCCTGACGCTTTACCATGCCAAAGGTTGTGAAGAGTGTGGCCATAAGGGTTATCGAGGTCGTACTGGTATTCATGAGCTATTGATGATTGACGATTCGGTACAAGAACTGATTCACAGTGAGGCTGGCGAACAGGCGATTGAGAAAGCAATTCGTGGCACAACACCAAGTATTCGAGATGATGGCTTGAGCAAAGTTCTGAAAGGGGTAACGTCCTTAGAAGAAGTGATGCGTGTGACCAAGGAAGTCTAGTATGGCGGCATTTGAATACAAAGCGCTGGATGCCAAGGGTAAGAGCAAAAAGGGCTCAATTGAAGCAGATAATGCTCGTCAGGCTCGCCAAAGAATCAAAGAACAAGGCTTGATGCCGGTTGAGATGACCGAAGCTAAAGCTAAAACGACGAAAGGTGCACAGCCTTCGACCAGCTTTAAGCGTGGTATCAGCACGCCAGATCTTGCTTTGATTACTCGCCAAATTTCCACCTTGGTGCAATCAGGCATGCCGCTAGAAGAGTGCTTGAAAGCCGTGGCGGAGCAATCTGAAAAGCCACGTATTCGAACCATGTTACTGGCGGTTCGTTCGAAGGTAACGGAAGGTTATTCGCTAGCCGATAGCTTGGCTGATTACCCACATATCTTTGATGAACTGTTTAGAGCCATGGTCGCGGCTGGTGAGAAATCGGGTCACTTAGATGCGGTATTGGAGCGACTGGCTGATTACGCAGAAAACCGTCAGAAGATGCGCTCTAAGTTGCTGCAAGCGATGATCTACCCTGTGGTGCTGGTGGTGTTTGCGGTGACGATTGTTTCGTTCCTGCTGGCAACCGTGGTACCTAAGATCGTTGAACCGATTATCCAAATGGGCCAAGAACTTCCTCAATCGACACAATTTTTATTGGCATCGAGTGAATTTATCCAGAATTGGGGCATCCAATTACTGTTGTTGATCATCGGTGTGATTGTGTTGATTAAGACCGCTCTGAAAAAGCCGGGTGTTCGCATGAGTTGGGATCGCAAGCTATTAAGCATTCCACTGATCGGCAAGATCGCGAAAGGAATTAATACCTCTCGTTTTGCACGAACACTCTCTATCTGTACCTCGAGTGCGATTCCTATCCTTGAGGGGATGAAGGTTGCGGTTGATGTAATGTCGAATCACCATGTGAAGCAACAAGTACTGCAGGCGTCAGACAGTGTTAGAGAAGGGGCAAGCCTGCGTAAAGCGCTCGATCAAACCAAACTCTTCCCTCCAATGATGCTGCATATGATCGCCAGTGGTGAGCAGAGTGGTCAGTTAGA
Source organism: Vibrio sp. 10N.261.55.C5 (assembly GCF_041470505.1). NCBI lineage: Bacteria > Pseudomonadati > Pseudomonadota > Gammaproteobacteria > Vibrionales > Vibrionaceae > Vibrio > Vibrio sp. 10N.261.55.C5. The sequence goes on from NZ_JBFRMS010000011.1 coordinate 81,369, forward strand.
GCAAATGCTAACAAGAGCGGCAGATAACCAGGATCAAAGCTTTGAATCGACCGTGAATATCGCGTTAGGTATCTTTACGCCAGCACTTATCGCTTTGATGGCAGGCTTAGTGCTGTTCATTGTGATGGCGACTCTGATGCCGATGCTTGAAATGAATAATTTGATGAGTGGTTAATCAACTGCTCATAAGACGTTAATTTTTGGATTAACGAGAAGAAGGACATTATTACCTTCAACTCGCTGTCTGTAATTTGGAGAAAATAATGAAAAACAGAATGAAGAAACAATCAGGCTTTACCCTATTAGAAGTGATGGTTGTTGTGGTTATCCTTGGCGTATTGGCGAGCTTTGTTGTACCTAACCTATTGGGTAACAAAGAGAAGGCTGACCAACAAAAAGCCATCACTGATATTGTGGCGCTAGAGAACGCGCTAGATATGTACAAACTGGATAACAGCGTTTACCCAACAACGGATCAAGGTCTTGATGCATTGGTTTCTAAGCCAAGCAGCCCAGAGCCTCGTAACTACCGCGACGGTGGCTACATCAAGCGTCTGCCAAACGACCCATGGGGTAACGAGTACCAATACCTAAGCCCTGGTGATAACGGCACTATTGATATTTTCACTCTTGGTGCTGATGGCCAAGAAGGTGGTGAAGGTATTGCGGCGGATATCGGCAACTGGAACATGCAGGATTTCCAATAAGCTTCAGCTTATTGTTTGATTCGCTATTGTTGGTTGATAAGTTATTGGGCTTGATACCGTTACTTGATGTTAGGACATAAACAGATGGAGTCTAAAGGTGAAAACTAAGCAAACACAGCCAGGTTTCACCTTAATTGAGATTCTTTTGGTGTTGGTATTACTGTCAGTAACGGCGGTCGCGGTGATCGCGACCATACCTACCAATAGCAAAGATGTTGCTAAAAAATACGCTCAAAGCTTTTATCAGCGAGTTCAATTACTCAATGAAGAGGCTATTTTGAGCGGCTTAGATTTTGGCGTTCGAGTTGATGAAAAGAAATCGACCTATGTACTGATGGCGCTTAAGTCTGAAGGCTGGCAAGAAGTCGATTTTGAAAAAATCCCCTCTTTAACTGAACTACCGGAAGAACTCGCATTGTCACTGACCTTAGGTGGTGGCGCATGGGAAGACGATGATCGGTTGTTCAACCCAGGAAGCTTGTTTGATGAAGATATGTTTGCTGATCTTGAAGAGGAAAAGAAGCCGAAACCACCACAGATCTACATCTTGTCGAGTGCTGAAATGACGCCATTTGTATTGTCGTTTTATCCAAATACCGGAGACACCATACAAGATGGTTGGCGTATTCGAGTATTGGACAATGGTGTGATTCGACTGCTAGAACCGGGAGAAGAAGATGAAGAGGAATAACCGTTCTCCTTATCGTTTTCGTGGTATGCCCCTTGGTTCTCGAGGAATGACGCTGCTTGAGGTATTGGTTGCGCTCGCTATCTTTGCGACTGCGGCGATCAGTGTGATTCGTGCTGTTACTCAGCACATCAATACCCTCAGTTATCTCGAAGAAAAAACCTTCGCGGCTATGGTCGTTGATAATCAAATGGCTTTGGTGATGCTGCATCCTGAGAAGCTAAAAAAAGCGCAGGGCACACAAGAGTTGGCCGAGAGAGAGTGGTTTTGGAAGGTCACGCCAATCGATACTAGCGATGATTTATTAAAGGCGTTTGATGTGAGTGTGGCAACCAGTAAACAAGCTTCTCCAGTGGTCACGGTGCGCAGCTATGTGGTCAAGTAAAAGCGTGTCGTTAGCTCAGAGCAAGTCGCTAAGTAAGAGCATGTCCGCCAATAAGCGTGTGCCTCGTAAACAAGGACTATCTTCGAAAGGGAGAGGCTTTACCTTAATTGAGGTTTTGGTCTCGATCGCTATCTTTGCCACGTTAAGCATGGCGGCTTATCAGGTAGTAAATCAGGTTCAGCGCAGCAACGAGCTTTCAATCGAGCGCAGTGCTCGTTTAAATCAACTGCAACGTAGCTTAGTCATTTTAGATAATGATTTTCGCCAGATGGCGGTGCGACAATTTCGTACCAACGGTGAAGAAGCATCATCTAAGCTGATCTTAATTAAAGAGTATTTACTGGATTCCGACAGCGTTGGCATCATGTTTACTCGCCTTGGCTGGCATAACCCACAGCAGCAGTTTCCTCGCGGAGAAGTCACCAAAGTGGGTTACCGCATTAAAGAAGAAACGCTTGAGCGTGTGTGGTGGCGCTACCCCGATACTCCTGCAGGACAAGAAGGTGTGATTACGCCTTTGCTTGATGATGTTGAAAGCTTGGAATTCGAGTTTTATGACGGAAGCCGCTGGGGGAAAGAGTGGCAAGCCGACAAATCGCTACCGAAAGCGGTAAGGTTAAAGCTAACCTTGAAAGATTATGGTGAGATAGAGCGTATTTATCTCACCCCTGGTGGCACGCTAGATCAGGCCGATGATTCTTCAAACAGTGACTCTTCAAGTAGTAATGAGGGGAATAATGACTCATCGAACTAATAAGTTTGCACTGACAAGGTCTGCCATGGGGCGCAAGCAGCGAGGTGTTGCGCTGATCATTATCCTGATGCTACTGGCGATAATGGCAACCATCGCAGGCAGTATGTCGGAACGCCTGTTTACTCAATTTAAGCGCGTGGGCAATCAACTGAATTACCAACAGGCTTACTGGTACAGCATTGGTGTCGAAGCGCTGGTGCAAGACGGCATTAGGCAAAGCTACAAAGACAGTGATACCGTCAACTTGAGTCAACCATGGGCGTTAGAAGAACAGGTATACCCGTTGGATTATGGTCAAGTTAAAGGCCGTATTGTTGATGCTCAGGCATGTTTTAATCTCAATGCGTTGGCTGGTGTGGCGACGACTTCAAGTAACCAAACACCTTATTTAATTACGGTTTGGCAAACCTTGTTGGAAAACCAAGATGTTGAGCCTTATCAGGCCGAGGTTATTGCACATTCAAGCTGGGAATTTGTTGATAGTGATACCCGAACCACCTCTTCAGCTGGTGTAGAAGACAGTACTTATGAGGCGATGAAGCCATCTTATTTGGCAGCGAATGGCTTAATGGCCGATGAGTCCGAGCTACGCTCGGTTTATCAAGTCACTGGTGAGGTGATGAATAAGGTTCGCCCCTTTGTTTGTGCTCTGCCGAGCGACGATTTCCGTTTGAATGTGAATACTCTTACGGAAAAGCAGGCGCCGTTATTGGAAGCGATGTTTGCCCCCGGCTTAAGTGAATCGGATGCCAAACAGCTGATAGACAAACGCCCATTCGATGGTTGGGATACGGTGGATGCGTTTATGGCTGAGCCTGCTATTGTGGGTGTGAGTGCCGAAGTCAGCAAAAAAGCGAAAGCATATTTAACTGTAGATAGCGCCTATTTTGAGCTAGATGCAGAGGTATTAGTTGAGCAGTCACGTGTACGTATACGGACGCTTTTCTATAGTAGTAATCGAGAAACAGTGACGGTAGTACGCCGTCGTTTTGGAGGAATCAGTGAGCGAGTTTCTGACCGTTCGACTGAGTAGCGAACCACAAAGCCCTGTGCAGTGGTTAGTTTGGTCGACAAGCCAACAAGAAGTGATAGCAAGCGGTGAACTGTCTAGCTGGGATCAGCTTGACGAGTTAACGCCTTACGCTGAAAAGCGCAGCTGTATCGCTTTATTGCCGGGAAGTGAATGCTTAATTAAGCGTGTTGAGATCCCGAAAGGTGCTGCTCGCCAGTTCGATTCTATGCTGCCGTTTTTATTAGAAGACGAAGTCGCACAAGATATCGAAGACTTACACCTGACTATTTTAGAGAAAGACGCAACGCACGCGACAGTGTGTGGTGTGGAACGTGATTGGCTTAAGCAGGCGCTGGATACTTTCCGCGAAGCGAACATTATCTTTCGTAAAGTATTGCCTGATACCTTAGCGTTGCCTTTAGAAGATCAGGGCATCAGTGCGCTGCAGATCGACCAACATTGGTTATTGCGTCAAAGCAACTATCAAGCAGTGTCGATCAATGAGGCGTGGCTAGCGATGTTCTTACAAAGCGATTGGGTTGCCTTAGATGACGAAGAGCAATCACCAACGATTTTTAGCTACACCGCACTGCCAAGTGATGACGTTCAACTGCAAAGTGGCATTGAGTGGCAAGCTAAACCTGCGGAACTGGTGATGTCTTTACTGAGCCAACAAGCCATTACAAGTGGCGTAAACTTACTGACTGGCACCTTTAAAACCAAATCTTCATTCAGTAAGTACTGGCGTGTATGGCAAAAAGTAGCGATCGCAGCTTGTTTGCTGGTGGCGGTGATCGTCACTCAGCAAGTCTTAAAGGTTCAGCAGTACGAAGCACAAGCCGAAGCGTACCGAACGGAGAGTGAACGTATTTTTAGAAGCGTACTTCCGGGCAAGCAACGTATTCCGACGGTCAGCTACCTTAAGCGCCAGATGAACGACGAAGCTAAGAAGTATGGTGGCTCGGGTGATGGTGATTCCTTACTTGGATGGCTAGCGTTACTGCCAGAAACTTTAGGACAAGTGAAAGCCATCGAAGTGAATAGTATTCGCTACGACGGCAACCGCTCAGAGGTGAGATTGGAAGCGAAAAGTACTGACTTCCAATATTTCGAGACTGCGCGAGTGAAACTTGAAGAGAAGTTTACCGTTGAGCAAGGGCCATTGAATCGTAATGGTGATGCCGTATTTGGCAGCTTTACTCTTAAACCCCATCAATAACCTGCGTAAGGAGATCAGTGATGAGAAATATGATTGAGCCACTCCAAGCGTGGTGGACTTCAATAAGTCAAAGAGAGCAACGACTAGTGATTGGTTGCTCAATTCTATTGGTGGTCGGTGTCGTTTATTGGGGGCTAATCCAGCCACTCAGTCAGCGAGCTGAACTTGCGCAGACCCGCATTCAAAGCGAGAAGCAACTACTGGCTTGGGTAACCAATAAAGCCAATGAAGTGGTTGAACTACGAGGCAGTGGCGGCATTAGTGCCAGTCAACCTCTGAATCAATCTGTGCCTGCTTCTATGCGTCGCTTTAATATCGAGCTGATACGTGTGCAACCACGTGGCGAGATGCTGCAAGTCTGGGTGAAACCTGTGCCTTTTAATCAGTTCTTAGATTGGCTGACATACTTGAAAGAGAAGCAGGGTGTCGAAGTTGAGTTTATGGACATTGATCGCTCCGATAACCCAGGGGTTATTGAGGTCAACCGACTACAGTTTAAACGAGGTTAATGTGAAACGCGGTTTATCTTTGAAGTTAGGTTTACTTTTTGGCGGCATCTTTATTGTCTTTTTCTCGGTTAGTCTGTTGCTGCATCTACCGGCCTCTTTTGTACTCAAACATGCACCGGCTGTGCGTGGCTTGAATATTGAAGGTGTTGAAGGAACGGTTTGGCAGGGCAGCGCCAATAATATCGCCTGGCAGCGTGTTAATTACGGTTCAGTGCAGTGGGACTTCCAGTTTTCTAAGCTATTTCAAGCCAAAGCAGAACTGGCGGTTCGTTTTGGTCGTAACAGCGACATGAACTTGTCAGGTAAAGGGCGTGTCGGGTACAGCATGAGTGGCGCGTATGCAGAGAACTTAGTGGCCTCAATGCCTGCTATGAACGTGATGAAATACGCCCCAGCCATTCCAGTCCCGGTTTCAATTGGTGGAAAGGTTGAGCTGACGATCAAGCATGCGGTTCATGCTCAACCTTGGTGTCAGTCTGGTGAAGGTACTGTGGCTTGGTCTGGTGCTGCAGTCGATTCACCTGTTGGTTCGTTAGACCTTGGTCCTGTGATTGCGGACATAACCTGTGAAGACAGTACAATTGCAGCCAAAGGCGTTCAGAAGAGCACTCAAGTAGACAGTGAGTTCTCAGCGAGTCTAACATCTAACCAGCGCTACACATCTGCAGCGTGGTTTAAACCGGGTGTTGAATTCCCGCCAACGATGCAAAATCAGCTTAAATGGTTGGGTAATCCTGATAGCCAAGGTAAGTACCAGTTTACTTATCAAGGTCGTTTTTAGCTAAACGGCTAAGGGTCACTAAATTACGAGATATAAAAAACGGGCACCTCACTGAGGTGCCCGTTTTGTTTGTTCTGAGAATCTAGAGGATATCTGACAGTTAAAGGGAGCAAACTCGCCTAGTCTTTGCCTTGCAAAATTTCTACCCACGGTAAATCTGCATCACCGAGTACAATGAAGTTCGGGTTTTCTAGCGTTTCTCTTTCATTGTACGAAAGCGGTTCTAGTTGAGTACTTAAGATACGTCCGCCAGCTTCTTCAACAATGCACTGCGTTGCGGCGGTATCCCACTCTCCGGTTGGTCCAAGGCGCAGATAACAATCCACAGCGCCTTCTGCGACTAAACAGGCCTTAAGCGCTGCTGAGCCTAGAGGAACCAAATCATAATTCCATGCTGAGCTCATACGGCTAGTGATGCGATTGATGTCCTGGCGACGGCTGATCGCCATGGCGATTGACTGGTTTGGCAGCTCGTGACGATGCGTTTTGATTTTCACGCTGTCATTAAGGTCTGGGATCTTCCAAGCGCCTTTGCCACTGTAAGCGTAATAGCTCACACCTGAAACGGGTGCGTATACCACGCCCATCACTGGCTTGTTATGCTCGATTAGGGCGATAATTGTCGCGAAATCACCACTTCGTGCGATGAACTCCTGGGTGCCGTCCAGTGGGTCAACTAACCAGTAGCGATCCCATTGAGAGCGTTGCTCTAGGCTGATGTCGGCGTCTTCTTCGGATAATACGGGAATATCAGGCGTCAATTCACTGAGTTTTTTTAATATCAGCTTATGTGCTGCAAGATCGGCACTGGTTACTGGAGTGTCATCACTCTTAATGAACTCTTCGTAATCCTTTTTCTCGTAGATCTCTAAGATGAGTTGACCAGCAGAGCGAGCAATCTCAATGACAGAGGGTAGGAGGTGAGACAAATCTTTTGTTATTGGCATAAATGTTCTCTTACTCTTAGAGCGAGCCTGAATGTTCTAGTTATTGTTTAATACACGAAGGCTTAAAAGCAGGGCTGTAATACTCCGAGCCTCACAGAAATCGAGATGTGTTAACAGTTCTTCGGCTTGAGCAAGTGGCCAGCGCACAATATCGAGAGGCTCTGGCTCATCACCTTCTAGCTTTTCTGGGTAGAGGTCTTCTGCAATAAACAGCGTCATTTTGCTAGAGAAGTAAGAGGGTGCAAGGATCACTTCCTTCAGCGGAGTAAGCTTGTTGGCACCGAAGCCTATCTCTTCTTTGAGTTCGCGAACGGCGGCTTCGTTTGGCTGCTCACCTGGATCAATCAGCCCTTTTGGAAAGCCAAGTTCGTAGCGTTCAGTTCCCGCTGCATATTCACGTACTAATAGAATATCGCCTTGCTCAGTAATAGGAACCATCATCACTGCGTTGCGCCCGCTGGGCTTCATGCGTTCGTAAGTGCGCTCTTCGCCGTTTGAAAAGCGTAAGTCGAGAGACTCGATAGAGAATAGTCTTGATTGAGCGACAGTTTGTTTAGCCAAAATCTCTGGCTTGGTCCTTTTCGTCATTGCGCTCGCTCCTTAGCTCATTGGAATTCTTTCTTATAAAGTCATTCTAATATAGGGGAAATGACCTTGAGTTCCTAGATCCGAGTTTTCATATCCGAAAATTATTGAAGCAGGAATCGATTACGATCACTTGAATACCTTACTCAAGATGGTAACGAGGTGAAAATATGGTTGTATAGCAAAAGAGTATAGAGAGAACGCGATAGTCCTAACTTGCTTATCCACATAACAAAAAAGGTTGATGCTTGCGCATCAACCTTTCAAATAACAACTAACACTAAATCAGTGATTAGTAGTAAGAGTGCTCACCACGATCGTGCTCAGTTGCATCACGAACAGCAGTCAGTTCACCTTCAAACTGTTGAAGAAGTTCTTTCTCGATGCCTTCTTTTAGCGTTACATCAACCATAGAACAACCGTTACAACCACCACCGAATGCTACAATAGCTGCGCCGTCTTCAGTGATTTCTACCAAGCTAACGTGACCGCCGTGACCAGCAAGTTGTGGGTTAACTTGTGTTTGAATTGCGTATTCAACACGTTCTAGAAGTGGTGCATCGTCTGCGACTTTACGCATCTTAGCGTTTGGTGCTTTAAGCGTTAGCTGAGAGCCCATTTTGTCAGTAACGAAGTCAATTTCAGCTTCATCTAGGAACGGTAGGCTTAGCTCATCTACGTATGCACAGAAAGCTTCGAATTTAAGCTCTGTGTCAGACGCTTCGATAGCATCTGTTGGGCAGTAAGAAACACCACACTCTGCGTTTTGTGTACCCGGGTTTACCACGAACACACGAATGTTTGTACCTTCAGGCTGCTGTGACAGCAGATTGGCAAAATGAGTTTGAGCTGTTTCTGTAATAGTAATATTTGACACGACGAATACCTGAGTAGATTTGTAGGTTATTAGCGCCATTCTACTCCTGTCAGATTTGTAATTCAGCCCTTTTTTGTTGGATTGCTGTTCAAGTAGTGATTCACAGCTTTTATCCAGAGGGCTCAGGAGTGCGGCAGATGCAGTAAATATCAATCCTTTTAACGTCCACTTCAAGTAGTAATTGGCATAATTGATACACAGTACTGCCGGTGGTTACAACATCATCAATTATCGCGACGTGAGAGGGGATAGTTCCTTGAACGTCTTGTTTTCGCAGCGCAAAAGCGCTCTTTAGATTGTGTAATCGTGCGGATTTAGTCAGCCCCTGCTGGGAAGCCGTTGAGCGAATTCGACGAAAGAGCACATCACTTTCAACGCCAAGCTCTTGAGCCGTGTAGTCGGCTAGCAGCTTACTTTGATTAAAGCCGCGATGAGTATATCGACGCCAATGCAGCGGCACGCTGGTGATCAGTGGAGCAGGATATTCGATACGTGATGCCAATAGCTTAGATAGATCACGTGCAAACCAAAACTTATCAGCGTACTTCATTTGCTGAATGTAACCTGCTGTAGGGAAGGTGTAATCGCCGACACAGTAGAGGCGATGCCAGGGTGGAGGTTGAGATAAGCACTGCCCGCACTGCTCTACTGTGAGCAGTGTTTTTAAACCACATCGTTGGCAGCGTGGTACTGGCTGAAAGAGTTTGAGACAAGAATTGCACCATCGAGGATGTGTATCACTGGGCAGTTTATCAAGTTTGCACAGGTGGCATTGAGGTGTGACCAGACGTGGTGTGTGTTTTTGTAGCCAATCGGATAACATAGCTCGTGATGCTTTTGGGTTATGGTGTTCCTTTTGCTCACCATACTGAAAAGCGCGGATTATCGCTGATGGAAAAAGTAGGGAATATTGAGAATGAGTGACGCGTTATATTGGCATGTTTCTGGGCAAGGGCCTGATTTAGTACTGGTTCACGGCTGGGGAATGAACGGTGCGGTATGGCAACAAACCGTTAATGCATTACAAGCTGATTTTCGAGTGCATGTTGTCGATTTACCAGGGTATGGACACAGCGCGCACTGCCACGCTCAAGATCTTGAAGAGATTGCTCAGCAGCTTTTGGCCGAAGCACCAAAGCAAGCGATTTGGGTGGGTTGGTCACTTGGAGGCTTGGTCGCAACGCACATGGCTCTCCATCACTCAAATTACGTGAGCAAGCTGGTGACTGTCGCTAGTTCTCCCAAATTCGCCGCTGCAAAAGAGCCCGTGTTATGGCGAGGCATTCAGCCCAACGTATTAAGCGCATTCACCGAGCAACTGGTTGAAGATTTCCAAACCACCATCGAACGCTTTATGGCATTGCAAGCCATGGGCAGCCCTTCAGCAAGGCAAGATGTAAAACAACTCAAGCAAGCGGTGCTGTCTCGCCCGTTGCCGAACCCTGATTCATTATTGGCAGGATTAAAGATGCTGTCGGATGTCGATCTGCGTGAACAACTGCCTGAGATTTCAGTACCAATGCTACGCTTGTATGGTCGATTAGATGGATTGGTGCCAATCAAGGTTGCAAAAGACTTAGGTACAGCCTTGCCTCATACCGAGCAATACATATTTACCCAGTCTTCGCATGCACCGTTTATGACCGAAGCGGATGCCTTTTGCAGTGAGCTTGTCAGCTTCGCACAAAAATAATTGCTAAATATATATCCGGCTTGGTCGATATATAAGCTAATACCAATCACAGTAAGTAAGTGTTCAAAAATAGCGTAGGTAAAAGGCTTGAGAACAAGGCAGCTTTTTTTTGACAAGTAGTTTCGATAAGTAGTTATTCTACAATCAAAAAATCTAACGCCGTTATCGAGCATTTTAACAAGCTAGGATGATCAGTTATTTACTACGATTGGTATAACACCAACGTGTTGCATGATACTCAGACCTAACTCTCTCCAGAGCTGATTGCGCTAAGTTGGGCTATGCCTGTTGTGCGTTCTCGGTACAACAGTGTTATGGCAATATTGATGGGCGATTCTTGAGGAGAGTTCGCGATGATTGTGTCACCTGCAACTGCAGTGAGTGTGCCACTAATCGCCCCGTCCGTTAATGTGCAAACAGAGCAAGTTGCGCGTGATAATAGAGTCCGAGAACCTATTGCTCCCGCAGTAGCATTGGCGAGAACCAATGCAGAGCGTAAGGTAAAATCAGACGATAAACGAAGGCAGCAGTCGGCTTGGGATCCTTCAGACCATCCAGGTTATGAAATGGAGAACGAGTCAGAGGCCAATTCGGTTAGCCAAGAAGAGCCACAAGACCCTTTTGATCGGCTGTTCAGCTTATTGGCACTGAAAACATACAGTGCTGATCAAGGCAAAGGTTATACCATGCGTTTCCGCCTGCCAAAGCATGTTTTAGATGCGGCGATTCAGGAAGGACAGATGGAGAAACGACGTAAGGTCATAAAGTATCATTATGGTCATGCTGTTGCGCCTCATGCTCCGTCAGAGATGTTGGTCGTATTATAATTATACTCTTCATACTTGAAGCTGCAGCGTTGTTAACTGCGTAAGTTCACCCTAATCACATAGAACCCCTATGCTCATAGGGCTGAACTTACTTGTTGCCTAGCTGCAACTCCAATTATTTTGAGTATAAACACGAAGAATACAACCAAGCTTCGATGTCTTTTTTGAACACATAATAAAAAAACCTGCATACCCTAAGGGATGCAGGTTTTCTGTTTTAAGCACATCAGCTTTTTAGATGAGCTAATGGATTACTTTTTCGCTTTAGCAAAAGCGGCAGCGAATGCTCCACCCATTGCAGCGTTTTGTTGCGGCTCTTCACGACGGCGTTGGCCACCTTGCGAGTTTTGATTCGAGCGGTTTTGTGTGCGAGGTGCACTTGAACGTTGAGCACGGTTGTCTTGTCCCGGCTCGTCCTTCATACGCATGCTTAGTGCAATACGTTTACGCTGAACATCCACTTCCATCACCTTCACTTTCACGATGTCGCCCGCTTTAACCACTTCACGTGGGTCAGAGACAAAGCGATCGGTGAGCGCTGAAATATGCACTAAGCCATCTTGGTGAACACCAATATCAACGAAGGCACCAAAGTTAGCCACGTTCGATACCACACCTTCTAAGATCATACCGGGTTCTAAGTCAGACATGCTATTTACGCCATCGGCGAACGTTGCCGTCTTGAACTCAGGACGAGGATCTCGACCCGGTTTATCCAGCTCTTTGATGATGTCGCTGACCGTTGGAACACCAAAGTTTTCATTGGTGTAATCAACCGCGTGCAAACCACGTAAGAAGTCGGTGTTACCTACCAGAGATTTGATGTCTTTGTGGTTTTTCTCAGCAATGGTTTTCACTACTGGGTAAGCTTCTGGGTGAACCGATGATGCATCTAACGGGTTCTTACCATCCATAATACGTAGGAAACCAGCACACTGTTCAAAGGCTTTTGGCCCTAAGCGAGCGACTTTCTTTAGCATAGTACGTGCTTCGAAGCGACCATTCTCATCACGGAAATCCACGATGTTCTGAGCGATGGTGCTAGAAAGGCCGGCTACGCGAGTAAGTAGCGCGGCAGACGCTGTATTCACATCAACGCCTACGGCGTTTACACAGTCTTCGACAATCGCATCTAGGCGCTTAGCGAGCATAGTTTGGCTCACATCGTGTTGGTATTGGCCCACACCGATCGATTTAGGGTCAATCTTCACTAGCTCTGCCAGTGGATCTTGCAGACGACGAGCAATAGACACCGCACCACGAATTGATACATCCATGTTCGGGAACTCTTTTGCAGCTAGTTCAGACGCAGAATACACCGATGCGCCCGCTTCGCTAACAATGATCTTTTGCGCTTTTAGGTTGCCGCGTTTAATTACGTCAGCCACAAAGCTGTCGGTTTCGCGTGAAGCCGTACCGTTACCAATCGCAATCAAATCAACATTGAATTGACGAACCATCTGCTCAACCACGTGTGCCGATTTGTCGTATTGCTTTTGAGGTGGGTGAGGGTAAATAGTTTCTGTTGCCAAAACCTTACCGGTTGAATCCACGACAGCGATTTTCGAACCGGTGCGTAAACCTGGGTCCAAGCCTAAGGTTGCTCGAGGACCAGCTGGCGCTGCCATGAGTAGGTCTTTTAGGTTGGTTGCGAATACTTCAATCGCTTCGATCTCTGCACGCTCTTTCATTGCGCCCATCAATTCAGTTTCCATGTGCATAGAAACCTTGATGCGCCATGCCCAGCTAATCACTTGCTTACGCCAAGCATCCGCAGGAGCACTGCTCAGAGTAATGCCGTAGTGATCAGAGATAATGTTCTCACAGTAAGAACCACGAGCGCCTTCTTCTTGCTCAGGATCGGCATTCATCGCCAGTGTTAGGAAGCCTTCATTGCGGCCACGCAGCATGGCAAGTGCACGGTGAGACGGCACTTTGCTGAGTGTTTCGTTGTGCTCGAAGTAGTCTTTGAACTTCTCGCCTTCTTGCTCTTTACCTGTCACTACACGAGCGACTAGCTCTGAGTTGCGTGTTAGGTGTTGGCGAATCTTTTCTAGTAGGTTTGCGTCTTCCGCAATGCGTTCCATGATGATCGCACGAGCACCATCGAGAGCAGCTTTGGTATCGGCAATGCCTTTATCGTTGCTGATGAAGTTCGCCGCTTCCGTTTCTGGATCGTGCTGTGGTTCATTCCACAGTGTGTCGGCAAGTGGTTCTAAGCCTGCTTCGATAGCAATTTGACCTTTAGTGCGACGCTTTGGTTTGTATGGCAGGTATAAATCTTCTAAGCGAGTCTTGCTGTCAGCCTGAGTGATATCACGCTCGAGTTCTGGCGTGAGTTTTCCTTGGTCTTGAATCGACTTAAGAATTGTTTGGCGACGATCGTCTAGCTCGCGAAGGTATGAAAGGCGGCTATCAAGGTTACGTAGTTGGGTATCGTCTAAGCCACCCGTAACTTCTTTACGGTAGCGGGCAATAAAGGGAACGGTGTTACCGTCGTCAATTAGGTTTACTGCGGCAGTGACTTGCTCAGAACGGACATTCAGTTCTTCAGCGATCAGTCGACAGATAGCTTGGCTCATCCGATGAATCTCTTATTTAATATCGTGACAAATACATGGGGGTGAGCGTACGCTTTTTCTAGCTTTGGCTGTGTAATTATCCTGTCAGAAGTCGAATTTCCGTTTCTGATACCCGCTTTGTGCGAGATCTCTTACAAGTGATGTGAGACTAAGTCGCTTTAGACCGATGAAATCGTCTTGATGTTACACTAAGTTGCTGATTTTATTTGATTGTGTGTTTGTGGGCGTATTTCTCACCTGAAATGTTTTTTAAGACTATCTAGGAAACACGGCCATTTGCCGTAATATTTAACTTGTCGACAGGGAGTTGGCAGGAACAGGAAAAAGCCTAATGGACTAGGTATCTTCAGGATGAAGATTTGATTACTTAGGATGAGTGGTCAGCAAGGAAGTGATAATCTCTGGATGAGATTCGCCAGTCAGGATGACAGGCTAGAATGGACACCGCTAGGATGGCGATGAACAAAAAGGAAATTGGTTAAAGGATTTAGCCACTATCAAGGAAAGATGCAGGGAGCACCTTATCTCGAAGAGATAAACAGTAGCCGGATTGCTGCGATAGAGACTTAACCCCGCTAGGCGAAAGCCTTGCGGGGTTTTCTTTTATCTGGAGTTTGGGTTTGCTTGAACACTCAGCTCATCGCTAGGTGTTTATTAGGTTTGGTTATTCGTTGTCTGCGTAGCAAATTGAGTTAATGAACCACTCTTTGTCGCCTTCTGGTGTTTTTACCGTAAACTCATCATCCACTTCTTTCTTGAGCAGAGCTCTAGCCATTGGTGAGTCGATAGATATATAGCCTTTAGCATCGCCGTAGATCTCTTCTGGGCCGACAATTCGAAACTTCTTAATTTCCCCATCATCATTCTCAATTTCGACCCAAGCACCGAAAAAGACCTTACCTTCTTGTTGAGGTGAGTAATCCACGATCGTGACATCAGGTAGGAACTTTCTTAAGAAACGCACTCGGCGATCAATCTGACGAAGCAAACGTTTATTGAAGGTGTAATCTGCGTTTTCTGAACGATCTCCAAGGCTTGCAGCCCAAGTGACTATCTTAGTAATTTCAGGGCGTTTCTCGTGCCATAAGTGGTCATGTTCTGCTTTGAGCTTGTTATAACCTTCTCGAGTAATAAGTTTGGTTTTCATAAATCTGACTTAATGAAATGATGATCTAAGATAGAATATATAGAAAGGCAACATACGTTAACAATTATTTAGGCGACTTTTTCTCCAATAATGTTACATTTTTAATGTCTTATACCAATATACAATTTACCAAGAATGCTTAACCTTAGGTTTAAGCTTTAATAGGTGGAACCATTACATGCAAGAAAACTACAAAATTTTAGTGGTCGATGACGATGCTCGTTTACGTGCACTGTTAGAGCGCTATCTGTCAGAGCAGGGCTTTCAAGTGCGTAGCGTGGCAAACAGTGAGCAGATGGACCGCCTGTTAACCCGTGAAAATTTTCACTTGATGGTATTGGATTTAATGTTGCCGGGCGAAGATGGTCTATCGATCTGTCGTCGTCTACGAAACGCAAACAACTCGCTACCAATCCTGATGCTTACTGCAAAGGGTGATGAAGTGGATCGCATTGTGGGCTTGGAAGTGGGTGCTGATGATTACCTGCCAAAACCATTTAATCCACGTGAACTGCTTGCTCGTATTAAAGCTGTACTGCGCCGCCAAGTGATTGAAGCTCCGGGAGCGCCAAGCACAGAAGAATCTGTGGTTGCCTTTGGTGAGTTCCGCTTGAACCTAGGTACACGTGAAATGTTCCGTGGTGAAGAGCCAATGCCTCTGACCTCAGGTGAGTTTGCGGTACTTAAGTCACTGGTCACTAACGCTCGTGAGCCAATGTCTCGCGATAAGCTGATGAACATGGCTCGTGGCCGTGAGTATTCAGCGATGGAACGTTCTATCGATGTTCAGATTTCACGTCTGCGTCGTCTAGTTGAAGAAGATCCAAGTAAACCTCGTTACATCCAAACGGTGTGGGGCTTGGGTTATGTATTCGTTCCAGATGGCAAAGCTGTGTAATCCAGCTTTATAAGCTCTATAGCTGCTTTACCGATTCTGTGAATCTTACGGGTCATCTCATTAATATGCGATGGCCCGTTTTCTATTCAGCACAATGGTTTAGAGTTATAGTCATATAACACTTTCTTTATCTTTCTACATCTCGGGTACCCCATGCGTATACGTAGCTCCTTTACTCAGTCGATAGTGCTTTTCTTAACGCTATTGGTCGCTAGCCAAATTTTTTCTTATTACGCGGTGTTTAACTATGCGTTGATGCCAAGTTTGCAGCAGTTTAATAAGATTTTGGCTCACGAGCTAAACCTGGTATTGGACCAAGGCAGTGATATCGAGATCGATGCGCCATTGCGTCAGCGTGTGCTTGAACAGCTCGGGGTAACCGTTCACGCCAAGGGCAGCGAAGCGGCGGGTGAGTATTACCATGCAGTAGCAATCGACCTGATGAGTGAGGAGATGACCAAGGAGCTGGGCTCTGAAACCGAAGTGCGATTGATCTTGGGTAAAGAGAGCTACGTGTTGTGGATGGACATCGCGCAGCTACCTAACTCATTGATTCGTATTCCTCTGTCTGAGCTGCAAGAAGAAGACTTTGCGCCTCTGTTCCGTAACAGCCTGATCATGGCTATGTTGATTGTCGCGGGTGGCTGGCTGTTCATTCGCTTGCAAAACCGGCCTTTGATAGCGCTAGAGAAAGCGGCGCAAGGTGTCGGGCGAGGTGATATTCCACCGCCATTGCCAGTTCAAGGCGCACAAGAGATTCGCTCGGTAACTCGAGCCTTTAACCAGATGTCGAAAGGCATCCAAGAGCTAGAAGAAGACCGCGCCTTGTTGATGGCGGGTATCAGCCATGATTTACGTACTCCGTTAACGCGTATTCGCTTAGCAACCGAGATGATGTCGCCAGAAGACAGCTATTTGGCGGAAGGCATCATCAGTGATACCGAAGAGTGTAACGAGATCATCAGTCAGTTCATGGATTACCTAAAGCCTGTTGACAGAGACTCATTCCAAGCGGTGTTTGTCGATGATATTGCGCGAGAAGTCTCTAGCTCTGAAGGTGGCTATGAGGTCCAGATTGAAACCGATATTCCAGAATCGATGAAGCCAGCGCTAGGTAATCCGATCGCGATGAAGCGTGCTGTGAGCAACTTGGTGGTGAATGCGCTGCGTTACGGTAATGGTTGGGTCAAGGTATCAACTGGTATGACGGCGGATAACAAGCTTGCTTGGGTGACGGTAGAAGATAACGGGCCGGGTATTCCACAAGACCAGATCGGAAAGCTGTTTGAACCTTTCACGCGTGGTGACACGGCTCGTGGTAGCGAAGGAACGGGCTTGGGCTTAGCAATTGTGAAACGTATCGTTAGCCAGCATCAAGGTGCTGTTGTGGTCAATAACCGCAGTGAAGGTGGCTTAAAAGCGCAGATCAGTTTCCCGGTTAAGCCCTAGTTATCATCGGTCCGTTTGATGACGATAAGTTCGGTTCGAGGAACGGTTAAGAGATCCCCGACTCGGTCATTCTTCCCTCTCCGAGGATGACGAATTGCTAACCATGGACTTTGATGATGAAAGTTTACTTTGATCGTCATTCCCTATCGTGAGGAACGAGCGAATAGGGAATCTCGCTCTTGCTTGATGAAAGTAACGCACACTAAAAAGGCTTCCTTGAGGAAGCCTTTTTTACGTTTGAATACGGTCTCAGTGTTAACTATGCCTTAGTGTTAACTACGCCTTAGAGTAAACATCGCGTTCACCCAACCAACGGTTGATGATCGCCTTAGCATTGTCTGGGTAGCTATCGTGAATATGACGCGCAATACGCTGCACTTCAGGTATCAAACGTTGGTCACGAATTAGATCGGCGATCTTGAAATCAGCCAAGCCAGTTTGTTTGGTACCGAGCAATTCACCGGGGCCACGGATTTCTAAGTCGCGCTGTGCAATCACAAAGCCATCGTTACTTTCACGTAGCACACCTAGGCGTTTCTGAGCGGTTTTAGACAGCGGAGAGTGATACAACAATACACAATGACTTGCGACCGAACCTCGGCCGACACGGCCACGCAGTTGGTGCAGTTGCGCTAGGCCAAGACGTTCTGGGTTCTCGATGATCATTAAGCTCGAATTCGGAACATCCACACCAACTTCAATCACGGTTGTCGCAACCAATAGATGCAGCTTGTTCTCTTTGAACTCTCGCATCACCGCTTGTTTCTCGGCGGGTTTCATACGGCCATGGACTAAACCAATTTTTACGTCAGGCAGTTTGCGTTGTAGCTCTTCTGCTGTATCAGCTGCAGCTTGAGCTTCCAGTACTTCCGATTCATCAATCAGCGTACATACCCAGTAGGCTTGTTTGCCTTCATTGAGACACGCATTCTTCACACGTTCAACAATGTCATCGCGCTTGGTATCAGGAATTGCCACGGTTTGAATTGGGGTTCGTCCCGGTGGCAGTTCATCAATAATCGAAGTTTCGAGGTCGGCATAGGCCGTCATTGCTAACGTTCGTGGGATTGGGGTAGCGGTCATGACCAACTGATGTGGGTAGTAGCCTTGCTTTGCGCCTTTCTCACGTAGCTCTAATCGCTGGTGGACACCAAATCGGTGTTGCTCATCAATGATCACTAAACCAAGGTTTTTGAACTCGACATGCTCTTGGAACAGGGCATGAGTACCGACCACCATTTGCGCTTCGCCACTGGCAATACGTGTTAGTTCAGTTTCACGAGCTTTGCCTTTGAGCTTACCTGCTAGCCATCCAACTTGAATACCCATTGCCTCAAACCAGTTGGCAAAGTTAATCGCGTGTTGTTCTGCGAGTAGTTCAGTGGGTGCCATAAGTGCTACTTGTTGACCGTGTTCCAATGCGCGAACCGCCGCCAGTGCAGCGACTAAGGTTTTACCAGAGCCCACATCACCTTGCACTAAACGCATCATAGGATGCGGCTTTTCCAAGTCAGCTTCGATCTCTTTGGTCACTCGTGCTTGGGCATTGGTTGGTGAAAACGGCAGCTGAGCCAGTAGCTTATCTTTAAGGGTGTTTACTGGAGGAAAAGGCATTGCCTTGTCTTGCTGCCCTTTGCTACGAACAGACAACATAGACAGGTTTTGAGCCAGTAACTCTTCCATAATTAGGCGCAGTTGCGCAGGGTGCTTGCCTTCATCAAACAGCTCTAGGTCAATGCCCGGGGGCGGCCTGTGAATGGTATGCAGTGCTTGTGCGAGGGTAATTTGGTGGTCGTATAAACCTGATGGGAGAAGCTCGTTAACTGCGGCCTTGTCGATTAGCTCTAAGGCTTGATCGGTAAGATTACGCAGCGTGACTTGTCTTAGCCCTTCGGTGGTTGGGTACACCGGAGTTAGGTTCGCTTCCACATCTGGTTGTTGCCTTGGTGCAAAGAACTTGTAGTCAGGATGGACGATCTCAAGTCCCATATTACCGCGCTTGATTTCACCGTAGGCATGGACTTGTTTGCCTTCGGCAAAGTTGTTCTTCATACCGGCAGTAAAGTTGAAAAAGCGCAGAGTAATGGTGCCGTTACCATCACTGATCTTTACCGCCAACATCTTACGTTTACCGAAAATGGTATCGACATGCATGACCTTGCCTTGTACTGCAGCCCAAAGGCCAGCGTGCAGTTTTACGATTGGGTAGATGCGTGTTCGATCTTCGTATCGTAAAGGTAGGTGAAACAGTAGGTCTTGTACGTTGTTAAGCCCAACCTTTTCCAGTTTCTCTGCGACTTTAGCGCCGACTCCAGATAAAGAGTTGAGAGGGATAGCAGATAAAAGCTGTGACATAACAAGGCTCATAAACGTAAGAGAGATAATCTATTCAAGCATTTTACTGGATTTTTGTACAGGATAAAGCTTAGAAGCAGATACGGGATGCGAGTAAACGAGATTCGAAGGGATTAAGAGCAGGTTCGGGATTCGGGTAATCGAGATGCGAAGGGATGAAGAGCAGATGCGGGATACGGGTAATCGAGATACGAAAAGATTAAAAAAAATGTGGAGCCAAGATGGTGAGTCACGAAGTCTTTTGCTCTTCGCATCTCGCCATCTCGAATCCCTCATCTTTACTTTGATCAGTTCTTACGACGTCTTACTTTCAGCGCGTGTGGCATCACACGTAGCTTTTTCATAATACTTGCAAGGTGAACACGATCTTTGGTGGTCAGCAAGATAGTCACTGTGTACAGGCGTCCATCACGTTCTTCGGTTGAAATACCGTGAATGTTAGAGCCTGTTTTTGAGATAACGTTAGTTAACTCAGCCAGTGCACCTTGGTGGTTCTGCAGATCAACCTGAAGTTCAGCGGTGAACTCTTGGTCGTAATCGTCAGACCATTCAACCGCCATGTATTTGTCTGGTTCTTTCTGGTAACCACGAACGTTTGGACACGTTTCACGGTGAACCACAAGGCCACGACCTGGCGATACATGGGCAATGATGTGATCATCTGGAATCGGGTGACAACAGTTAGCGAACGTCAGTAGTAGACCTTCAGCACCACGGATCGGAAGTTTCTTCCTCGGTGTGTCACTGTTGTTTTCTACTTCAGTCAGTTCGTCAGCATCACCAAGCAGACGACGAGCAATTACGATACTCATCAGCTCACCAAGACCAATCGACGCCAGTAAGTCTTCAGCGCTTTCTAGACGTAAGTCAGACAATACATGGTCAATATTCTCTTGGCCGATATCGGCAATAGAGTGTTCGCCAAGTGCATGATTCAGTAAACGACGGCCTAGCGTGATCGACTCTTCACGACGCATGGTTTTTAGAACCTGACGGATCTTTGTACGTGCGCGTGAGGTCACTACGTAGTTGAGCCATGCTGCATTCGGACGTGCGCCCGGAGCACTGATGATCTCAATAGTTTGACCGTTCTTCAGCGATTTGCTGAGTGGGTAAGGGTTCATGTCTACACGAGCACCTACACACATGTTGCCGACATCGGTATGCACCGCGTAAGCAAAATCGACCGCTGTTGCGCCTGCCGGAAGCTCGACAATGCGACCCTTCGGCGTGAACACGAAGATCTCATCTGGGAACAGATCAGACTTAACGTTTTCAATGAATTCGAATGAGTTACCCGCGCTTTGTTGCAGCTCAAGTAAGCTCTGCATCCAACGTTGTGCTTTAACCTGTGCGGTTGTGCCATTACTGCTGCGTGAGCCGTTGCCTTTGTAAGACCAGTGCGCTGCGACACCTTTGTCTGCCATTTGATCCATATCTTCAGTACGGATCTGAACCTCAACTGGCACCCCGTGAGGGCCGATCATTGACGTGTGCAGAGATTGGTAGCCGTTGGCTTTTGGTACCGCAATGTAATCTTTCATGCGGCCAGGGCGAGGCTTGTACAGGCTGTGAGCCTGACCAAGTACGCGATAACAAGTATCTGGGGTATCAACCACGACGCGGAAAGCGTAGATGTCCATAATGGTGTGGAAGCGCTGCTCTTTAGTTTTCATCTTGTTGTAGATGGAGAACAGGTTTTTTTCACGACCAAGTACGCGAGCAGGCAAACCGACCTCTTCAAGGCGGCCTTCAATTTCGCTATGGATACGTTGGATCATTTCCTTACGGTTACCACGCGCAGCTTTCACTACGTTTTTAAGTACGCGATAACGGTTAGGATAGAGGGCTTCAAAGCCCAGCTCTTCTAGTTCGGTCTTGATGTTATGAATACCAAGACGGTGAGCTAGTGGAGAATAAATCTCTAGGGTTTCACGAGCAATACGACGCTTTTTGTCAGGACGAAGTGCCCCAAGCGTGCGCATGTTGTGAGTACGGTCAGCTAATTTGATCAAGATAACGCGGATGTCTTGCACCATGGCGAGAACCATCTTGCGGAAGTTCTCTGCTTGCGCTTCTTTGCGATCACGAAATTTAAGCTTATCCAGCTTAGATACACCATCAACCAATTCAGCAACGGTATTGCCAAATTTTTCCTCTAGATCTTCTTTAGTGACATCACAGTCTTCGATGACATCATGAAGCAGAGCAGCTTGCAGGGTTTCGATATCCAGACGCATTTCTGCCAGGATTCTTGAAACAGCTACAGGGTGGATAATGTATGGTTCACCGCTTGAGCGGGTTTGCCCTTCATGGGCGTCTCTCGCTACCACATAAGATTGACGCAGAGCCTCAATTTGAGGCTCTGTTAGGTATTCTTGGGCAACGTCTTTGAGGCTATCGAATAGATACAAATTAAAGGCCCGGAAGGTTAATTAGTTCGAATGACGCTTTTTGCGAATATGAGCTAACGAGTGTGAGCGATGCTGCTTACTGCTGCAAGTTCAGCCGCTTCTTGCTCTTGTTGCTCTTGACGTTCACGAGCATCTAGTACGTCTTTAGTGATAAGACCTTCTTCGATTTCGCGAAGAGCGATAACCGTTGGCTTATCGTTTTCTTCAGGCACTAGTGAATCTTTACCGCCAGTTTGCATTTGACGTGCGCGGCGAGCCGCAATAAGAACTAGGTCGAAACGGTTGCCAACTTTTTCAACAGCGTCTTGAACAGTTACGCGTGCCATGAGGACTCCAAATAGTAATTAACTAATAAATTTTTGATGACGAGAAAGTATACAAGTTTAACTAGATACTTTCTAGATCACCGTATACTTATCTCAATAGAAAATCTAGGGGATCTAGATTATTCCGCTAATAAAGCAGTAAGCATGCCGCTGTATTTCGCTGCTTGCTTATCTTCTTTTAAGCGTTCCGCACGAATGATAGCTCTGAAGTCCATTAGGGCTGCATCAAAGTCGTCATTCACGATCACATAATCATATTCTGCATAGTGAGAAATCTCTGATTTTGCTTCGCTCATGCGTTTCGCAATAACTTCGTCGCTGTCTTGACCGCGAACATTCAAACGACGCTCTAGTTCACCATTTGATGGTGGAAGAATGAATACACTCTTCGCTTGAGGCATTTGTTCACGGATCTGACGAGCACCTTGCCAGTCGATATCTAGGAATACATCGATACCGCGGTTTAGGTTTTCTTCAATCCAAACGCGTGAAGTACCGTAGTAGTTGCCGAACACTTCAGCGTACTCTAGGAATTCACCTTTAGTAATAAGGTCTTCAAAATGATGCTTCTCTACGAAGTGGTAGTGAACACCATTTTCTTCACCAGGGCGCATACCGCGAGTGGTGTGTGAAACAGATACCTTCATTGCGTAGGTTGGATTGGTTTCTAGCATTGCTGAGATCAAGCTCGACTTACCTGCGCCACTAGGTGCAGATACGATGTAAAGAGTACCTTTGCCCATCTGTATATTTCCACTGTTGGTTGGATTGAGTGAAGGCAATAAACCTACACTTTAAAAGATAGCACTGACTCTAATTTTTGTTCCGATGGCGCATCTACTAATTGTGCCGTTGGTTACGTCTATAAAGAGATAACGAGTAAAACTAATAGAAGCAACTGGTGAAAATTAGGTCAGAAAAATGGAGGCGAAGAGTAGCATATTTAGATGATTGAGAACAACTGGCTTGATCGTTATTTATTAGCGAATGATCTTCTCAAGGATCTTTGTATAAATGTAATGACTCGTCATCGGTACTTTTTTATGTGATCTGGACAAAATTTGTTGAAGTTTTAATCTCAATCCTTACAATCCGCGCAAACGATTAAATGCTGTATATATCTAGTGATATGGACTAGATGTTTCTACTACCGAGCCTACCTTGGTGACTACAGTTTTTAGTGTAGAGACCTCTCTATTCACACAGCATTTGAATCACCAAATTCTTAATTTATTGCAAAGGTTTTGTTGTGAGTACCGATTCCACCCTGAAAGCCCAGAACACCTCTGGCTCGCTTGATTCGATGTTTAAAATCACTGAAAGAAAAACCACGATTGGCACTGAGCTGTATGCGGGTTTCATTACTTTCTTGGCGATGAGTTACATTCTGGCGGTTAACCCAGCAATTTTGGGTGATATTCCAGGCATGGACAAAGGTGCCGTGTTTACTGCAACGGCTCTGTCTGCGGCAATCGCAACCCTAATTATGGGCATTTGGGGCAACTACCCTGTAATGCTAGCGCCGGGCATGAGTAT
This sequence comes from Vibrio sp. 10N.261.55.C5, assembly GCF_041470505.1. Taxonomy (NCBI): domain Bacteria; kingdom Pseudomonadati; phylum Pseudomonadota; class Gammaproteobacteria; order Vibrionales; family Vibrionaceae; genus Vibrio; species Vibrio sp. 10N.261.55.C5. The sequence goes on from NZ_JBFRMS010000011.1 coordinate 105,060, forward strand.
GAACGGCTTTTTCAAAGGTCTGCTGTTAAGTGGATCTGTTGCCGTGCTTTGGAATGAAGCGCTGTTCGGTATCTTCCTATCTGGTATTTTGTACCTTGCGTTCTCATTGACCAATATTCGTAAATCGATGATTGAATCGATTCCTGAAGATTTGAAGTTGGCGATTACCGTGTCTCTCGGACTGTTCATTGCTTTCTTAGGTCTTAAGAATGCGGGCATCATCGTTTCTAACCCATTCGTATTGGTAGGCTTAGGCGACATTTCTGATCCAAAAGTGATCATCGCTTACGTGAGCATCTTCATCGCACTGGGTTGTATGGTTCGTGACATCAAGCTAGCAACGTTCATCTCATTCGTTTCTGCTATCGTGTTGACGATTCTTGCTGACGTCTTCATGGGCACTTCAAACGCACCAATCCCAGAGCAGTTCATTGCTATGCCACCAAGCATGGCTGGCAGCTTCGGCGCTATCTTCGATTTCTCTGCTTTCACGCCAGAGAAAATGTTCGACTTACTGTTCATCGTACTTATCTTCTTGATTGTCGATTTCTTTGATGGCTTGAGCACCATTGTCGGCGTTGGCCGTGATGCGGGTATCATCGATAAAGACGGCAAGGTGCCAAACGCGAAATCGGCTCTAGTAGCAGATGCGGGCGGTACTGTGATTGGTTCAATTCTTGGTACCACATCGATCACTGCTTTCTCTGAGTCTGGCATCGCTTCTTCTCAAGGTGCAAAAACGGGTTTGGCAGCAGTCATGGTGGCTGGTCTGTTCCTAATCTCGCTATTCCTATACCCAATCTTCTCTATCTTCTCGGCTGCAATGGTTGCACCGGCGATGGTAGTAGTCGGCATCTACATGGTAGGTCGTCTTGGTCAGATCAACTGGGAAAAGAAAGAGTCACGCATTGCAGCCTTCTTTACCATCATGTTCACAGTGCTAAGCTTCTCTCCTGCGAACGGTATGGCGATGGGCTTCACCAGCTACGCATTCACAATGGTTGTGGCAGGTAAGCGCAAAGAAGTACACCCGCTTATCTACGGACTGTGTGTGGTGTTCTTAACTTACCTGATTCTGCTTTAAGGCTAATTAGTCACTAAGAAGTCGCTAAGTAAAAGACAAACAGATGGCTCTGCAGTGAATGCGGGGCCATTTTTGTATTTGTTGCTTTTTACCGTTGCTTCTTAATGTTGGTTACCGATGAGTTGATGGCGTTAGCCTAAAGTCGGTGCTTTGACAGTACGCGACTTATATTGATGCATGCTATTGTAGAGACTGGATTAATTATTTTTTGAAGAGTGACTATGCCTTCTCACTTACCTAAATCTTTTAGTAAGCCGTTTTTAAAAGTATTCCACATTATGGAAGCGGTATTGCTGGTGGCGATCACGCTCGCGACCTTGTTTGCGATGGTCGAAGAGTTCATGCATGTCTTCGCTGAGCGCCGAGTGCAATTGACCGACATTCTGCTGATGTTTATCTATTTAGAAGTGTTGGCGATGGTTCAGCAGTTTGTGATGAACGGTAAGATCCCAGTGCGATACCCAATCTATATCGCGATGATGGCGATTGCTCGTTACATCACTTTGGGCATGAAAGAACTCGATGCGGTATTGATCGTTTGGTTATCTTTAGCGGCATTTATCTTAGCAGCAGCAACTCTGTTGATTCGAGTCGGTCACCATTACTGGCCATATGTCGATCTCAGAACTAAGCAGCCGGACGAGTAAATTTTTTGAGATCAAAGTCTTACAAATCAAGCCCGGTGACCTAGCTGGGCTTGAATTCAAGCCAACCGAACAAAAAAACATCAATTATTTTCAAATAAAGCTTTACAACCCGACCCAGATCACCAAGAATGGCCTCGCTCTGTTTTCAGAGTTATTAAATGAAACATCAGTTGTAAAGTAAAACCCTTAGTATTGCTTCATTGTTATTCTCAGTGTTTCCCTTGGCTTCATAGATACATTAAATAATTCAAGCTTTCAGCGCATCGCACTTTTGGCGATTAATTTTTTATTTTTATATAAGGGACACATCATGTCTAACAAAACAAACGGCGTAGTAAAATGGTTTAACGAAGAGAAAGGTTTCGGTTTCCTAACTCAAGACAACGGCGGCGCTGACGTATTCGTACACTTCCGTGCAATCGCTTCTGAAGGTTTCAAGACTCTTAAAGAAGGCCAACAAGTGTCTTTCGAAGTAGAGCAAGGCCAAAAAGGTCTTCAAGCTGCAAACGTTGTAGCTCTATAAGATTTTAAGTCGGCGCAGGTTGCAACAGCAACTTGCGTCACTTTCTCTCTCAAATTTGTTTCCCCCCTCAGTTTTACCGCAACACTCTTCTCCATTAGCAATACCCTCTCTAAGTATTCAAAAATCCTGTTTTACGTCCGTTATCTCGTTCTAACTATCGTTGTATCTGCTCTTTGCTCTAACTCAACCTTCTACGTAACAACCAGTCACTTGCTCATCCTGATTACTATTACTGTATCCACAAAAAAAGCCCCTAAAACTAGGAGCTTATCTTGATCTAATCAACACTGATTCAGTTAATGGCTATTCAGCGTGTTACTGACAAACTGTTATTCAATATTCTGAATTTGCTCACGCATCTGTTCGATAAGAACCTTAAGCTCTACGCCCGATGCTGTGATGTCTGTGCTGATAGACTTAGACGCTAGCGTGTTTGACTCACGGTTGAACTCTTGCATCATGAAGTCTAGCTTACGGCCACAAGCGCCGCCTTTCTTCAGTACTGCATTCGCTTCTTTCACATGAGAATCTAGACGGTCTAGCTCTTCTGCTACGTCTGACTTCTGCGCTAGCAGGATAAGCTCTTGCTCAACACGAGAACCTTCCAGTTCGATTTTCGCATCTTCAAATTTGGTAAGAAGACGCTCACGTTGCCACTCTAGGATCTCAGGCATGCGTGCACGAACTTTCACTACTTCTTCAGTGATTGCATCTAAGCGCTGTACGATTAGCGCCTTCATGTTCTCACCTTCACGAGCACGAGCATCAATGAACTCTGCGATAGCATCGTTGAATGCTTCAAGTAGGTCTTTGTTGATGGCATCCATGTCTTGCTCTGGCGTTTCCATCACACCAGGCCAGTTCATGACTTGGAATGGGTTCAAACGGCTCTCTTCGCCAGTCATCGTCATTACTTGGTTCGCCGCATTGATTACTTGCTGAGCCAAACCTTCGTTAATGCTTAGTTCGCCCTTTGCAGCAGGGTTTGCTTCAAAGCGTAGGTTACATTCAACCTTACCGCGCGCTAGACGCTTACGGAAACGCTCACGCAAGATTGGCTCTAAACCACGGAACTGTTCAGGCATACGGAAGTAAGTTTCTAGGTAGCGTTGGTTTACACTACGGATTTCCCATACTGCGCTGCCCCAATCGCCTTTTACTTCTTTGCGTGCGTACGCGGTCATACTATAAATCATCGAATTTTCCTGTCTTTTATCATTCTGAAAATAACGCGCACGCATAGTATCACGATATGGTGTGCTCTCGAAGCCTGTCGCTTTTCACTGTAAATAGCCTTTCGTGATAAATAGCTTTGAACGGTAAATAGATTTGCACGATAAACTGCTATATAATCTTGCCCCAATCAAAACTGTCTCACCCCTTTCTTAGGTGATGCACTCTTTCGATAGTAAATCACTTCAGACTGTTAATAAGGTAGATACCAATGCGTCCAAATGACCGCGCTGTAGATCAAATTCGTCCAATTAAAATTACTCGTAACTACACAGCTTATGCTGAAGGTTCTGTATTAGTTGAGTTCGGCAACACTAAAGTTCTATGTAATGCGACGGTAGAAGAAAACGTACCGCGTTGGTTAAAAGGCCAAGGAAAGGGTTGGGTAACGGCTGAATACGGCATGCTGCCACGTGCAACGCACACTCGTAACCGTCGTGAAGCGGCGAGCGGCAAGCAAGGTGGTCGTACGATGGAAATCCAACGTCTGATCGCTCGTAGCCTACGTGCTGTTGTTGACCTGAAAGTAATGGGTGAAATTATGATCACTGTCGATTGTGATGTTATCCAAGCAGACGGCGGTACTCGTACTGCTTCTATCTCAGGTGCAAGCGTTGCAATGGCTGATGCTATCAACAGCCTACTAGCAAGCGGCAAACTGAAAAAGAACCCAATGAAAGGCCACGTAGCGGCAGTTTCAGTGGGCATCGTTGGTGCACAAGCACTGTGTGACCTTGAGTACGTTGAAGATTCAGCAGCCGATACCGACATGAACGTTGTAATGACGGAAGACGGTAAGATGATTGAGATTCAAGGTACCGCAGAAGGCGAACCGTTCAGCCACGAAGAGCTGATGCAGCTTTTAGCCCTGGCTAATAAGGGCATTGCCGATATCGTCGAAGCGCAGAAAGCTGCGTTGGCCGACTAGTCATTTTTAATAGCTCCCAATTTGGGGGCTATTTTTTTGTCTGTAAAACCTGAAAGGGTGGTACAGGGCGTAAGTTAAGTTTTATTGAGTAAACATAGAGGAAAAACATGAAAGCATATCAACGTGAATTTATTGAATTTGCACTAGAGAAAGAAGTACTTAAGTTTGGTGAGTTTACTTTAAAGTCTGGCCGCAAGAGCCCTTACTTCTTCAATGCTGGATTGTTTAATACAGGTCGTGACCTAGCGCGCTTAGGTCGCTTCTACGCAGCAGCATTGGCTGATTCTGGCATTGAGTTTGATGTACTATTTGGTCCTGCATACAAAGGTATCCCAATTGCAACGACGACAGCGGTTGCACTAGCGGATCACCACGATGTAGACACGCCCTACTGCTTCAACCGCAAAGAAGCGAAAAACCACGGTGAAGGTGGCAACCTTGTCGGTAGCGCGCTTGAAGGTCGCATCATGTTAGTGGACGACGTGATCACTGCAGGTACTGCGATTCGTGAGTCGATGGAAATCATCCAAGCAAATGGCGCTGATTTAGCGGGCGTGCTTGTTGCTATCGACCGTCAAGAGAAGGGCAAAGGCGAACTGTCTGCGATTCAAGAAGTTGAGCGTGACTTCGGTTGTGCGATTATCTCAATCGTTAGCCTGACTGACTTGGTGACTTTCCTTGAAGAGAAAGGCACAGACGCAGCACACCTAGAGTCAGTAAAAGCATACCGCGCTCAATACGGCATCTAATACTACTCGTAATTAGACTATAGAATGCACAAGGGGCTGATGATTCATCAGCCCCTTTCCTTTTGGTTCAGTATTCATTATTTATAACGAATGCCGCGCTCCACTTCTGGGTCTTCCATGGTCTTAAAGCGCTTGTGCAGCCACATCCACTGTTCTGGTGCTCTTAAGATAATCTTCTCAAGGTAGCGGTTCATGTAGGCGGCAGCCGCTTTCTCATCTTTCTGTGGATAGTCATCTTCAATTGATTCATCGGCCATGATCTCATATTTGCCATCGGCATTTCTAAAACCAGACCCCGGAACAAGTGCACATCGGCTAGTGTAAGCTAGGATACTGGTGCCTGTTGTGGTACACGCATCTTCTACTGCGAAGAAAGGCACAAACACAGACTTGTTACGACCGTAATCATGATCCGGAAGGTAGAAAAGGATCTCACCCTGACGCAGGATTCGAATCATACGCTTCACGTCTTTACGGTGAATCAGGCGGTTGCCGTTTTGAGTACGACCACGGTATTGAATGAATTCATAAGCCGGATTGTTGTGCGGGCGATAAACACCTAAACCTGAAATACCGAGAACAGCCATTGCTCGCGCAGTGATCTCTAGGTTCAAGGCATGCACACAACACAGCAGAACACCTTTGCCGTTGGCTTTATGTGTACGCAGCATTTGAGTGTCTTTATCTACTAGGATTCGCTTGAAACGCCACGTCGGCCAAAACCAGGTAATACCGGTTTCGATCAGTGCCATACCGGTGTTCTTGAAGTTCTCACTGACCATTGCTGCAACTTCGTCTGCTGGCTTGGCTGGGAAGGCGAGCTCCAAGTTACGTGTTGCGACTGCGACGCGCTTTTTGCCATAGCGAGCGCCCAAAGTGCCCAATGAGCGTCCTAACAGTAATAACAGGCGGTAAGGTAGAACGTTAACGATAAGCGCCAACAGCCCAAAGCCGAACCATACTCCCCAGTATTTAGGGTGGAGTAACGCCAGAGTAAAAGGTGGCTTAGTAATAACGTGTTGTGCAGTGCTGCTTGTCGGAGAAGTTTTCGTCGTCATAACCATCACTTAAGATTTGATTGCTACTTAATTTGATTGCTACTTAATCTGAGCGCTTAATAGAGCCCAATAAGCATCAAAATTTTCTGTCGGTTGATATTTGAAGTCTGAACGAACAAAGCGATTCAAGCTGCCTTCAACTTGACCGAGCAGTTGAGCGGCTAAGATTTTCTCATCAACCGGGAATGATTTCCCTTCACGAAGTTTTCTTTCACGCAGGATTTGGCGAAGTTGCGTCTCAATGCGTTCGAAAAGTTGGTTGATGCGATCACGCAGGCGTTCATTTTCAAACATTAGAGCATGACCAGACAAAATTCGAGTCAGGCCAGGGTTACGTTCTGAGAAAACTAAGATAAGTTGTAGCACTAGGCGTATGCGCTCTAGCGTGTCTTTCTCTTCATCCAGAATACGGTTGATTCGAGACATCAACGCTTCTTCAATGAACTCGATTAGGCCTTCAAACATACGAGCTTTGCTAGGGAAGTGGCGGTATAACGCAGCCTCAGAAACACCCACTTGCTTGGCCAACTTTACCGTTGTGATACGAGAAGCACCTTCGGTCGATTCCAACATTTGTGCGAGAGCTTGTAGGATTTCTTCACGACGGTTTGATTTTCGAGCACCAGCCATCTATTTACTTCCTTTCCTAAAGATGAGGATTGAGTGAAGAAGGATTATAAACACCAATCAATTCTGTTTCCTAGTTTTGTGAGCCCTAGGTCAACAGAATCGAGAGGTGTCAGCAGATTGTCAGAGCAAATTTGTGCGTTTATGCATCAATAAGCTGTTGGATCTGATCGAGGATCTGGAAACCAAGTGTGTCTTTGCTTTCCAGTGGCAGAGACTTATCGCCGCCTTTCCAATAAAGATGCAGCTCATTGCTACTGCTATTGAAGCCTTGACCTTCGACAGAAACGTCGTTGGCGCAAATCATGTCGAGGTTCTTTCTTTCCAGTTTGCCGCGCGCGTACTTCTCAACATCTTGAGTTTCAGCTGCGAAGCCGACAGTAAATGGGCGACCTTCAGTCATTGCAGCGACAGAAGCGACGATGTCAGGGTTCTTAACCATTTGAATGGTCATGTCGTCTTTACCGTCGACCTTTTTAAGCTTTTGGTCTGCGATGGTCTCAGGGCGGTAATCAGCTACCGCGGCGCAGCTGATGAAAATATCGTGTTGAGCTGCATTGGCACTCACGGCATCAAACATCTGCTGAGCGCTGTCGACATCGATGCGATTAACCTTATTTGGTGTCGCGAGTGATACAGGGCCGCTGATTAGAGTTACTGTTGCGCCTTGTTTCGCTGCCGCTTCAGCCAGAGCATAGCCCATCTTGCCCGAGCTGTGGTTGGTAATGTAACGCACAGGGTCAATGGCTTCACGAGTTGGACCCGCCGTGATTAACACAGAGCGACCAGCAAGAGGTTTAGGTTGGAAGAAGTCTTCACAGCGGTGCACGAGCTGCATAGGCTCTAGCATGCGACCCATTCCCACATCACCACACGCTTGTTCGCCAGCCGCCGGTCCCCAAATCTCACAACCACGACGTTTTAGTGTTGCGATGTTCTCTTGAGTGGCAGGGTGGCTGTACATCTGTTGGTTCATTGCCGGAGATACCGCAACTGGCGCATCGGTTGCTAGAACCAAAGTGGTCAGTAGGTCGTTACCCATGCCAGCTGTCATGCGCGCAATCAGATCAGCGGTTGCTGGCGCTAGTAATACCAAGTCAGCCCACTTTGCGAGCTCGATGTGCCCCATGGAAGCCTCAGCAGCAGGATCAAGCAAACTATCAGACACTGGCCTTCCAGAGACGGCTTGCATGGTGAGAGGAGTGATGAACTCTTTGGCTGCATTTGTCATCACGACTTGTACTTGTGCCCCACGTTCAATTAAGCGTCGAGTCAGTTCGGCACATTTATACGCAGCGATACCACCACTAATGCCAAGTAGGATTTTTTTCCCAGCTAGGCCTTGTAGGTCAGCGTTATCCAGTTGATTAACCAATGTTTGCATGATTCTGTTCCTTAATTTCTCTGCGACTTACGATATCAGAACAAAGGATTAGTGCCTAGAAGCAGAATTAGAACAGATTTGACGCTCATCAAGTTGGTGTTATCAAACTTATCAATTACACGGTTTTGCTAGTGACTCGTTTCCTTTTATCTCTATCGAAGGATCTCAGATTACGATCTCATTAAGGTGGTGGGTCGTGTTTATGACTAGTGATTAGCTTTTATATGCCAATAGATAAAATGCCTGCCGAATCGATGCCGAGAGAAAAGTTATTGAGTCGAGGGCCTGATTCTTTGAGTGATGCGGAATTGCTCGCGATATTTCTGCGAACAGGGACACAAGGAATGAACGTGTTGGAACTTGCTGACAAGTTGATCAAAGACTTTGGCTCGCTCCGTCATCTTTTTTCAGCAACGCAGGAAGAATTTTGTGCCCATAAAGGGATGGGGCAGGCCAAGTATGTTCAATTACAGGCTGTGTTAGAGATGACACAGCGCTATCTAGCAGAGACGTTATCTCGCGGAGATGCACTCACTAGCCCTAGTCATACTAAGCTTTATCTTTCGAGCATGTTGCGTGATCGCCAGCGAGAAGCCTTCTATATATTGTTCCTCGATAACCAAAATAGGGTAATAAAGGACGAGGTGATGTTTGAAGGAACCATCGATGCCGCATCGGTTTACCCGCGGGAAGTGGTTAAACGGGCACTTCATCATAATGCGGCGGCATTAATCTTAGCTCATAACCATCCTTCAGGTGTTGCTGAGCCCAGCCAAGCGGATAGGCGGATTACACGCCGATTAACCGATGCATTAGCGCTGGTGGACATCCGAGTTCTCGACCATTTTGTCGTTGGAGATGGTGAAGTTGTCTCTTTTGCAGAGCGTGGATGGATTTGAATCACATTTTAGGTTGTTAGTTGCGTTAAATCTGCTATTATTCCGGCCACATTTTTAGACCTAAAATCAGCTCTGATTACTCAAGCAAGCTGCGCTGCACAAAAAAAGATCACGAAATCCGTAAAAAGGATCTGTTCGGGTCTTGAGCAATGCGTGTCAAGTTAGTATAATGCGCGACCTTTGATAGCCTTGTATGGATTTTCCATAACGGTTTTTACCTTCTATTTTAATTGATAGAGAGGTTCGGCCACCAAGGTTGATATCGAGCTGAAACGATTGGAGAAGACATTCATGTCCCGAGTATGCCAAGTAACTGGTAAGCGTCCAGTAACGGGTAACAACCGTTCACACGCACGCAATGCTACTAAGCGCCGTTTTCTGCCGAACCTACAAACTCATCGTTTCTGGGTAGAGAGCGAAAAACGTTTTGTTAAACTACGTCTAACTGCTAAAGGCATGCGTATCATTGATAAGAAAGGCATCGATGCTGTTCTTGTTGATATCCGTGCACGTGGCGAAAACGTTTAAGAGGAATTAAGCAATGGCTAAAGGCATTCGTGAGAAAATTCGTCTAGTATCTTCTGCAGGTACTGGTCACTTCTACACAACTGATAAGAACAAGCGTAACATGCCAGGCAAATTTGAGATCAAAAAGTTTGATCCAGTAGTTCGCCAACACGTTATGTACAAAGAAGCTAAAATCAAGTAATTGATGCTTTTTTTGCTCTTCTTCAGTAGAAGAAAGAATTGAAAAACCCAGTTTAATCGCTGGGTTTTTTTATATCTACAATTTGAGGAACTCAATTATTCTTGCTTGATATAGCCTCTGATAGATAGAAATCTGTACAACATAGAAAGTATTGCCACTTTCACGATATACTGAATGTTCAATAGGTTAGATGAGCAGAATCAGATGAGATATCGTGGACGCCGGTGGAACAACATACTCATGTTCAGTGTGATCGCTTTTATTGGCGTGTTAAACCTTCCAACATTGATCAAAGCGTACCTTATCGAGCCTGAACCGCAGGTTGATAGCCCTTATCCTTATCTCCTGAACCCAACAGCAAAGCTTCAAGCGTTGCACTTTGCTAAGTGGTCATTGGTACTCGAAGATGGTCAGTGGGGTTATCAATTGAAAGGCTCCGCCCCAGCTCAAAGCATTAGCGCTCAAGAACGTGCTCAACGCTGGCAACAGCTTGTTGGTACCGAGGTTGATTCGCCAACCTATACTGACCTAACTTCTCAGCTTACTACCCCGCATACAATAGAAGTGTGGTATCAAGACCAAGAAGAGCCGCAACGCATTACTTATTATCAGCTACCTGAGTTTTGGTTGTTAAAAAACTGGAATGATCAGTGGTTGGCGGTGTCTATTGAAGAGAGCTACCTGTTTCCAAGTCTTAGTCAAGACAACCCCTCAACATCGGACGATTAGATTATGCCTGAGTTACCCGAAGTCGAAGTAAGCCGCATGGGGATCTCGCCTCATTTAGTTGGTGAGACCATTAAAACGCTTACCTTTCGCACTCCGAAGCTGCGTTGGGATATCCCACAAGAGCTAAAAGCATTAGAAGGGCAGGTGATACGCTCTATCTCACGCCGTGCTAAATACCTATTGATTGAAACGGATACCGGCACTGCCATTGTTCACCTTGGTATGTCTGGCTCACTGCGCGTATTAGACGCGGATTTCCCAGCAGCAAAACACGATCACGTGGATCTTAAGCTCACCAATGGCAAAGTATTACGCTACAACGACCCTCGTCGCTTTGGCGCTTGGCTATGGTCAGCGCCGGATGAGATTCATCAAGTATTACTGGGATCTGGTCCTGAGCCGCTCACTGACGACTTCAACGCCTACTACATAGCTGAGAAGGCAGAGAAACGTAAAGTCGCCGTTAAGCAATTCATCATGGACAACAAGGTGGTGGTGGGTGTCGGGAATATCTACGCCAATGAAGCGCTATTTGCTTCACGTATTAGCCCTTTGCGCCCGGCAAGCAAAGTGACAAAAGCAGAGTGGGCCTTGTTGACCAAAGAGATCAAACAAGTGCTCGCCACCGCCATTAAACAAGGCGGTACTACCTTAAAAGATTTCGCACAAGCAGATGGCAAGCCCGGGTACTTTGCCCAAGAGCTGCAAGTGTATGGGAAAGCGGGTGAAAAGTGCCCTAATTGTGAAGCTCTGATTCAAGAGCTAAAAATAGGGCAGAGGAACACGTTTTTTTGCTCTAGTTGTCAGCTATAGATGTGTAGCTCTCAATACAGAGGTTGATATCACTTGAAGCTGTGTCTATAGCACTTTATCTGATAAAATTGCCGGAACTATTTTTATTATTACTTTGGAATTATGTTGTCTTCTTTTCTAAAGGCAGAGTCTATCTCTAGATCTCTGTTACTAATTCCTTACCTATGGTTAGCTATAGGTATTATTTGGATGCCTCAGGGCAACAAGCCTTTGGTAGCTTTGGTTTTGGTTGCCGCTATTGTTCATATATTTATTTATGGCTTGTTCCAGATTAAGTCCAACTTTAAAAGTAATGTTTGGCTATGGGGAACTCTATTGGCTGGGATGTTTACCTTAATAGGTTATGTTACTTATGGTGCCAGTTCTCAAGAATTGAGAGGTTTTCTTGTTACAACTGTACTATTGTGCGTACTCCCTCAAAAACAACTTCTCAATGCAAAGCTAGCTCAATATCTACTATTTAGTGCAGCTTTGGCATGTTTAGCTTTGTCATGTTGGTACTTTTTTATTTATCCGACAGAGCGAATATTTTGGCCAACTAATCCTATCCCGCTAGCAACACATCAAGGTTTAATATCTACGCTTTCAGTAGGGGCACTATTGACAAATTTTAAAGGTAAAATCACCTGGATGTTAGTTGTAAGTGCGATTATTTCCGGTTTTTCTTTGATCTTAACGCAATCTAGAGGGGTTGTTTTAGGGGTTGGGGTTCTATATATCGTAATAGGCTTAATTCTACTTTACCAAAGAAAAATAAACATAAAAATCATATTACTATCGTTAACTTTGTGTTTTGGTGCTGTTTTTCTCTCTGAAGAGGCTATTGTTGAGCGTTACGACCAGACATGGAAGGAGATCAGCAAAATTGAACAAGGTGACCTCAATTCATCAATAGGTCTCAGGTTGCAGATGTATCAAGCTGGCATTGAACTTTTTGAAAGTAGTCCTATATTAGGGCATGGGTCATTGAATCGTGAGTATATTGAAGAGAATATACCAGGGTATACACCTAGGGCTTATGGCTTTATTTCAGAAGGGCATTTACACAATAACTATATTGATAAACTAGCGCGCTCTGGAATTATAGGTTTAAGTATCTTTTTGTTCTTTATTTTCTATCCAGTATATTTGGGGCTGAGAAAGTATCCCGACTTATTTTGGTTGTTTAGCTTGCCTTCTATCCACTACGCTGTGGCCAGTTTAACAGATTCACCTTTTAGAAATGGTGATGCTCTCGTTGTATATTTAATTGTCACCGGAACTTTAGTTCATTATGCAAAAATAAAATATAAAGAGAAACTATGAAGATATTTTATTATTTAAAACATGCCTTGCTCTCTATCGCACCTCGTTTGTATTTTTCAAAACAGTTTGAAAATCTGGAAAAGTCATATTCCGGTCAAGCTGACTATATAAAAAGCAGAGTAAATTATTATGTGAAAGGGCTCGGTGACTTTGATAAGGCTAGTCTAAGCTGCGAGATTAATAATTATTCTCGAAAAGGCTACACATCTTATTTCTTTGATCTTAAAGAGTTTCTTTATTATTTTCCAAAGTACTTTCGTTTCAGCTACTACTTTGGTGATGAAACGCATATAGAGCCAGTTCCAACTTTATTTAAAGCTCGTCCGATTGATGGGAACAATAGTAACTCTGTACTATTTAAATTAGATAAGCGTCGTCATTTCCGATTCGTGGATGATAGCTTAAGTTTTTCTGATAAAAAAAATATGGCCGTATTTCGTGGTGCTGTCACTCAACCACACAGAATTCGTTTTATGCAAACCCTGTATGGTCATCCACTGATGAATGCAGGTCAATCGAATGCTTCAGAGCAACACCCAGAGTGGCAACAGCCATTCATGACAGTAGAAGAGCAGCTTCAGTACAAATTTATTATTTGCCTTGAAGGGAACGATGTTGCATCAAACTTGAAATGGGCAATGTCTTCAAACTCACTTGTCGTTACTCCAAAAATGAAGTTTGAAACGTGGTTTATGGAAGGCACTCTACAGCCAGGCATACATTATGTAGAGGTGAAGGATGACTGGTCGGATTTTGAGCAAAAAATTAAATACTATTTAGACAACCCTAAAGAGTCTGAACAGATGATCAAAAATGCGCATGAATACCTTGCTCCTTTCCAAGATGAACAACTAGAAAAATTGGTTTGCATTAAAACACTTCAAGAATATTTTAGACTATCTGGCCAAGCTACTCACGAACACGCTATTAACGAGCAAGACAAATGAAAATTCTGATTATTGGCCCGTCATGGGTTGGAGACATGGTAATGTCTCAAGGCTTATATATTGAGCTGCAGACACAGTACCCTGACGCAAAAATTGATGTTTTAGCGCCCGCATGGTGTAAGCCAATTCTGGAAAGAATGCCACAAGTCAATCAAGCTCTTGAAATGCCATTGGGACATGGACAGTTTGATCTGAAATCTCGTTATAGGATCGGTAAATCGTTGAGGGAAGTACAGTACGATAAAGCGTACGTATTACCTAACTCCGCGAAATCAGCTTTAATTCCCCTGTTTGCACGCGTTCCTGAACGAGTTGGTTGGAAAGGTGAAATGCGTTTTGGTTTGCTTAATGACGTTAGAACCAATAAAAAAGCGTTTCAATACATGTTAGAGCGATATGTAGCGTTAGCGCACCCTAAAGCTGAAATGACGGGTAGTGGTTGTTTAGGTGAATTGTCATCATTACCTTTTCCAAGCCTACAAGTTGTTGACTCCAGCCAGCAAGAAGCTATGGAGCAATTTGGTTTAAATAGTCAAAGGCCTGTCCTTGGTTTATGTCCTGGTGCTGAGTTTGGCCCTGCGAAACGTTGGCCTGATAATCACTTTGCAACAGCTGCGACAGCGATGATAAAGCAAGGCTACCAAGTGTGGTTGTTTGGCTCGGCTAAAGATCGTGAAGTAACCCAAAAGATAATCGAACAAGTCCCTGTTGATATGCATCAGCATTGCTTCAATTTAGCTGGAGATACGAGCTTAATTCAGGCTGTAGACTTGATTGGGGCTTGTCGTACTGTCGTTAGCAATGATTCTGGGCTGATGCATGTGGCCGCCGCTGTGGGCTGTAATGTCGTGGCTGTTTATGGCTCTAGTTCACCTAAATATACGCCTCCGCTAACCAACAAACTGGCAATCATCAATACTGATATTGAGTGCCGACCTTGCTTTGAACGAACTTGTCCCAAGCAGCATCTAAAGTGCCTAACTGAGTTAATGCCGAGTAGAGTCATTAGTGCTATTGAGCAGTTTGATGTTATTTCCCAAGGCAAAATATAAATAAGGTCGTTATATGAGCATCGTCGTTCGTTGGGCCTATACCGCGCTACTTTTCCTTATTAGCCCTATTCTGCTTTGGGGCCTATATCGCTCCAAAGCAAACAAACCGCCTTTTGGTCATCGCTGGAAAGAGCATTTCGGATTTACACCGCCTATTAAGAATAGACAATCGGGTGTGATTTGGATTCATGCCGTTTCAGTAGGGGAAGTGCTGGCGAGTAAGAAGTTAGTTGAACAACTGGCGATACAAAACCCAGATAAAAGAATACTGATCACTACAACAACGAGTACAGGCGCTGAACAGGTAGAAAAGATGAGCGGTTCGATTAGCCACCGTTATATGCCTATTGATTTCAGTTGGTGTGTTCAACGTTTTATCAACCGAATTCAGCCAGACAACATGCTCATTATTGAAACGGAATTATGGCCGAACACCATTAACACCGTTGCTAAAAATGATATTCCGATGATATTAGTCAATGGACGATTATCAGAAAAATCAGCCAGTAATTATCAAAAAATGAGTTCGTTAATTTATCCGA
This sequence comes from Vibrio sp. 10N.261.55.C5, assembly GCF_041470505.1. Classification (NCBI taxonomy): domain Bacteria; kingdom Pseudomonadati; phylum Pseudomonadota; class Gammaproteobacteria; order Vibrionales; family Vibrionaceae; genus Vibrio; species Vibrio sp. 10N.261.55.C5. Next base: position 120,289 of record NZ_JBFRMS010000011.1, read on the forward strand.
CAATTTCTAAGTTAAGTTTAATATTGACGGTACACTCTGATGATAAATCTCGATTTGAGTTACTAGGTGCGCCGAGCGAAAAAGTCATTGTCACAGGGTCAATTAAGTACGATGTGTCGATTGATAATAATATAATCGCACAAGGCGAGTATCTTAAAGATATTTTGGGGCAGGGTAGGCAGATTGTTGTCGCCGCGAGCACTCATGCGGGCGAAGATGAACAAATATTTAGAGCTTACCAGCAAGCCAAAAGAGAACTGCCAGAATTGCTGTTAGTGATAGTGCCTCGTCATCCTGAACGGTTTGATTCAGTTGCTGAATTGGCCAAAAACCAAGATTTACTGTTAGTACGTCGAACCGAAGTTGTTGACGACGTACCGCTTGATGTCGATGTCTACTTAGGAGATACGATGGGAGAGCTTATGGTTATGCTTTCTGCAAGCGATCTTGTTTTTATGGGAGGAAGCCTACTTGGAAAGAAAGTAGGAGGGCATAACTTCATCGAACCTGCGCTGCTTCAAAAATACTGCTTAACAGGGCCTAGCTATTTCAATTTTGCAGACCTGGCGAATCAATTGATCGACTCGAGCGCACTGTCTGTTGTAGCCGATGAGAATGAGCTTGCTTTACAAATGATCAGTGCATTATCCAAGCCTAAAGAGTTAATTGAAAAAGGACGAATAGGCTATGGTATAGTTCAACAGAATCAAGGTGCGTTACAACAAACACTCCAATTGATACATCATTCAGCCACCAATAATCAGTCAACCAATATTGAGACATCACCATGATCAAAACTTTTGTTATTCATGTAAGCAAAGGCTACGAAGAACGTAGAAAACATATAGATAAGCACCTGCCAGAAGTGGGCATCACTGATTACGAATATATGTTAGCTGGTGATATCGATGATCTATCTGATGACGTTAGAAATGGTTTTTTTGACGATTCACTGAGGCTCCCTGAGAAGTCTTGCTTTTATAAGCACTACTTAGTGATGAAAAAAGTCGTAGAAGAACAAATTCCACAAGTATTAGTGTTAGAAGATGATGCTTTTTTAAATAGCGATTTTATTGAGCAACTAGAAGCTTTCCAAAGCGAGCTTGCTGGTGAAGAAAAGTATCTTGTAAATATTGAAGAGGCGTCGAGCTTAGTACCTGCATCAGTAAGAGTACCAAATCAACATCTGTACTTGTGTAAAACGAACAAGCTTACTGGTGGTTTGCTTTATGACCTTAGTTTTGCTCGCGCAATGGTAGAGCATATGGAAAACAATATAACCGACGCACCTATTGATGGTTATATTGGTAATGAACGAACGACATTAGAGTACAATATTTTTTGGACACACCCACCTTTGGTTCGTCAGGGTAGTAAAACCGGTGCATTTGATAGTGAGTTGAGTGGTAGAACCTCAGGGCTTTATGCGACGGTTAGAAGTTGGTTTAAAGAGGGATACCGAACTCATGTTCGAAGCCATGTCAGCAGCAAGCACAAAGCACTTTTTAAAAATATTACGAAGTACTAAATTATGAAATCAGAATTGGCTAGAAAACACTTAACATTTGTCATTTATGGCAATGATAGAACTTACTATCAAGGCGCAAGATTTTGCATTTTGTCTTTTTTAGCCAATTGGGTTGAGGCAAATGGAACTAGGCCTGAAATTTCTGTTCTAGCAGAAGAGCCTGAGCACTTCGCTAATATGCCAATTAAAGTGTTTCCGATATCGCCAGCTCAAAAGGCTGAATGGAGTCTAGACAATACTTATCACTTCAGAATCAAGAACCGCGGCTTAAAATATCTTTGTGATAATTTAGAGTTGAGTCCTGAAGATAAACTGCTTTTTTTAGATACAGATACGTACTTTAACGTGCCAACAAATGTCTATTTCGACTCTATATCGGATAAAAACGCGTTACTGTTTTGCTCAGAAGTGAACATCAATACTTTGCCAAGCACTAATGAATACGCACATATCAGAGATAGAGATATAAAGCTTATGGATGGCAGTATCTACCGCACCAATCCAGACTCAGTTATGTGGGCATCGGCAGTCATCGGTATCACCGGGAAACACACATCAGCTTTTGATTATGCCGATGTGTTGATTCAAGCGTTGCGTCAAGAAGGGTGTGAGGCACACACTCTAGAACAGTTTGCGTTATCTGAAGCGCTCTCTACACAGGTGAATATTGAACCAGCGAAAGCTTGGCTCAATCATTATTCAACGAGTGGACGAAAAGACTGGGCGAGAACGGTGTTGGAACAGTTCTTTGAAGAACATGGAGTTAAACCATTTGAAGAGCAAATACGCTTAGCTAAAGAAGTGTCCTTCAAGCGCCCTCTTGCTGAAGTGATTCGAGGGCATATCTATAAAAAGAAAAAGAAACTTCGTAAGTTATTTGGTTTGAAAGAAGAATAAATCATAGGCTCTCAAGGGTACTCATTTTGTACCCTTGTTCAATTTGTGAAAAATCAAAGTGCTGAGCATCAATCTTTCCTAACCGAACTTCTTTTTCGAATGAGCGCTCGAGTCGCTTTAGATTACTCACTTTCCAGTTGCTGCCTGTCTGCGTTAAGCATTTATCAAAATCGATAATCCAAACCTTACCTGCTTTATCTACGAGAATGTTATGGATATTGAGGTCGGTATGATTGACCCCGGCATCGTGCATTTTTCGAATTTGATGACCAATATCGTTGAAATGGGAATCGGATAGTTTTTTGTTTGATAGTATCTTTACTAAGTCTTCTGCGTCGGAAATCTTTTCAATTAAAATATCGGCTTTGTAAACGAGCCCTTCTTGCGAAACTTTCGCAGCAACGGGTGTCGGGACATTAACTTTATGTGTGGCTAGAAGCTCAAGTAACATTAGCTCTTGGTATGCTCGTGAGTTCTCTAATCCAGTAAATAAATAGCTGTCTCTAACTAGCTTTCCAAACAAGCCGCCGCGATGATAATGTCGAAGAGCGAAATTGCTTTTTTCTCCCTTAACAAACCATGTTGTTCCTCTACCTTGAGCGTGCCCCAGTATTGCTTGATTCGCCTTCCAATAATCCACAGAAAAAGCCAATTCAACGTCTTCGGTGAGTAATTTAGGATTATACCAGTACGTTGTTTTATGGATTTGCTTTGTTGTAAACATGAATCACTGTCTCGTATTGGGGAGTTTATGGCATACTTGGTAGAACAGTATATCAAACGCCGAACAGATTAATGAACGATTCATGTAGTTACCAAAAAATATTAGTTGTTGCCACTCATTGCATTGGTGATAGTTTGTTGATCTCTGCTTTTACCCATAGTCTGAGAAAAGCGTTTCCGACCGCAACAATAGATGTTTTAGTTAATGCTAGAGGGGAGATGGTTTTTGGTACCAATCCAGACGTTGACTCTTTAGTTGAAATTCCGCCAAGAGCATCCGTTAAGGACTATTACCGGATTTTAAAAACGCATGGTCGATATGATTTAGTCGTCAATGAAATGCTTAATGATAGAACAGCTATCTATAGTTTTATCTTTGGTAAGAAAAGACTTGGTGCAATTGATGAATCGCTTTCTGGCGCCTGGGTTAAAAAGTTAATTTATACTCATTACATTAAAGAACAGCATCGCTTTGAGCATAAAATGAGTCGCGTTGCTCGTATGCTGGATACCATAGATGTTAATTGTATTGCACGGCTAGTCTCTCCCGAAGAGTTATTACCTTCAGTGGTTCAAAATAGATTGCCATCAAACTACATTGTTGTGCATGCGCCATCCTCCAACGAAATTAAGCAGTGGCCAGTCTCGTATTGGGTTGAAGTCATCAATCGTCTGATATCTGCAGGTTATAATATTGTCTTATCTGGCGCTAAATTAGAACGAGACGAGACCATTGTTGAACAAATCATTAGCCAAGTTCCTGAATCGAATCAACTGGTCAGTGTTTTGGGGGAATTATCATTAGCTCAAACCTCTGTATTAATAAAACACAGTGATGGTTTTGTTGGACCTGATAGTGGCCCTGGTCACCTCGCATCAGGTTACTCTATCCCAATTGTATCTATTATTAGCGTGGCGCCAGCAAGCATGTGGTCACCTTGGCCTTATGAAGAGCCAATTGATGTAACGAACAATTTATACAGCAATGGTGTTAGCTCCCAAAGAGTCGCCAATATTAGACTTGTGCAATCTGAACGTAACTGCGTCCCTTGTTATAAAAACAGATGTCAAATTAGCGATGATGTCTATTCGCCATGCCTTCAAGATATCAAGCCAGATAACGTTGTTTCTGCTGTCCTAGAAATGATGCCATTGGAACCGATCAATGAATAACGTTCTTTCTGCTCCCAAATCTATTTGTATTCTGCGTTTATCTGCCATTGGTGACGTTTGTCATGCTCTTTCTGTAGTGCAACTTATTCAAGCTACCTATCCAGAATGTCAGATCACGTGGGTGATGGGAAAAATCGAAGCTCAATTACTTGGTGATATACCTGGAATTCAAGTTGTCGTGTTTGATAAAAAACGCGGCCTAAAAGGAATGAAAGAAGTATGGAGAGCTCTGCGTTCAACTCGGTTTGATTATTTACTGCATATGCAAGTTGCACTAAGAGCCAGCCTGTTAACGATAGGGATAAAGGCAAAAGTAAAACTTGGCTTTAGTTGGACACGTGCCAAAGAGGGGCAGTGGCTCTTTACCAATCGCAAGCTGCCAAAAACGGACGCATCTCATGTGTTAGATAATTTCTCTGAATTTGCTTACTTTTTGGGATGTCCCAAGCAGATGCCGACATGGGATCTTGCTTTGTCTGATGAAGACCAAAAACTATCGATGGAGCTTGCGCATGAGCCGTATATTGTTATTAGCCCTGCTGCGAGTAAAGATGAGAGAAACTGGTTAGTTGAGCGCTATGCCGCTGTCGCCGATCACGCTTATCAGTTAGGCTTTAAAGTGGTTTTTTGTGGTGCTCCAACGGATAGAGAGCGCAATTTAACCGACAATATATCTCAGCACATGACATCACCTAGTATTAACTTAGTTGGCTCAACCTCGTTAAAGCAGCTTACCGCAGTGATTGGTCAATCCAGTGTTGTGATCGCTCCTGATTCAGGGCCTGCACACATTGCGACCACTCAAGGTGTCCCCGTCATTGGCTTGTATGCGCACAGTAACCCAATGCGAACAGGGCCTTACCATAGTTTAGACAATGTGGTTTCTGTGTATGAACAGATTGCTGAAGAGCAACACGGTAAAGCGGTTGACGAGCTTCCATGGGGAACCCGAGTAAAAGGAAAAGATCTTATGGCTCTTATTTCTACAAAATCGGTGATTGAGCAGCTAGACCGTGTATTAGGCCGATTGAAAAACAAGAAAACATCCAGTGAATAAAGGAATGTCATGAAAATAGCAATATACCCAGGTACTTTTGATCCAGTGACTAACGGCCATTATGACTTAATTAAACGTGCCGCATGTATGTTTGAAAAACTTGTCATTGGTGTCGCAGAGAGCCCAAGTAAAGCCACCTTATTTAGCTTAGATGAGCGTGTGGCCTTATTGCGAGAAACTTGCGATGAATTACCTAATGTTTCCGTCGAAGGTTTTAGCGGTTTACTGGTTGATTTCGCGACCGAGCAAAATGCCTCAATTTTGGTGCGTGGCTTAAGAACAACAATGGACTTTGAGTATGAGTTTGGTTTGACGACAATGTATCGTCGATTAAAACCAGAACTAGAGAGCCTGTTTTTGACACCTTCAGAAGAGTTTGCTTTTTTATCATCAACATTGGTTCGTGAAGTCGCTATTCATGGTGGAGAAATAGAGCAATTTGTTCCAGAGTGTGTTCATCAAGCAGTTGTCGCTAAAGTAAAAGCTTCTAAAAATTAAGTGATTATGAATATTCTAATGTATACAAGAGCCACGTTACCTGTGGTGAATTACGGTGGAACCGAACGAGTCATTTGGGACTTAGTTTATGCTTTGCATCTTGCCGGGCACCGAGTAACTCTGCTCGCTGGCAAAGGCACAAAGTGTGATTGGGCGAGAGTCATAGAGTATCAACCGAATGTACCAGTGCAAAGTCAGCTTCCAAATGATATTGATGTTGTGCATTTCCACTCTGATTTAGAGCCTATCTCTTATCCCTACATTTTAACGCAGCATGGTAATTCAGACCTCCCTATTGACCCGAATACCGTCTTTGTTTCATCTCAGCATGCAAAAAATCATGGTGCACAGGCTTATGTTTACAATGGCTTGAATTGGGATAATTACCAAAAGCCTAACTTTAACTTGAAACGAGAGCGTTTCCATTTTCTTGGGAAAGCGGCGTGGCGAGTTAAAAATGTTCAAGGTGCTATTGATATTACCAAGAAAGCTGGCCAGCAGCTTGATGTGTTGGGCGGCCATCGATTGAACCTAAAAATGGGTTTCAGGTTAACGTTAGATCGTCATGTTCGTTTTTTAGGGATGGTGGACGATACAACGAAATCTCAGATCATGACTCAGTCAAAAGGTCTGATATTCCCCGTGACTTGGCATGAACCGTTTGGCTTAGCGATTACAGAGAGTTTGTATTTTGGTTGTCCAGTATTTGGTACACCCTATGGTTCACTGCCGGAATTAGTTTCTAGTGAGGTAGGTCTTTTATCGAGCTGTGAACAAGAGCTCGTAGAAGGGATCTTAAATTCTGACACCTATGATTCAGCTCGTTGTAATGAATACGCGAGAGATCAATTCAATGCCAATGTCATGGCTGCAGCGTATGTTAGTTATTACGAGAAGGTAGTTGAAGGTAGTAAAGCCAATAGTGCATTAGGAAGTATTGTCGAGTCTTTTAAAAGGTTGCCTTATGAACGATAAATTGAAACCGAAACTGGTTTTTGTAGGCTATAAGCAACAGTATGAAAAACTAGAAATTGACGTCCTATCGTCTGATTATGAAAAGCATCATATTTTTCTAAGCAAGTGGTTAGTGAAATTGATTTCCTTTTTATTTTTCTATAGTAAAAAACACTATCATGAGGCTTATGGAGCGATCATAAGACGAAAAATAGAGGCGCTAAATGGCTTCGATGTCATATTCACCACCGATTCTCTGAGAGATATAAAGTCGATATCAAAGATTGATGGGAGGAAGGTGATTGTTTTTAGAAATGTCACAGACGGAAGCCTGAACCCTCACCTAAAAGATTTTGAAACATATACTTTTGATGAAGGTGATGCAGCAAAGTATGACTTTAAGCATATTTACCTACCTATGCCTCAACTAAAAATCATCGATGAGATAGAAAAATCATCTGATTTCGATGTTTCTTTTGTCGGCGTGGATAAAGGAAGAAAAGAAAAGGTTCAGAAAATAAAAGGTGCATTAGATGGTTTTAAGTGCAATTTTATTGTTTTTGACAAGAAACCGTCTTATTCCTATGTTGAATACCTAACCGTGATGCTCAATACCAAATGTGTATTGGAAATGGTTCTTGATGGACAGACGTCTGATACAATGAGGGTTAAAGAGGCGTTGTACGCTAGAAAGAAAGTTATAACGAATAATACGAGTCTTTATAATCACCCTTTATACTCAAAAGATAACTTTCTTATATTTGACTCTCTAAATGAACTTACTGGTAATATTGAAGGCTTTATTTCTAGCGAGTTTGACGAATCAGTTTTGATTAAGCTTGAAGATTACACTGTTGATGGTTTTTATCACAAGCTACTAACGGACAATGGTGAATGACTATTAAATATTTAAAATTGTTGATTAGTTAGAAACTTCTAACTAATCAATCGAGTCTATATGCCTACGTGTAGGTTTATACCCATATGTAGGTTAATAACCCACATATGGGTCTTGTCCATCCCTGCGTGTTTTTAACAACTTTAAAATCCACATGTACTGCTCAGGTTTCGGATTAACAAAACCTTCAACGACTTCATTCATTGCTCTAGCGTCTTGATGTTCATCGCCGGATAACTCAATGGGTGCTTTGATTTCAATTTCGTATTTACCCGTCTCAATATTATAGCTGGCAAAGGTTGGAACGATCTTCGCTCGGCTTACTTTTGCTAGTTTTCCAAGTCCGGGCAAGGTTGCTTTTTCAGTCGCAAAGAAGTCTGAGAATACACTTTGCTCTGGGCCATGGTCTTGATCTGGCAGGTAATATCCCAAGTAGCCATCTTTGACTGATTTGATAAAAGGCTTAATGCCGCCACTGCGATCATAAACTCGCCCGCCATACTGAACTCTTTGCTTGTGCATGAGCCAATCGGTCAGAGGGTTTTTCTGGCTATTTGCCATCGCAGAAACGGGTAAGCCTCTTGAAGCTAAAAGGATTGCCGGAATGTCGATGCACCAAGAGTGAGGTACGAGCAAAATAGCACTTTGATTGTCTTGCTGTAGCTGCTGTAAGTGTTCTAATCCAATGATTTCTGAGTGCCTTTCAAGCCAGCGTTTACTGCGTAATGATATGGCAGGAAAACCAAGTAAAAAGGCGCCAGCAGTTGTTAGGCAATTGGTTAGAATGGTTTCACGCTCTTGAACAGACTTTTCTGGAAAACAAAGCGCGAGGTTTATACGTGCCTTTTGTACTGAGCCACGTTGCTTCTTCGCCATTTTTGTCGCCACGAATTTTGCTATGGCTACTCGAATCGAGTTTGGCAGCAAAGAAATGGGCAGACATAGGCATAGCCCGAGCCAAGTTCCCCAGTGTTTTGGTGATAAAAACGCACTGATGAATTTAGGATTGTATGCTTTAGGATCGTAGTCGTCGCGTTGAGTTGTCACTGTAAACCTTTAACTGGCGATATATATTAAACAAGCTAACAGTGTTCCGTTAGCTTGTTTTCGGGAGAGTGTAATCTAGCGATTAACTGACTGCATGTACTCGCTGACACCTTCAGCAACCGACTTAAATTGAACATCGCAACCGGCATCGCGCAGCTTAGTTAAATCTGCTTGAGTAAATTCTTGGTAAGCGCCTTTCAAATGCTCAGGGAATGGGATGGTTTCAATCTCTCCCTTACCGTGATGTTTAATCACCGCTTTTGCGATCTCTTCAAATGATTCGGCATTGCCTGTACCTAGGTTGAAGATACCTGATACGCCATTTTTTAAGAACCACAGGTTTACGGCCGCAACATCACCAACATACACAAAATCACGCTTGAAGGTTTCGCTTCCTGCGAATAATTTCGGGTTTTCACCGGCGTTCATTTGATTGTTTAGGTGGAATGCGACAGAGGCCATGCTGCCTTTGTGCTGTTCACGTGGACCGTAGACATTGAAGTATCGAAAACCAGTGATTTGAGAAAGCGTTTCGTTGTGTGCGGCTGCATCTGCAGTTAAGCGACGCACATAGTTATCAAATTGCTGTTTTGAATAGCCGTATACGTTCAGCGCGCCTTCGTACTGCGGCTCTTCGATAAAGGTATCGGTTTCACCATAAGTGGCAGCAGAAGAAGCATACAAGAAGGGTATCTCACGCTCGATACAGTAATGCAGTAACTCTTTAGAGTATTCATAGTTGTTGAGCATCATGTATTTGCCATCCCACTCGGTGGTTGCTGAGCATGCACCTTCATGGAAAACAGCCTCAATGTGACCGAAATCATCGCCAGCCATAACTTGAGTTAGAAAGTCATCACGATCCATGTAATCGGTGATATCTAGGTCAACCAGGTTCTTAAATTTTTTGCCATCTTTTAAGTTGTCGACAACTAGAATATCGTTGTGACCTGCTTCATTGAGCGCCTTAACAATATTGCTGCCAATCATGCCTGCACCACCAGTTACGATAATCATATTTCTTCCTACTTTTTTGAATACAAACTCACACGATTATAGCAAGGAACAAACGAAGCGAGCTAGTGGAATAATTCTTTAATTCTAGTGTGATATGATTGTGTTAATCTAGTCATTATTACCTACTCAAAATGCGATCTTATCGGTCTTAGTATGAAAGATTCTACGTCTTTTGTTTGAAGGCCGGCTTACGCGTGACATGAGAGTTGTTTGGTCGCAATTGATTCTGAACTATTTTAGTTGGTGAGCATTTGAGTTGGTATTAACGTATCGAACTATCCTTCGAATAGTAATAAATAGATTTGCAAAATTAGAAGAACTTTTCCTTTGAATTTTAGGGTTTTAGAGATCTTATGAAGATATTAGTTACAGGCGGCGCTGGCTTCATCGGTTCAGCAGTCATTCGTCACATTATAAATAATACATCTAGCAGCGTCGTGAATGTTGATAAGTTGACTTATGCGGGTAACTTAGAGTCTCTTGTTGAAGTGGGAGAGCACGAGCGTTATGCATTTGAAGCGGTAGATATTTGTAATCGTACTGAGCTAGACCGTATTTTTGAGCAGCATAAGCCTGATGCAGTAATGCACTTGGCTGCTGAATCTCATGTTGACCGTTCGATTGACGGCCCTGCTGCATTTATCGAAACTAATATTGTTGGTACATATACATTACTTGAAGCAACTAGAGCCTATTGGAATGAGCTTTCTGAAAGTGATAAAGCTGCTTTTCGTTTCCACCATATCTCTACTGACGAAGTCTATGGCGACTTAGAAGGTACGGATGACTTGTTTACTGAGACGACGTCGTATGAGCCATCAAGCCCATACTCCGCTTCGAAAGCTTCTTCTGATCATCTCGTCCGAGCTTGGCTACGCACCTATGGTTTACCAACCGTCGTAACTAATTGCTCAAATAACTACGGCCCTTACCACTTCCCTGAAAAATTAATCCCATTGATGATCTTGAATGCTCTCGATGGAAAACCTCTGCCAGTGTATGGCAACGGTATGCAAATCCGTGATTGGCTGTTTGTCGAAGACCATGCACGAGCGTTGTACAAGGTGGTCACTGAAGGTGAGGTAGGTGAAACCTATAACATTGGTGGTCACAATGAAAAAGCAAACATTGATGTTGTAAAAACGATCTGTTCATTACTTGAAGAGTTGGTGCCAAATAAGCCAGAAGGTGTGGGTAAGTACCTTGACTTAGTTACTTATGTGACTGATAGGCCAGGGCATGATGTACGTTATGCAATCGATGCGTCAAAGATTGAACGTGAATTGGGTTGGAAGCCAGAAGAAACTTTCGAATCAGGTATTCGTAAAACAGTCGAGTGGTACTTAGAGAATAAACAATGGTGGTCACGCGTATTAGATGGCTCTTACGCTGGTGAGCGCTTAGGTGTTTCTTCAGATTTAGTTGTAAATGGTAAGGTTGATAAGTAATGAAAGGGATTGTTCTTGCCGGAGGCTCAGGCACGCGTTTATATCCACTTACTCGCGGCGTATCAAAACAGCTTTTGCCCATTTATGATAAGCCGATGGTTTTTTACCCAATCTCGACGTTAATGCTTGCTGGTATCAAAGATATTTTGATTATTACGACACCTGAAGATAACGCTGGTTTCCAACGCCTACTTGGTGATGGTTCAGGTTTTGGTATCAACCTTGAGTATGCAATTCAACCAAGCCCAGATGGTTTAGCGCAAGCTTTTATCATTGGTGAAGAGTTTATTGGTGATGATAGTGTTTGTTTGGTGTTGGGGGATAATATCTTTTACGGTCAGTCTTTTTCTAGAACGCTACAGAATGCCGCTTCAAAAGAGTCTGGTGCTACTGTTTTTGGCTATCAAGTCAAAGATCCTGAGCGTTTTGGCGTAGTTGAATTTGACGAAAAAATGAAAGCCGTTTCGATTGAAGAAAAACCTGAAATACCAAAATCAAACTATGCGGTAACTGGTTTGTATTTCTACGATAATCGAGTTGTAGAACTGGCAAAACAAGTGAAGCCATCTCTTCGAGGTGAGTTGGAAATTACCACTCTCAATGAAATGTATCTAAATGATGGTTCTCTGAATGTGGAACTATTAGGCCGTGGTTTTGCCTGGTTAGACACTGGTACTCATGAAAGCCTTCATGAGGCTTCATCTTTTGTTCAAACTATTGAAAATGTACAAGGGCTAAAGGTTGCTTGTTTAGAAGAGATAGCTTGGCGTAATGGTTGGTTAACTGATGAACAAATGTTAATGCTTGCTAAACCGATGATGAAAAATGAATACGGTCAGTATTTGACTCGTTTAGTTATGGATATTCAAAAGAAGGCAAAAGCTTAATGCGCGTACTAATTACTGGCTGTCATGGTCAAGTTGGCTCTTGTCTAACTAAACAACTGGCTAACAATGAGAATACATTGGTATTAGCGCTTGATAGAGAGCACCTTGATATTACGAGCCAAGAGTCTGTTAATGCCGTTGTTAGCGAATTTCAACCTACTATTATTATCAATGCAGCGGCGCATACTGCGGTTGATAAAGCTGAAGAAGAAGTAGAGCTTTCTTATGCGATCAATCGTGATGGTCCCAAGTTCTTAGCACAAGCAGCGCAAAACCTAGGGGCCGCGATTCTACACATTTCGACGGACTATGTCTTTGAAGGTAATAAAGTCGGAGAGTATCTAGAGAGTGATATCACAAACCCACAAGGTGTTTACGGTAAAAGTAAACTAGCCGGTGAAATGGCTGTTACCGAAGCGTGTGATAAACATATCATCCTTCGCACTGCTTGGGTGTTTGGTGAGGATGGCAATAATTTCGTTAAGACCATGCTTCGCTTAGGTGAAAACCGAGATACATTGAGTATCGTGGGTGACCAGTTTGGTGGACCTACATATGCAGGCGATATAGCAAGTACCTTGATAAAAATCGCGAACTTCATCAATCAAGGTGATGTGGTGGAGTATGGTGTTTATCACTATTCGGGGCTGCCGCATGTGAGTTGGTTTGAATTTGCTGAGGCTATTTTCAATGTTGCAGTCGAGCAAGGTGTTATCGCAAGTAAACCGAGCCTCTCGACTATTGCTACCGAACAATATCTCACGCCAGTAAAGCGTCCAATCAATTCTAAGTTGAGTACAGAGAAAATTATGACTCTTCTCGCGGTCGAGCCTAGTGACTGGAAGGCGGCATTAAGCAATATTAAAGCGTACGCAGGATAAAATAATGAAAGTAATAGATACCCGCATAGCTGATGTGAAAATTATAGAGCCCAAAGTGTTTGGTGACGAGCGCGGTTTTTTCATGGAAACGTGGAACAAAAAACAATTTGAAGAGTTAGTCACAGGTAAATCAACACAATTTGTACAAGATAACCATTCTAAGTCTAAGAAGGGTACTCTACGCGGTTTACATTACCAAACTGAAAACACCCAAGGTAAATTGGTTCGGGTTATTTCGGGAGAGGTGTTTGATGTTGCTGTTGACATTCGAAAAGACTCTGCGACCTTTGGTCAATGGGTTGGGGAGTTCCTTTCTGCTGAAAATAAGCGTCAATTATGGGTGCCTGAAGGTTTTGCTCATGGTTTTTATGTTATGAGCGATATGGCTGAATTTGTTTATAAATGTACGGACTTTTATAACCCTACTGCGGAAATCTCAATTGCCTGGAATGACCCGGAACTGGGTGTTGAGTGGCCTTTGACTCAAGAGCAATCTATTCAGCTATCGGAGAAAGATCAATGTGCGATCTCTTTTTCACAGGCTCTAAAATCTAAATTGTAATCAATAGACCTAGCTAATTTGAGGGACGATTGATTCCACTCTATTTTCGTCAGAGCTAATTCGACCAGATGTTATCAGCTCGATCTATCCGCTTAGTGGCGATATACTGAACCACTAAACGGATAGGGATACTAATAACTAATGAAAACACGTGACAAGATTGTTTACGCTGCTCTAGAGCTTTTTAATGAGCACGGTGAGCGTAGTATTACGACCAATCATATTGCTGAGCATATCGAGATTAGCCCTGGTAACCTCTACTACCATTTCCGCAACAAGCAAGAAATTGTCCGTGACATCTTTACTCTCTATTCGACAGAGTTACTTGAAAGGTTCACACCGATTCAAGGCCAACAAGAAAGCCTGACGCTACTAAAGCGCTACTTAGATTCTATCTTCACGTTGATGTGGAAGTACCGATTCTTCTATGCGAACTTACCTGAAATATTGTCACGTGATGAAAAACTCCACCTTGATTACATGGCCGTACAAGAAAAGCTGCAAACGAATCTTGTCGATATCATGCGAGCCTTCGTTGAGTTGAACCTGCTCAAAGCAACGGATACGGAAATGAAATCGATGGTCACTTCTCTTCACTTGATCGCATCGGGTTGGTTGGCGTATCAGTCTGCGATGTCTCCAAAAGCCCAAATTACCGAGCAAGTCGTTCATCAAGGAATGCTGCAGATGATAGCGACCGTTAAACCAATTGCGACCGCGCAAGGTTTTGAACAGCTGACATTATTAGAAGATGGTGTAAGGGCGTTGAACTCTAAATAGAAAGAGACGAGTAAGCGGTATACGGGATTCGAAGAAAGATACTCGCATCCCGTATCTGCTCTTTATCGAACTAACCAACTCTTCGGGTTTTGGGCTTGGCTGTTTCTGCGAATCTCAAAGTACAGTGAAGGGCGCGTTTGGCCGCCAGTGTCACCAGCAAGCGCAATCGCTTCGCCAGCTTTAACCTTGTCACCTTCTTTCTTTAAAAGTGCTTGGTTAAAGCCGTAGAGCGTCATATCACCTTTACCGTGGTCAAGTAGCACCACTAATCCATAGCCACGCAGATACTCTGCAAATACCACCGTGCCAGAGTAAACCGATTTTACCTGCTGACCGTACTTGGCGTTTATCACCATGCCTTTCCAGTTAATTTGCCCCGTTTGACGTGAACCGTAGTTATGTAGAACTTTATCTTTGATCGGCCAAGGCAGCTTACCTTTACGTTTTGCTAGGCCATCCATCGGGACTGCATTACGTCGTTCTCGAGCCGCTTTTTCTGCTTTCGCTATTTCAGCTTTGAGGCGTGTTTCATTTCGCTGAAGCTCTGCTAGGTAATTCTTGTCACCTGAGATGTTTTTCTTGATGCTGCCAATCGTTTTCTTACGCTGCGTTTGAGTTTTGGCTAACGTATCGCGCTTGGTGGTTTGCTGTTTTAGCAGTGTTGCTATCTGTTCTTGCTCAAGTTGACGCTGTTTGTGGCTTTCTTCTAATTCAAGTTGCGTCTGTTCAATCGTTTTAATGGTTGCGGAGCGAGCTTTGGCAAGGTGCTGGTAATAATGACTGATGCGATCTTCTTCTACACCGGTGTTGAGAATGTGAGAAGAAGCCTTAGCTCGACTCGTCATGTAGTAAGTCTGAATGAGCTGCTCTAACTTGTCTGTCTGGACTTTTTTCTGTGCAGTGAGCGCTTTAATCTTTGTGTCTAAATTAGCAATATTAGCATTAGCAGTATTGAGCTGCTTTTTACTGTCTAGAATCGCTTTTTCAAGTGAAGCGATGGACAGCTCCTGCTTCTTGAGGTTTGCCTGTAGGCTATCGAGTTTCTTTTGCTGGGAAGAGAGCGCTTTCTGTTGACGAGAGATTTCGCTTGATACGCCTTTCAGTTCACCTTGAGATGCAGCAAATGATGATGAAGACAAAAGAGCAACACCAAGGCTGGCAGATATCAAAAGAACAGTGCTCATTGATTGAACGGGTTTCATCATTATCGTCATTTTGCTCTTATTAATAATCAGCATCTGCTGCGAGTCTTTTCGCATCTCGGCTATCGGCTATTCGTCGGATCCCGAATCTGCTCTTAAATCCCATCACCATGGATGAAGTTCTGAGAGCGACCGTTAAACCCCTGATCCATGTCTAAAGATGGCTTATCAGTTTTCGGCTTTCCAACAATTTTTGCAGGAACACCAGCGACAGTCGTATGAGGCGGAACGGCTTGAAGAACCACTGAGCAAGAACCAATTTTCGCGCCTTCACCCACTTCAATATTGCCAAGTATTTTAGCGCCGGCACCGATCATTACACCTTCTCGGATTTTAGGGTGTCGATCACCGCCTTCTTTACCGGTACCACCTAGGGTCACGTCTTGAAGAATCGACACGTCATTTTCGACTACAGCCGTTTCACCGATAACAATGCCTGTTGCGTGGTCGAGCATGATTGCTTTGCCGATACGTGCAGCCGGGTGGATATCTACTTGGCAAGCGACTGAAATTTGATTTTGCAGGTAAGTCGCAAGAGCAATACGACCTTGTTTCCATAGCCAGTTAGCGACTCGGTAACCTTGCAGAGCATGGTAGCCTTTAAGATAAAGTAGAGGCATTGAATACATCTCTACCGCCGGATCTCGAGTCACTGTTGCACAAATATCACAAGCGGCAGCATCAATAATCGATTGGTCCTGCTTAAATGCTTGTTCAACCACTTCACGTACAGCCATTGCAGGCATTGAGGCGGTCTTTAACTTGTTTGCCAGAATATAACTGAGCGCGGCGCCCAAGCTTTCGTGGTTGATGATCGTGGCATGGTAAAAACTCGCAAGCATAGGCTCTTGCTCTGACAGCTGTCGAGCTTCCTTCACAATGCATTGCCAAACTTTTTGTTGTTCACAGTGTTTCATTTTTCCATCCATCTTATCTATTTCATTCCACGACTTGATACGTGGTGTTATCGCTCTGACTTCTTGTCTCGAGCAAGCAGATCTTGCGCAGCTAAGTGGGCATCTTTCCCTTGATACAACACTTGATAAATTTGTTCAACAATTGGCATCTCAACGCCCATGCGTTCTGATAGTAACCAAACTTCTTTGGTGTTGCGATACCCTTCGACCACTTGGCCGATTTCTTCTTGCGCCGTATCGACGTCTTTACCTGAACCTAAAGCCAATCCAAAACGACGGTTACGTGATTGGTTATCAGTACAGGTTAGTACTAGATCGCCCAGCCCTGCCATACCCATAAAGGTTTCGGGTTGTGCACCCAGTGCAGCACCTAAGCGACTCATTTCAGCTAAGCCACGCGTGATCAGTGCAGTACGAGCATTGGCACCAAAACCAATGCCATCCGACATGCCTGCGCCAATTGCGATAACATTTTTCACCGCGCCGCCAAGTTGCATACCGATGAAATCAGAGTTTGCGTATACGCGGAATGTTTTACCGCAGTGGATCTTCTCTTGCAGCTCTTCTAAGAATACTTCATCTGGTGAAGCGACAGAGATAGCCGTTGGCATGCCCATCGCTAACTCTTTGGCGAAGGTCGGTCCTGATAGAACCGCTAACGAGTAACCATCACCCAGCACATCATGCGCGACATCTTTAAGCAGGCGGCCGGTCTCTGGCTCTAAGCCTTTGGTCGCCCAACAGATGCGAGAGTCTGAGGCTAAGTAAGGTTTAACGCTATTAAGCACAACGCCGAATACGTGGCTCGGGACTACAAGTAAAAGGTCTCGGCTTGAAGTCACTGCTTTTTCTAAGTCTGATTCAATGATCAGGCTTTCTGGGAATTCTATATTTGGTAGAAACTCATTATTAGCGCGCTCAGATTCAAGGCGAGCCATATGAGCAGGGTCATGCCCCCAAAGAACAACGTTTGCACCGTTACGCGCTAGAGAGATAGCTAAAGAGGTTCCGTAAGAACCTGCACCAATGACAGTCATGGCGATCTCTTTTCCGTAAGCGCTGTCTTTACCGTAAGCGTCTGTCGTGTTGGTCGGGTGAGTTGTGTCTGTCATGCTTCCACCTAAAAATATTGAGGGAAATCGAAGAATTCTGGAAAAGCTATCTACTAAAATAATAAGAGCTTTCAATCTTAGTACAGTGTAAAGAAAAAATGCACATCGCAGAAGTTACGATGTGCATTTAAAAGCTAACTAGCGCTTGAAACGTTAGAGTTAAGTTCTACTTTGAGACTTAAGCCTGTTCGCCTTCAGCTTGTTGAGCTTGGTTCTGTAGGTAGTTCATGAACAAAGCATCGAAGTTTACTGGAGCTAGGTTCAGTTGTGGGAACGTACCTTTAACCACTAGGCTAGAAATCGTTTCACGAGCGTATGGGAACAGGATGTTCGGGCAGAATGCGCCTAGGCAATGAGCCAGTTGACCAGCTTCCATTTCGCTTGCAGAGAAGATACCGCCTTGTTGAACTTCACAAAGGAATGCAGTGTCTTCTGCATTCTTAACAGTAACAGTTAGACGTAGGATAACTTCGTAAACGCCTTCGCCAAGCTCACGGCTTTGAGTGTCTAGGTCCAGTTTTACATCTGGGTTCCACTCTTTTTGAAACATATCTGGAGAGTTTGGCGCTTCGAAAGAGACGTCTTTTAGGAAAATACGTTGGATTGCGAAGTTCTGTTGTGCGTCTTGTTGTGCTGCTTCAGCCATTTTCTTGTCCTTAAAAATTTCAAATTAGGTTTTGTTCGTCATATCAGCCGAACAAAAACCTTAAAGTCATATTCGTGTAATCAGGTCAGCTTACTTTTTGCTTTGAACTACTTCTTGCCTTTAACCAAAGGTAAGTTAGCTTCGCTCCAAGCCACTAAGCCACTTTTCAGTACGCTTACGTTCTCGAAACCTGCTTTAACCAGTAGATTAGCGCTTTCTTGAGCGGTTTGACCTGTCTTGCATACTACGATGATTGGGTCTGCTTTGTGGCTTTCAAGGCTACCAACGCTATTTGCTTTGATGTCTGACGGCAAAATGTGAACTGCGTCCGTAATATGGCCCTTTTTGAACTCATCCTTAGTACGAATATCAACCACAACACCGTTTTCACGGTTAATCATGTGTGTGGTTTGCGCTGCCGTGATCTCTTTGTAGGCTGCGTTTGATGTCTTGATAACGTTCGCAATGATGGCAACAACCAAGCCGATCCATACGATGGCTAAAATCATATTCTCTTGAACAAATGGAACTAACTCTTGCATATCTTGAACTCTTATTCGTTATTGGGCGAAAAATTATAGGGTAGGAGTATAGCGAGATTTTGGGTTTGGTGTATAGGTTCGCTTAATAATCCTTTGCTATTATGCATGAGCATAAGCTTGTTGATGGTTTGCCTCTTGGACCTTGAAATGAGATAATTAAAAGGTTTCTATCATTTTTAATGACTTGTAGTCTGCGTAGTGTGGTTTCGCGAATGACCAAAGGGCGGTAGCTTGCTTTAGTTCAAAGAGGTATATCGCTTTCTGTGTGAATTTTGCGCTAAAAATCACAATGACTTGACCTTTACCTACTGTGATGATCTCACTATGTAGTGTTGAGTAACATCGCTTGATAGCTTCCGTGCATTGTTGATTTACAAAATGTGTAATTTGTAATTGTGTCTAAGCTTTAATCAAGTGAAGGTTCGTATCGTTGACATGTACTTGAATGAGTTGGAAAAATCAACAATACCTCTGACTATAAGCTAGGGAGAAGTCTTGTTTAATTTTTTAGGCGTACATTGAAGTAACGCTAAACGAATAATGATAATCATTCTTTTATGTGGGGAATTAGGGTGGAAATATGCGAATAGCATTAATAACAGCTAGAGGTGGCTCTAAAGGACTTCCAAGGAAAAATATTCTTAAATTAAATGGAATACCACTCATCGGATGGACAATTAAAGCGGCGCAAGAGTGTAAGTCTATTGATCTTGTGTATGTATCAACAGAGGACGCTGAAATAGCCGAGGTGAGTCGGAGTTTTGGGGCGGAGATTATCCCTAGACCAGAGCTATTAGCGACAGACTCAGCAACTAGTGAATCTGTTATCGAACATGCAATTTCATGGTTAGAAAGCATGAATGTTGATACACAACAAATAGTTCTCTTGCAGCCTACTTCGCCACTAAGGACAAGTACACATCTTAACGAGGCGTTGGAGGTTTTGTCTAATTCTAATGCAGATTGTATAATTAGTGTGTTTGAACCGACACATACTCCAATCAAAGCGTATGTTCAAAGTGAAAGTGGATTCATTACTGGTCTTTACAGTAAGAAAGCCCCTTATATGCGTAGGCAAGATTTACCTCAAGCATATCAGCCCAATGGTGCAATTTATGCTTTTCATAAAGAAGCGTTTCAAGAATTTAATCAAATACCGAGAGATAAGGTGTTGCCGTATGTCATGTCTGAGTTAGAATCAGAAGATATTGATACAATTGATGATTTTTTGAAAGTAGAACAAATTTTGAAGGATAAAATTAATGCTTAATCCTGTATTTGAAATCGCTGGACGTAAAGTTGGGCTTGAACATTCTCCATTGGTAATTGCAGAAATTGGTATCAACCATGAAGGCTCACTGAAAGTTGCATTCGAGATGGTTGATGCGGCCATTGCTGGCGGAGCTGAAGTGATAAAGCACCAAACTCATGTCGTCGAAGATGAAATGAGTGAAGAGGCAAAGTCGGTAATACCAGGGAATGCTGACGTCTCAATTTATGAAATAATGGAACGATGCTCACTCAATGAAGCCGATGAGACGAAACTGAAAGAATATGTAGAGTCTAAAGGTGCAATATTCATTAGTACTCCATTTTCACGGGCAGCTGCCGAACGTTTGGAAAGAATGGGTGTACCAGCGTATAAAATTGGGTCGGGGGAATGTAACAACTACCCTCTTCTAGACCTTATTGCTAGCTACGGCAAACCTGTTATTTTGAGCACAGGGATGAATGATATTCCTTCTATTCAGAAAGCTGTAGATATTTTTAGGAAGCATGAAACGCCATTCTGTTTACTGCATACGACGAACCTGTATCCAACACCAGATCACTTGATTCGTATTGGAGCGATGGAGCAAATACAAGAAGCATTTCCGGATGCTGTTGTAGGTTTATCTGATCACAGTATTGATAACATTGCTTGTTTAGGTGCGGTAGCCTGCGGAGCTTCAGTTCTAGAGCGTCACTTTACAGATAGTAAATCTAGACCTGGTCCGGATATTTGTTGCTCTATGGATGCTGAAGAGTGTCGAGAGCTTATTGAACAGTCAGCACGAATGGCAAAAATGCGTGGCGGTAAGAAAGAAGCGGCAAAAGAAGAGCAGGTTACCATCGATTTTGCTTACGCTAGTGTTGTTTCGATTAAAGACATTAAAGCTGGAGAAGAATTGACCCGAGATAACCTTTGGGTAAAGCGCCCTGGAACAGGAGATTTTCTAGCAGATGACTATGAATCACTATTAGGGAAAAAAGCTCTGGTTAACATTTCAACGGATATTCAGATCAAAAAGTCGGACATCATCTAAATGAAAAAAATAGTCTTTCTAACGGGGACTCGAGCTGACTTTGGGAAACTTAAATCACTTATCGAGAAAGTTGAAAAGTCAGAAGAGTTCCAACCTCACATTTTCGTTACTGGAATGCATATGCTGAAGAAGTATGGATTTACAGTACAAGAGGTGGAGAAGTGCGGCTTTTCTAACGTATACAAGTATATCAACCAACACTCTGAAGATACTATGGATGTTGTTTTAGCTAAGACTATTTCTGGGCTATCAGATTATGTCAAGGAAGTAGAGCCTGACATGATCGTAGTGCATGGCGATAGAGTTGAAGCTATGGCTGGCGCGATCGTAGGAAGTTTAAACAATATTCTTGTATCTCATATTGAAGGGGGGGAAGTCTCTGGAACTATTGATGAGTTAATTCGACATAGTGTCAGTAAAATGTCACACCTTCATTATGTATCAAATGAAACCGCTAAAAATCGATTAGTTCAGTTAGGTGAATCAGATGAAACAATTCATGTTATAGGTTCTCCCGATTTAGATATTATGTCTTCTGGAAATTTACCTGACCTCGTTGATGTTCTCAGCCATTATGATATTCCGTTTAATGACTATGGTGTTTTGATGTATCACCCAGTAACGACTGAGGTGGATCAATTAAAAGAGAATATAACACAAGTCGTTGATGCCATTATTGAATCTGAAAAAAACTTTGTTGTAATATTCCCTAATAATGATCATGGTACAGATGTTATTATTAATGAATATGAGAGATTTAAAAAATTTGACAGAATTAGAGTCTTTCCTAGTGTGCGTTTTGAGTCATTTTTGACTTTGTTGAAGCACGCAAAAATAGTAATCGGAAACTCAAGCGCAGGCGTTAGGGAAGCTCCATTTTATGGTATACCTTCGTTAGATATTGGTACGCGACAGAAAGATAGAGCAACTGCGGAATCAATTATTAACGTTGATAATTCGTCAAAAGAAATAGTTAAAGCCTTGAATCGAGAATACTCAAATAAGTATGCTGCATATTGTGAGTTTGGTTCTGGGGATAGTGATAAACTATTTACCGAATCTATTTCTAAATCCCAGCTTTGGGAAACAGCTAAACAAAAGGTGTTTGTAGATTTCAATGATTAACAACACTTAATATAGTGGTGTTACACTGGTTTTGGACTTTCTTAATATTTCATCTTTATAGAGTATGTATAAGTCAGTCCATGTCTAGTCGCTAATATTTAATAATATGATATTTAATATTATTAAATATGGTTTAACAAATGATTAATTGAAGTTCTATTTTAATAATACTTCAATGGTAGGTTCGAAATTTAATATAGATTAGTGATTTTTTAATGAATGATTTTTTAGCTAGATTGAAAAAAGTAGACAAAAAGTTACAGTATTATATTAGGGATAAATTTGATATTGAGACAAAACGCTGGTTTAACTATGAATCAGCAAGATACAAACGACTACAGAATCAATATCCATCTGAATATATTTCGTATAAAAATCGATGTATTTTTGTTCATAACCCAAAGTGTGCAGGGACATCTATAAAGTCCATTTTAGGTTTTGGGGGATGTGTAACTACTCATAAATACCCATCAAAAGCTTTCCATAAAGAAATATGGGAGGACTTTAATAGTATATTGGTTGTAAGGAACCCATTTGACAAGCTTGTGAGTTCATGGAGTTATCATACATCTAAAAGTTATAAAGGAGCACAATATAGAAGGTTTGGTGAAAAGATATATGATCTCACATTGGCTGAATATTTCTATATTTTTAAAGAAAAAACAAAAGCAATAGATCCTCAAGTTAGATTTTTGAACCATTCAAAAAGTAACAAAAAAGTCAATCATGTGTTGAAAATGGAAACGTTATTAGAAGACCTTGAAAAATTATCACTAGAGTACGATTATATAGATACTTCATCTTTAAAGCATAAGAACAAGAGCAAGCACAGAAAATACGCTGAATATTATAATGATGAAAAGTTCATATTAGATGTAATGGATTATTATAAAGATGACTTTAAAGAATTTGGATATGATATCAATGAGTTTTTAAAGTAGAATTTATACACCCTATTTTCTACTGTTGTAAAATTCGTTATATTGATGGTTTTTAAATTAACTGATTGTGAGTTGGATAATTTTTCACTGATTTGAAATTTGCTATGATTAGGTGTGGTCAATGAAAGTATATATACATGGTGGGTTTCATAAAACGGGATCAACATTTATACAAAACTCATTAAGAAGTCAAAAAAATAAAAAAGAAATTTTTATAGATATCGAATCTATTAGCGAGGTTTGTTTTTCTGATTCATATTTTAATAAATTGTTGTTACGTATCGAAAAGGCTAAATCACAAGGTTTTTCAAAGTATATTATCAGCAACGAAAGAATCTTTGGAACTTACCTTAATGGTTATGACGATATCGAGTCAAGAAGTAAAAAATTTAGTGAGTGCTTGTTGGAAATAATACCTACGAGTGATATTAACTTACTGTTATTTGTTAGAAGGCAAGATGAATTTATAGAATCTTCATATATTCAAGAGGTCCATCAAGGTTCTCGTATAGTGTTCGATGAGTACTATGAGGCACGGAAAAAACTTTTTGATTGGGGAGAGGTTATATTAAGAATTGATCCTAAATTGAAAGAAAATATTTTTGTTATTGATTATACAGAAGAAAAATATTGTAAAAATGATATTATTGATGATGTTTCTGCATTTTTTGACTGCAGTGTTTATCTTGAAAAACAAGAATTCAATAATGTATCGTACGGACAGTTAGCTTTTGATATAGCATTTCAGTTAATTGACCAAGTCGATAATCGCTGGTTGAGAAGTGTCCTTCAAGCTAACTTAAATAAAAACGTCACGGATAAGATATCCCTACTTTCTGAGGCACATCTTGCTGAGTTAAAGGTGATTTATAAGGAATCAAATCTTGCTCTAGCGTCTAAGTATGAATTTACCGACTCTTTCTTAAATATTCCATCGACCTCTGAAAATAAAGAACATTATAGTAAAAAAGATGTGGCAAAACTGGCTAGCACGTTAGTATTTAAGATTGAACAGCAACAAAAAACGATTGTTAACAAAAACAGAGAGCTGGAAAGAATTAATTGTAAAATCGAAGCTTTAAAAAAAGAAAATTTAGTTATTGGTAAAAATATAGCAGTTTTAAAGAAGTACTCCTTGATTTACAGAATTGCTAGCAAACTAAAGAAATTAATAAAATGAATCATATATATATATCGACGATAGGTCATCTCTCGCACGCCAAAGCCATGATTCTATCAAATGACGAGTCTTTAAGTGAATATAAAATATTTGTAATGTTAGGTAATAATCTAGAATATTTTGATACGATTCGCCTTTCGGCCGCTCGGCTAGGTTTTAACCATTGCGAAAATATACCGATATCAAAACACAATAGAAAAAATAGAAAATCAAATTTGGATTTAATCTCGAGTACGATGCCAGCTTCTTCTACTTCTAAGGTTTGTGTTTGTGCATATGTTGGTATTTTTGAAGAGATAATTTCTTTGGCGCACAGTAAAAGAATAGTTACGTGCCTATTTGAAGAGGGAATAGGGAGTTATATTCTAAGTGAAAGTCATGTCTACAAACCATTCAAAGCAATGTTATTATACATTTTTAAATGTTTCCAACTCGTAGCTATTTTCCCATTGTATTGGATGTATCATAGTATAAAACTCGCATTTAAAATGTTACGTAGGCTGAAGCGAGACTTTCGTATGAACATGAATTATTTAC
The DNA here is from genome assembly GCF_041470505.1 of Vibrio sp. 10N.261.55.C5. Taxonomy (NCBI): domain Bacteria; kingdom Pseudomonadati; phylum Pseudomonadota; class Gammaproteobacteria; order Vibrionales; family Vibrionaceae; genus Vibrio; species Vibrio sp. 10N.261.55.C5. The sequence continues at coordinate 145,147 of NZ_JBFRMS010000011.1, forward strand.
CATTGGAGTTAAAAGAAGGCCTTTTATCTGCGGCTAATTTTAAAAAATATAAGCGAGTAATGGTAGTTGATGAACTTTATAGCTCTTTTCCCGATTTGATGTTGAAAAATTTTTCTGCTGAAAAGGTAAAGAAAGTAGATATTAAACTTGCTTTTAAACCATCGATTCTAGAAGTAGAATTGCTAAAAGATAGTAATTATAATGATTTATGTAGTGAAAGTGTAATCTATGTTAGTCAAGGAATTACTGGTGCGAGTTTATTTTCCGAAGCTGATTTCTTAAATAAACTTTCTGCTATTGAAAAGGGGCCACTTTATGTTCGACTACACCCTAAAACGACAGAAGTGAGAGCTGAGGAGCTTGGTGAGCTAATTAATAGTGATGTTATTTTACTTGATAGTAAAATAAAAATACCTTTAGAAACGATTATTATGATTTACACGCCTAGGAAATTGATAAGTCAGTTTAGCTCTACTTTGTTTTATTGTAAGCAAATTTCAAAAAATATCGAAGTCGAGTTAACAGATAGTCTTTGTATTTCAGAAGGGGGATTGCTTGGTCTTTATACTTATACAAATAAAGAATTATTAGCTAGCTTGCTTAAAAAAAGTGAGCGTGACTGTGGGTAGAATATTCTCAATAAATAAATTGTTAACTAAAGTACTCTTAAGTTACTTCGATATAATAAAACTTGCTATATTTGCTAGAGGAAAATTGGGAATACCAATACTTAAGTGGTCGAGCTATAGCGTTATTGTTCGTATTTTCAATACAGTAACAATGTTTTTGCCATTGAAGTTACTGTTAGTGTTATCTGGAGCTGCAAGTGTTGGTTTTTTGGATGAAATTAAAGATACTATCGGTGTTAAGTTTTATGTATTCTCTGTCGTATGTGCCTTGTTTTTTTTGTACATTTTTAATGTTTTATTCAATAGATATGTCGAAAAGGGCTTAGCTAGAGATATTTCTTCAATTCATAATTTAAAAGGTAAGTTTTTCCCATTAGGGAAGCGGGCTGGCCATAAGGCTTTAACAGTTTTTTCCGATATATCTGTTAAAGTTTTATCTGACTTTCTTTTTATTATTATATTATCACTACCTATGCTGATGATATCAATCCATTACTTCATTTTCTATTTTTCTATGTTTATGTTGTTTTTATTATTGGTGGAATACTTAGTATTTACCAACAATAGATATAACTTTTTGGATAAAATGTCGTTAACGAATGCTACGATAATTGGCTTCATATCTGTTCTTATTTATTATTTTTGCTTTATATTCATAATTGTCCTTCAAATGTCAGGGAAAGTCACTTTCTTTGAAGCTATCGTATTATTAATCTTATCGAAGGTTACGAATAGCTCTTTTAAAAGTGTGGTAGGTAAAACATATATACTAAGGAGTAAATTTGGACATATTATGAGTTGTGGTATTTCTTAATGGCCAAAAACCTATTTTTATGTAGAAGCCCGCTTCAGTTAGAGATTGTTTTGAACATAATCAAAAGAGTATCCAGCAATGATGCTATTATTTTATATGTCGATGACGAATTTAAGGAAGATAATCATAAAAATTTCTTACGTTTTTCCTCAGATGAAGTGAAGTTAATCTATTATCATAAGAGAAATAGACCTCTAGATTTGTTGTTTTTTATCCATATCTTAGATGACTACGACACTATTTATTTAGCTAGTGTTAGTAATACATATTTTCAATTTTTGATATCACATTCAAGTTATAACTCGATCGTGACATTTGATGATGGTACTGCAAGCTTAATGCATGATTCTATGATACATAATTCTAAGTGCTCATTTGCGAAAATGATGTTTAAAAAAATGTTTTTTATCCATGAGGATAACGCGAGTATTATTTCAAAGTCATCTCATCATTTTACAATATATAATTTTGGACGTTACCTTTACAAGGTGCCATATACTTACGTCGATCTTTTCGAAAAACCCACACTAACTTGTGACAAAAATAGTGATAAACCTGAGGTTTCAATTTTCCTTGGAGGATGTTATTCCGAATTAGTTGAAGCATTAGATTACGAAAGTTTTTTGATTACTTTGTCGAATTTTATTATAGATTTGAAGTCAGAAAATCAATGTGTGTACTATATTCCTCACCCAAGAGAGAAATGTGACCAGAGGATATTTTCAATTGTGAATCCCATATATCCTCAGGAACTTACAGAGTATTATTTACTTAATCTTCTCGATAGCTACTCAATAGTGAAACTATATGGTTTTGGTAGTAGCGTTCAACTTAACTTGGTTAGGAACCCTAGGGTTCAGGTTAATATATTAAAGCATACGGATATTAATAATAAGTATGATACTGAGCTGCTCTTCTCCAATTTTGAATATGAGACTATACGGATAGGTTGATTTGTTATGATCGAAAATGGGAACAAAAAAAGAAGAATTATTACATTTGGCACATTTGATGTTTTTCACATTGGTCATGTAAATATATTGGAGAGATGCGCTTCTTTAGGTGATACTTTAATTGTCGGTATTTCAAGTGACACGCTTAATTTCGAAAAAAAGGGAAGAACTCCGATTTATTGCGAATCTGATAGGCTTAAAATTGTCAATTCAGTTAAATTTGTCGACGAGGTATTTATCGAACATTCACTAGAGTTGAAGAGGGAATATATTAACTACTATAAAGCAGATATACTTGCAATGGGTGACGATTGGGAAGGTAAGTTTGACGGGTTGAATGATATTTGTGATGTTATTTATTTTCCAAGAACACCTTCGGTTTCAACAACAGAAATTATTGAAATAGCAAAGACATTTTGATGAATAAAGATAGATATAATAAAAATCGAGCTTTGAACCTTCTAAAAGGAATTATCCCTTCATTAATTGGGTTTTTTATTCCAATATATAAACGTAGAATAATATTCAACTCCGGTTTTAATTTGGAGTTTAATGATAATTCAAAGTATTTATTCTTTCATTTCTTAAAATATAATCCTGAATTTGAAATTAAGTTCGTTATAAATGATAGGATAAAACGTCATAAACTTATTAAGAGTTATGGTGAGCATTTTATTTCATCAAACTCTCTTAAGTCTATATTCTATATATTGCAATCGAAAACTTGGGTAACTTCATCTCTAGAGACCCCTATTGGGGGATTCTTTCTAGCAAAAAGGAGAAATATATTTCATCTGGGACATGGCGCTCCACTAAAAAATATAGGGTTGAGTGAAAAGTATAATAACTGGAAAAAAATCATTTACTATCACATTCTAAAAGGTAATTTTAGTTATTTCATATCGACTTCTGACGTTTTCTCTACTAACTGGTCTAAGTGCATTGACCTATCTAAAGCAAACGTCCTAGTTTCAGGGCAGGCTAGAAATGATACTACGATTAAACTCGCTGAGTCTGGTAAAAGTTTTTCGAATCATAGAAGTGTCTTGTATGCACCTACTTGGCGCCCGTTCTCAGAAACAGAGATTTTTCCTTTTGAAGATAAAGATTTGGCATTGTTAAATGAGCATTTGATAGTTTTGGGGGTGGTAATTTATGTACGCCTTCATCCTAATTTTAACTTACAGAATGATAATGGTTACAAAAATTTTAGTAACATAGAAATACTGAGTCGAAATACAGTAAATGATATAAATGAAGTTTTAGGATTATTTGACCTTGTAATTACTGATTATTCTAGTATTTACATTGATTTTCTTTTAACTAGGAAACCCGTCCTTTTTTTGCCTTATGACTATGAACAATATAAACATACTATCGGGTTCTCAATAGACTATCATGATAATACTCCTGGGCCGAAACCTCAGAATCAAGTTGAATTTATTTACGAACTGAAAATGCTAATAGAATCTAAGGAATACTATTCTGATGAACGGAATAAGGTTAATTCTAGGTTAAACTCGATTCAGAATGACCACTGTAAATCAAATGCTGATCTAATTATTTCATATCTTTAGGGTGTTCTATAATAGGACTATATCCAGTAGGCGCTTCTAATAGAATTTTTTTAATGCATTTTACATTGAAGTCATGGCAGCATAGATCTAGCTCGTTAAGGAGTACTAACATTTCTGGCCAATCAAGCTTGCTTTCTCGAGCTGTCATGATTTTTTCATGTCTTGTCCCTTCTACATTCTCCCCAATCAGCAACTCTTCGTATAGCTTTTCTCCTGGCCTTAGTCCGGTAAACCTGATTTCAATATCACCTTCTTGGGTGTTACCCTTTATATTCTCTTTCATACCCATTAGGTGGATCATTCGTTTTGCCAAGTCTAGAATTTTGACTGGCTCTCCCATGTCGAGTACAAAGACTTGGCCGTTGTTACCCATCGTCCCGGCTTGAATAACTAGTTGGGCAGCTTCTGGTATCAACATAAAATAACGAATTATATCTGGGTGAGTAACGGTTAAGGGTCCCCCTGCTTTGATTTGTTTCTTGAATAGCGGAACGACTGAGCCAGAAGAGCCTAAAACATTGCCAAATCTTACCATTGTAAAAGTTGTATTTGTATTTTTGTCTGCAAGAGCTTGAAGAACAAGCTCTGCCATTCTTTTACTCGCCCCCATTATATTTGTTGGCCTAACCGCTTTATCTGTTGAGATAAGAGTGAAATTTTCCACCTTACACTCAATTGCTGCTTTGGCACAAGCGAGCGTGCCAAATACGTTATTCCGTATACCCTCAACAATATTGTCTTCTACTAAGGGCACATGCTTATATGCTGCGGCATGGTATAAAGTTTGAACTTGATATGACGCTATCAACTTTTCAAGACGATTCTGTCTTTGAACAGAACCAAGTGCTGCAATTATACGAGTTTTACTTTTTAAGTTTTTTTTAGTAGAGAGCAGCTCTTGTTCAATCTTATACAGATTGTATTCATTGAGTTCGAACAAGACTAGTATCTTGGGTTGTTGTGCTATGATTTGGCGGCATAGCTCAGAACCAATTGAACCACCGGCACCGGTTACCATGACACTCTTGTTATGAATATTCTTTGCCAGCAGTTCACTGTCAGGTGTGATAGGCGCTCTGCCCAGTAGATCAGCTACGTCGAGATCTTTGATCTCTGTCGCAGTCGCTTTACCGGCTGCTATGTCCTCTACCGATGGGACAGACTGAATCGCAATAGGCCAATCAGATAATTTTTCTACGAGTCTTAATCGTTTACCTTTATTAATATTATTAATTGCTAGTAATAGCTTTACTGGCTGGTAAAGAGATTGAAGATGCTCAAATTCACTTGGATGATGGACTTTTAACCCAAACAAAATGTTACCTCTTTTACTTGGATCATCGTCTAGCAGAATAACAGGGTTGTATTCATCACCATGTATCAAAGCGTAAACAAGTTCCCTACCAGTAGCGCCAGCGCCGTAGATAAATACGTTTGGTTTTTTGCGCTTTATCATCTGATCGTAAACTGAGCGGATCATAATTCTTGGTCCGCCTAATGTAAGAATTGCTAGCCCTGCATAGATAAACGGAACGCTTCTCGGGATAAAAGTATGAAAAAAGAAGCCGCTAATGACTAAGGTAAGTGATGATATAAATACAGCAAGGAAGATATTTCCTACAGCAGGAAACATCATATAGCGTAAGACGGCTCTATACATGCCAAGCTTTGCAAAACTGAATATGGTTATAGAAATCGTGAGAACGAGGGTTACCCATTCATCTAAGCCTAATTCAAACGTATAGGTTCCCAGTCTTAGCGCTATAGCAAGGTAGATAGATAAAGCTATCGCGAAAATATCATACCCAACACTGATTAAGCGTTTATTTTTCCGCTTAGTGTTGAGAATAGATCGTATTGGCTTAATCATTATTGTCCCTGATGTATTTATGTTTTGTGCAATAGCTGCACAATGTTTTATTCAAGATATTTTAATATTCTTAAGTGCGGTAAGCTACCTGTAATTGATGGTTCTGCGGTACTTAGTTGTTTTGCTGTTTTCCTTGCTCGTTATTTGTTCGGTTTGAGGCTGTTTTTTATGAATATTTTAGTAACAGGTAGTAGTGGTTTTATTGGTTCTAGAGTTATGGCGTTGGCTAGAGAGCGAGGTTGGGGGTGCATTCCTGTTGTAAGAAAGCAAAGAGAGCGGTTAGCTAATAGCTTCGTTGTATCTTCTATTAACTCTTCGACCGATTGGTCCAACGCTTTTGATGGTGTTGATTGCGTTGTTCACTGTGCAGCTCGCGTACATCAAATGGATGGTAGCGTACATGGTGCTTTAGCTGCTTATCGAGAAACCAATACTCTAGGAACTCTAGCCTTAGCTAGACAAGCTGCCAATGCAGGTGTTAAGAGATTTATTTTTGTAAGCTCTATAAATGTTAATGGAGACTTTAGTGAATCAAAATGCCCTTTTGAACCTGATTTAAATTACCTTCCCAAAGCCCCTTATGCCATGAGTAAGTATGAGGTTGAATTAGGGTTGGTTGAGTTGTCAAAAGAGGTTGATTTAGAAGTGGTTATCATTCGGCCACCATTGGTTTATGGACCTGGTGTAAAAGCAAATTTCTTATCGATGATGCGTTTGATTGATAAAGGTATTCCGTTGCCCTTTGGTGCCATAAAGAACCAGAGAAGCTTGGTTTATTTGGATAATCTGTCTGATTTGATAGTGACGGTTTGTGAACATCCTTTAGCTCCGGGGCATACCTTCTTGGTTTCTGATGATCATGATGTATCGACAACTCAATTAATGCGAACTATTGCGGTATCAATGGGCAAGGCTCCGAGGCTTTTGCCTATTCCAATGTCTTGGATACAAGCTGGATCGTCTGCTTTAAAAAAGAAGCACATAGCTCAAAGAATCTGTGGCAACCTTCAGGTTGAGATAGGTTTGACGAAAGAGCTCTTGGGATGGAAACCTCCTGTAAGTTTTGAACAAGGGATCAAAAGAACAGTAGAAGCTTACTTGAAGTCGCATTGATGCGTTTCAGGTAGCTTATGGATTTCTTGTCCATAAATTCTTCAGGTATGTTTTATTGATTAGTGGTGCTTATAGCGCCCCCATGTTTTTAATCCGAATTTGATAGGACACATATTTTGATTCGTTTGTTAGATTTTGTTTTTGCTTTCTTTGGCTTGTTGTTCCTTTGGCCTGTATTTGTTGTTATTTGTCTCCTCGGCTATTTTGATACGGGTTCTCCTGTCTTTTTTCAGACCCGAGTAGGGCGCAACAAAAAACCATTTACCTTGGTCAAATTCAGAACCATGCCTGTCGAAACCAAATCTGTTGCGACCCATTTAGTTGGAGCGAGTTCAGTGACTAAGCTCGGTGGATTCCTACGTAAGACCAAGCTTGATGAACTGCCTCAGTTATACAACGTACTTAAAGGTGAAATGAGTTTAGTTGGTCCAAGGCCATGCCTGTTTAACCAGCAAGAGCTGATTGATGAGAGAGAGTCGAGAGGAGTGTTGTCGGTTAGACCGGGTGTGACGGGGTTAGCTCAAATCAATGATATCGACATGTCGACACCGGAAAAACTCGCGGAGTGGGATCAACGCATGATTCACACGTTGAATACTAAATTGTACTTCCAATACATCATTCAAACAGTCTTAGGTAAAGGCTCGGGCGACCGCGTTTAATTTTCCTCTTGTTTTCTTACCTATCTTTGACGTTTTTTAGAATCAGTTTTGTATGGTAATGAGGCTTAGGCAAGGGGCTAAACGTGTAGTGAATGTGGCTGTTCAGAGCGTAGGTTATTGAATGATAACCACCACTTTACGTAGCGAAGTCAGTGTTCGTTAGTTAATTTTAGTGTTGACGAGAGCCATGAACTGACACCTGTATTTCCCTGTTTTATGGTATCACTATACTTAAGCCTATAATGTCGCCATGATAGGCTGTTCTCTTTGGTGTTTGTATTCTCATACCTTAGTTCGTTTATTTGGAGCACTGGTTTTGCTTGATTGGTTAATGAATCCTGCTGTTCAGGTACTTGGCTTGTTCGTTGCAACAATTTGCAGCTTGATACGCTTTCAATCTCAGTCTGATAGAGTGTTTGGTGTATTGTTGTTAGTGCTTTTTACCAGCTCTCTTGTTACGACAGAGCAGGTTATCCAAAGCTTTTCAAATATGGGTTTATTAACTTTGATGCTGTTGATTATTTGCTCTGTAGCATTAGAGAAAACGAAGCTACTAAGAGTAGTTACCAACTATGTTATTGGACCTAATTATCGTCTCACCTTGCTCAGGTTATTCAGCTTAACCACTTTTTCTTCAGCGATATTGAACAATACTGCGGTCGTTTCCACTATGTTGGCACCGATCCGCAACAATCCGCACCACAAAGCCAGTAAACTACTTATCCCTCTTTCTTATGCGGCCATACTGGGTGGAACCTTAACCTTAGTTGGAACGTCCACTAACTTAATCGTCAATAGTTTGGTTATCGACTCAGGTTTGCCTAGTTTGAGGTTTTTCGACTTTACCGTTGTGGGCTTATGTTTGGTAGTGGGTTGTGGGGCGCTTTTGTTTGCATTAAGCCCATTATTGCCAGAGTACGATAAGGGCCAAGTTCAGATTCGTGACTATATTATCGATACTGAAGTCGCTTTAGATTCAGATCTAATCGGAAAGTCTGTAGAACAAAATGGTCTTCGACATTTAGAGTCCTTATTTTTGGTTGAAATATTGAGAGAGGGGCGCTTGATATCGCCTGTTACTCCTCAGGAGATTATTGCACCCAATGATCGCTTGTTGTTTAGTGGTGACGTGAAGAAGATAACGATATTAAGGGAGTTCAATGGCCTTTCTTTGTTCGCGAGTAACAGCGGCTTACCTCTTGATAACCTTTCTGAAGTGGTCATTAAACCGGAAAGTAATTTGGTTGGGAAAACACTTAAACATTCAGGCTTTCGTGCTTTGTTTGATGCTGCTGTCGTTGCGATTAAACGCGATGGGGTGGCGCTATCGGGCAAGCTCGGCGAGGTGACGCTTGAGGCCGGTGATTACTTAGTACTTGCAGTCGGAAACGATCACTACTCTAGAAATAATATCCGTAAGAATTTTTACTTATTGAGCGAAGTCGAAACGGATCTGTGCTTAGGTGGCTGGAGAGAAAAGCTGACTGTTGTTGGCTTTCTCGGTTCTATCTTATTGGCAGCGTTAGGTGTTGTGTCTCTTTTTAAAGTGATGCTGATATTATTAGGTGCACTATTGTTGTCAGGGTGTTTAACGGCTAATGAGGTTCTGCAGCGTTTGCCTAAAAATATTTGGTTGATTATATCCTCAGCCCTGCTTTTGTCTCAGGCTTTAACGAATAGTGGTGCTTTGAGTGGGTTAGAAACAATGGTTCATTCATATGACTATTTGTTTACTCCACTGACTGGCTTGATTGTTGTTTATGTATTGGCATGGATGATGACAGAGTTAGTCACTAACAATGCGGCTGCAGCTCTCGTACTTCCTATTGGAGTTGAACTGGCTTCGAGTTTATCTGCAAACCCTCAAGCGTATATACTCGCAGTAGCGTTTGGCGCCAGCGCCAGTTTTATTAGTCCGTATGGTTACCAAACTAACCTGATGGTGTTTAATGCGGGTCAGTATACACTGCAAGATTTTGTGAAAGTAGGTGTGCCGATGTGCCTGCTTTATGGCGTGATTGTGTTAACCGCAATTCCAGCCTTTATTGGATTGTAATTTAAGGACTTCTTTGAAATGAATATTTCTCCAGAGCGTATGACTCATCTAAAGCAACTAGAAGCTGAGTCTATTCATATCATGCGTGAGGTTGCCGCTGAGTTTGATAACCCGGTAATGCTATATTCTGTTGGTAAAGATTCTTCGGTGATGCTCCACCTAGCGCAAAAAGCATTTGCGCCAGCGACTCCTCCGTTCCCGTTAATGCACGTAGATACCACGTGGAAGTTTAAAGAAATGATTCAGTTTCGTGACTATATGGCCGAAAAAGTAGGTATGAAGTTGATTGTGCATCAAAACCCTGAAGGGGTTGAGATGGACATCAGCCCATTTGTCCATGGCAGTTCTGTACATACTGACATCATGAAAACCCAAGGCTTGAAGCAAGCTCTGGACAAGCATGGCTTTGATGCTGCATTTGGAGGCGCACGCCGTGATGAAGAAAAGTCTCGAGCCAAAGAGCGTGTTTATTCCTTCCGCGATGAGCATCATCGATGGGATCCAAAGAATCAACGCCCTGAGCTATGGAATGTGTATAACGGCAAGGTAAATAAAGGCGAGAGCATTCGAGTGTTCCCTTTGTCAAACTGGACTGAGCTGGATATCTGGCAATACATCTACCTAGAGAACATTGAAATTCCAGGATTATACCTAGCGGCAAAACGTCCAGTGATTAAGCGTGACGGCATGCTCATAATGAAAGACGATGAGCGTATGGAGCTCAAAGAAGGTGAGGTGATTGAAGAAAAGATGGTTCGTTTCCGTACGCTTGGCTGTTACCCGTTGACGGGTGCGGTAGAGTCTGAAGCCGCGACGTTGCCAGAAATTATCCAAGAGATGCTACTAACCACAACGTCTGAACGCCAAGGCCGTGCCATTGATCATGATTCTTCTGGCTCAATGGAGAAGAAGAAACGCGAAGGGTATTTCTAAACTGTTATGACGACTCCATACCAACATAAAAGCAATGACTCGGTGAGTGAAGATGTCGTGTGGCATAACTCAACAGTGACCCATCAAGATCGTGTGGCTCAAAAAGGGCAAAAGCCAGTCATACTTTGGTTCACCGGTTTAAGTGGTTCCGGTAAATCCACCGTTGCAAATGCCGTTGAAAGTAAACTGCTGCAAATGGGCAAGCACAGTTATCTGCTTGATGGCGATAATGTGCGTCATGGTCTTAATAGAGATTTAGGTTTTTCAGATACAGACCGCATTGAAAATATCCGCCGCATCGGTGAGGTAGCTAAGCTGTTTGTTGATGCGGGCAATATTGTGTTAACTGCGTTTATCTCGCCGTTTATTTCTGATCGCCAACAAGTGCGTGAATTGGTAACTGAAGGCGAATTTCTTGAAGTGTTTGTCGATACACCGCTAGATGTGTGTGAAGCTCGCGACCCTAAAGGGCTCTACAAGAAAGCACGCGCAGGTGAGATTAAACACTTCACAGGCATCGACTCAGAATACCAAGCACCGGTAAACCCTGAAATCCATCTGCATACGGCTGAGCTATCGATTGAAGCTTGTGCGGATTTTGTCGTGGCTGAACTTGAGAAAAAAGGTTACTTGCAGTTAGGAGAACAGTATTAATGCATTATGACGTATTTAACGGTGATGCTGATGGCATCATTGCCTTGTTGCAACTGAGATTCGCAGAGCCCAAAGAATCTATATTGGTTACCGGCGTGAAACGTGACATTCAACTGCTGAAGCAAGTGGATATTGACCAAGCAGAATCAGTGACGGCGCTGGATATCTCCATGGAGAAAAACCTACCAGAACTGGAAGTGCTTTTGCAAAACAACGTGAAAGTGTTTTATTGCGACCATCACCGTAGCGGCGATATACCACAGTCAGACAACCTAGATGCACTAATTAATTTGGATGCAGAAATGTGTACCAGTTTACTGGTTAATAATCGCCTAGGCGGACAGTTCGCTAAATGGGCCGTTGCGGCCGCGTTTGGTGACAATCTGTTTGCTTCAGCCAATAAGCTAGCACAAGAGATTAGCTTAACCGAATCAGAAATCGAGTTCTTAAAAGAGCTGGGTACATTGATTAACTACAACGGCTATGGCGCAGTGCTGAATGATTTGCACATTGCCCCGGCAGACCTGTATCAACAATTGACAGCCTACGCAGACCCGTTATCGCTACTCGATGATGAGAGCTCGCCATACCATACGCTGAAAAAAGGCTATGAGCTAGATCGTAACCAAGTGCTGAGCGTCAAATCGGTTCACTCGGACACACAATGTAAAGTGTTTGAGCTGCCGTGTGAAGCCTGGGCAAGGCGCATTAGTGGTGTGTTTGGCAACGAGCTCGCAAATCAAAGCCCTGATTTAGCGCATGCAGTATTAACGCTAAATGCAAGCGAGCAAGATTACACGGTGAGCGTGCGTGCACCATTGAACAACCGTGTGGGTGCGGATGACATCTGCTCATTGTTTCCAACTGGTGGTGGTCGTAAAGCAGCTGCAGGCATTAACGCGTTAACGCTAGATGACAAGCAGAAGTTCATCAACACGTTGTCAGCGTATTACGCTCATTAAATGAAATGTAATTGCGGAAGGTACACAGTCACTTTCTGTAATGTGGAGCAAAAGCTCCCACACTCTAGAGTGCAAAGCATTCGAGTAGACAACCCCATTATACTGGGCATTGAAGCCTGAAAAAGAAGATTAGGAGAACGATATGTCTCACAGCTCAGAACTTATCGCAACGGATATCGAAGCATATCTGAAAGTTCATGAAAACAAAGATTTATTGCGCTTTCTCACTTGCGGTAACGTTGATGATGGTAAGTCTACACTGATTGGTCGTCTGCTTTACGATTCAAAGTTGATTTACGAAGACCAAATGGCAGCGATTGAGAAAGACTCTCAGAAATTCAACACCACCGATGGCGATTTCGATTTGGCGCTTTTGGTGGATGGTCTGCAGTCAGAACGAGAGCAAGGTATTACGATTGATGTAGCATACCGTTACTTCTCAACGGATAAACGTAAGTTCATCATCGCTGATACTCCAGGGCACGAGCAGTACACACGTAACATGGTGACAGGTGCCTCTACCTGTGATTTAGCGATTGTCATGGTGGATGCTCGTTACGGCATTCAAACTCAAACTCGTCGCCATAGTTATATCTGTAGTTTGCTGGGTATTAAACACATCATTGTCGCTGTCAACAAAATGGACTTGGTGGACTATAGCCAAGAGGTGTATCAGAAGATCAAGGCTGCTTACCGTGAAATGGCGAAGAACTTCAACATCGATGATATCCGTTTTGTGCCGATTTCAGCCCTTAACGGGGACAACGTGGTGACGCCAAGTGAAGCGATGGATTGGTATCCAGGTGCAACGCTGATGAAGCTGCTTGAAACCGTCAAAATTGACCAAGATAAAGACCTTGAACACATGCGCTTTCCGGTGCAATACGTGAATCGCCCTAACCTAAACTTCCGTGGTTTCTGTGGCACGCTCGCTTCTGGCCTGGTGCAAGTGGGCGATGAAGTGACAGCACTGCCATCAGGCAAGAGCTCACGCGTAAAGTCCATTTATACCTTTGATGGTGAGCTGGATACTGCACGTCCTGGTCAAGCGATTACGTTAATTCTTGAAGATGAGATTGATGTGTCACGCGGTGATATGCTGGTGCACAACGGTCATGAGCCTAAAGTTACCAATAAGGTCAATGCTCACGTCGTATGGATGGGTGAGAACCCAATGCGAACGCATAAAGAATATATTTTTAAGTTTTCGACCAAATCTTGTGTAGGTAAAGTGACGGGCATCCCTCATAAAATTGATGTCAATACATTAGAACAGCACGCTGAAGAGAGTGAAACGTTAGACCTTAACGAGATTGCTTTGTCTGAGATTGTATTGACGGACAAGATCGCTGTTGATACATATCAAACACTGCCACAAACTGGGTCATTTATTGTGATTGACCGTCATAATAATGTAACAGTGGGGGCGGGTATGGTTGCATCTGTATCGGATGAAAAAGAAGACGGCCGTGTCTACTCTCCATCAGAAAAAGACTTGAATGCCTACGTGCGCAAGCACTTCCCTGAGTGGGGTTGTGCAGAGATATAACCTCATCAGACTGTAGTGCATACTGAATTTAATCACTACAGTCTTAGGCAAGGGCTCTGGCGACAGAGTGTAGTTAATAGTTAACAGCTAATAGTAAACAGTTGGCTGCATCTTATCTCTAGGCTCAGGTGTGTTTTACCTTACTGAGCTTGGCAGAGGTTTATCTTGTCGGCTTAACCATCGATTTGTGTGCTTACCTTACCTTACCTTAC
>NZ_JBFRMS010000011.1:159971-246378 GCF_041470505.1 Vibrio sp. 10N.261.55.C5
ACCTTACCTTACCTTACCTTGCATAAGCATAAGCATAAGCATAAGCATTGGGATAGATTTCTGCTTTGCACTCATATTTATGTGACGCTATTTCCTAAATATTGCTTTATAAGGTATTGCTTATGATTTATCCATTTACTTGATTGTGGTTATTATCTATGATGATCAATCAGTTGTTTAAGCTGAGCAACTGTTTGAGGGTGTGAAAATCACCTTCTGCATATAAACGTTTATATTAATGGAAATCATTATGAAAAAGATGGCTTTAGTAGCTGCGTTGGCAGTTAGCTTCTCAGGTGTTGCATTTGCAGCTGAAACTACAGCGGCAGCTGGCACTGGCGCAAGCTCAGGTGCAGCAGCAGGCGCTGGTGCATCTGCAGCAGCAGCTGGCACAGCAACAACAGTTGCAGTAGCGACAGCAGCAGTAGCGGCTGCAGCAGCAGTAGCGGTTGCTTCTAACGATGGCGGCGCAACAGTAACGACAACAACTAACTAGTTTTTTGTTGTCGGGCGTATAAACCATTTTATGTGAAAGCATAAAGTGGTTTTTTTATATCAGATTTTTATATTGGAATCAGCAACCAGATTGCTAGGAAGCAGAACTCGTCATGCTTAAACCTCTAATCATATCCCTTGGTCTTTTTCTTGCTGGTTGTTCTCAGCAGTTTCAAGACGTTAATTACACTTTTGATGAAGCTTTTTTTGGAAGCTCCGATGTTGAGCTGTCTAAGGAATACATTCAAACCTTACCGTATTCCAGCATTTATGCAGAAGTAAACGACCAAGGCAAAATCTTTATGGTTTTGGCGTACGTCGGTGAAAACCCGCAAACGGGCGCAGAGCAGTTAAAGTGGATGTCTTCTGACAAAGCGATGATCGTCACTGAAAATGGACGTATTGTACAAACGCTATTGCTTCCTTACGAAAACCTATCTGGTTTGGCATTCCAACCGTTGAATGCATTCTCTTCTGCAAACAGCTCGTCGCCAGACTCTGCTTATGCGTTTGATGTGTCAGCTAACCCCGGTGCCCAAAAGTGGCAAGCGGTTTACGACTGGCAACCCAACTATCGATTTGGCTACAAAGCAAACATCACCCAGACGTATGCGGGGAATCAAACGGTAGAAACACCGTTAGCGTCTATCGATACCAAGAAGTTCCAAGAAAAAATTCAATTCCCAATATTAGAACAAGACATCACCAACGAATATTGGGTCGACAGCGAAGGCAAAGTGGTAAAAACCATACAGTATTTAGGCCCTGATATGACAAGGCTTGAGTTAACCGTCCTTAAGCATTATCAAAGCAATTAACGAACAGGGTAATGAACTAAAATGATGAATTATATGAGTCATACATCAAAAATGATGGGACGTCGGTTGCCATTGGTGAGAACTTTATTAACGATGAGAGCTCTGTTAATGATCAGCGCTTTGTTTGCTTTGAGCTCCGCTTCTTCGGCTTCTGATCTTGTTACGCCTGAACGCTCTTCGTCGATTAAAACAACAATCGAGCTTCCTCTTCAAGGTGTGACGCTTGAGTATCAAACTAACGTTCGACTGCTTCGTGTATTAGACGACGCAAACGCGAATGCGAGCTCTAACGCTAACGGTACTATTGGTTACTTCCCCCTTTCGGCTCAACTGTTTGATATAACCAATACTGAAGCGACTGCAGTTACTGGATTTAAAGAAGCTAACCAAGCTATCGAAGCCAAAAAGCGCAATGTACTGAACCAGCTTGAAGCTTTCGCAGTAGAAGAGCCAGAAGCAAACTTAGTGCGCCAACAGTTAGCCTCTTTCCAATATCTCAATCGAGTTTTTATTGAGCTAGACCGTAATGCCGTTATCTCTCAATCAGATAAGAACCCACTGCTTGTTTCAAGTTCTCATACTAACAAGCCGTCAGACAGTCAAACTCAAGCCTTTTCTCTGTACTTACCACAACGACCAACGTCAATTCAGTTGATGGGGGCAATGAAAGAGTCGGTAACAATGAATCTGATTGAGCATGGAACGTTGAATGATTATCTCGATGCATTGCCGAATGGCTTTATTGGTGAATCTGCAGATAAAAGTGTGGCTTATGTTGTTCAGCCAGATGGCGTGGTACAAACCATTCAATACGCATACTGGAACGAACAGCCGGTTTACTTAGCACCAGGTGCCATCGTATTTATGGCGTTCTACTCTTTGCCATCGGAATACTCAACGTTGAACCAAGATATTGTCGATTTGCTACGTCATAAGGTTGGCCTGTAATGCTGAAACAGAAATCATTCCCTCTATCGGCAGTGTGCACATCGGTTACTTGTGCTTTATTAATGACCAATAGCATGTCGATTCGAGCAGAGACAGTCATTGATTCCTCTTCGATTCGAGCAGAAAAATCACCATTCGACGACACAGAATACAGAACGTCGCAAATGAACTTTGGTGGTGTTGGCTTAATGCAAATGCCAACAGGCCGAATGGCACCAGAAGGTGAATTCAACTTTAGCGCCTCGTTTAATAACGAATACTACTTTTATAACGTCAGCCTACAGGTGATGCCTTGGCTTGAAACCACCATTCGTTATACACAAGTACAAGATCTCTTTTATAGCGGTGGTGGCAATCAAGATTGCTCTCAAAACTCATTCAGTGGCTGTACTAAATACACAGATAAAGGCATCGACTTTAAACTGCGTTTAATCGAAGAAGGGTACTACTTACCAGAAGTGTCAGTAGGCGTGCGTGACTTCGGTGGTACTGGCTTGTTCGATGGCGAGTTTGTTGCAGCGACCAAACGCTTTGGCCCTGTTGATTTTACCTTGGGCATGGCTTGGGGATACATGGGCACCAGTGGCAATTTCACTAACCCATTGTGTAAAGCCAGTGACAAGTATTGTGAACGCCCGTCTGATTATAAAGGCAATGGCGGCAGTGTTGACTTTGAACGCTGGTTTAAAGGCGATGCGGCAATTTATGGCGGCTTTGAATATCAAACCCCTTATAAGCCGTTAACTTTGAAGCTTGAATACGATGGCAATGATTATTCTCAAGACTTCCCAGTAGTACGCGGTGGTGTCGACATGACACAACACACGCCATGGAATGTGGGTGCTGTGTACCGTTTCACTGATTGGGGTTCAGCTAAAGTGAGTTACGAGCGAGGTGATACTTTAACCCTTGGCTTCGACCTCTCGACCAACTTTAATGAAATGTATTCCGTGTGGAGAGATACCGAAACAGCAGAGTTGCGCCCAAGTGGTGTCGAGACTGTTGATGACATTGATATGGCGGCCCTTGCAGGCCAACTTGAAACGATCGCTGGCTATGAACAAGCGCAGATCTTGGTCGACGATAACAGCATTGTAGTAAAGGGCACTCAGGTTAAATACCGAGACAGAGGTATCGCCCTTGAGCGCGGTGCGACCGTGATTGCCAACGCGGTCCCGAGTTACATAGACACCTACAAAATCATTGAAAACGACAAATCGATGGAACTCACCGAGACAACGGTAGATGCACAAGCATTCAAAGCGGCGGCAAACAACCGTTACCTTAATGCTCAAACCAGTGATGCAACAAACACTCACGAACTAAAGCGTAAGAAATCCGTTATTTATCACGATGGGCGAGAGCGATTCGATGTGTCGATTACACCGCACCTTGCCCAGTCGTTTGGTTCATCTGAAAACTTCTACCTATACAGTTTGGGTTTATACACCAATGCTTCGTTCTGGGCGTCAAATAGTATCGAATTGTCCGGTTCTCTGTATGTGAATTTGATAGATAACTATGACAAGTTTAATTACGAAATTCCAACAGATGGCACAGCTCAAACCGCACGAGTAAGAACACTTTTCCGTTCATATGCAGACGAAGCCATTCGCTTAGATCGCTTACAACTGACTTGGTTTGAGGATTACGGTCACGGTATCTACACCCAAGCCTACGGTGGTTACCTAGAGAGTATGTTTGCTGGCGCCGGCGGTGAAATTCTGTATCGACCATTTAACCAAAACTGGGCGATTGGTGCAGACATGACGGCGATCAGCCAGCGAGATCCAGAAAGCTGGTTTGGTACGTTTGATGAAGAACTGCAATACCATGAAAAAGATCAGGCTTACTACAAGGTGATTGATAAAGGCACAACTGGCTTTATTACCGGCTACTACACCCCACAATGGGATTTCTTGAGCGATACCTTACTCAAAGTGGGTGTCGGTAAATTCCTTGCTGGTGATGTCGGGACTCGTGTCGACTTCTCTAAGCAGTTCAAGAGCGGTGTGATTGCTGGCGCGTTTGTCAGCCTAACCGACATGACAACTGAAGAATACGGTGAAGGCAGCTACACCAAAGGCTTCTACGTATCGATTCCGTTTGATTTAGTCACCGTGAAACCAAGCTCAAGCCGCGCTGGTTTTACCTGGTTACCGATCACGCGTGACGGCGGCCAAGTGCTGAACAAGCAGTACAACTTGTTCGATCAAACCGATGCGCGCTCACCTTGGTTCCAAAGGCCGAGTAGCGTTAAGTAGATCGAAAGCAGATGCGGGTGACGAGTAAGCGGGATACGAAGAGCGGGGAAAGAGCAGTCTCGAATAATCGAATAACGAATAGCTTAAGATATCGTGATATTCATTGGGTCTAGCTTTTGGTTCTCCCCCTTGAACGCCGTTCGTTTTTGATCGGTGATGTTCATCAAAGGGGGAGTTAGAGGGGGATATTAATCTATGTGTTACCAACCCCTCCCAGCCTCCCCTTATGTTGGTATTTTCTGCCAAGCAACAGTTGTGATAAAGGGGAGGAGCTAAAAGCATCCCGACACGGCTTTAGGCTCTTCGTTTACTCGTATCTCGCTACTCTCATCTGCCCTTTAGCTTTTCGCATCTAGTTCACTCGCATCCCGCATCTGCTCTTAAGCTATTTAACCTTAAGACCATTCAACTAGGTTGATAATAACCACAGATTGTGGATAATGCTTACGGATTAAACTAACCGAAGCAAGCGCTCTTTTTTTTGCTACGTTTTAGATGAAATTCGCCTATGCAAGTTCAATATTGCTAGGGGCAGATTAACTACGCAGTGTGATCTCGCGGAATATCAAGGGGCGGTAGCGTCCCTATTTTGATGTTAAGTGGAAGCGAAGTCACAATAGTAGCCTTCCTTAACTCTATTAAATCCTGCGTAGCTGATAAAATTATTCGCTCTAACTTCTTTGGGTGTCCTTTGGGATATCACGACACACTCCGTTTCTATGACTTGGTTAACATGAAGATTAATAAAAACCGTCTCCTTATAGCGCTCCTTCCTGCATTGCTCGCAGGTTGTACGACTCCAGGAACTCACCTTTCAACTGACAATAAGACTGTGATTCAGCCGTCAGAGGAACAGCAAGAGTCTGATGTTTCTGACGTGGTTAACCTTTACCCACTCACGGCTCAATCGGTATCAAGCTACCGAAGTGAACCTCTATCAGCTTCTCAAGCTAATCCTTCATTAGATATTGAAATTGCAAAATATGAATACCAAGTGGGTGTCGGTGATATTCTAAATATTACCATTTGGGATCACCCTGAATTGACCATTCCAGCAGGTTCGTACCGTAGCGCTGAAGAGGCGGGTAATTGGGTTCGTTCAAACGGCACTATCTTTTACCCATACATTGGTAGCGTTAATGTTTTAGGTAAGACGGTAGATGAGATTCGAACTGACGTTGCTAAACGTCTCTCACAATATATTGAAAGTCCGCAAGTAGATGTCAATGTCGCGGGTTTTCGTTCTCAAAGAACTTACATTACAGGGGAAGTAGATTCTCCAGGGCAACAAGCGATTACTAATATCCCTTTAACATTACTGGATGCAGTAAATCGTTCAGGTGGTTTGGCTGAAGAGGCTGATTGGCGAAATGTTTCATTAACCCGTAATGGTACGCAAGAATATGTTTCTTTATATGCGCTAATGCAAAAGGGTGATTTGACTCAAAATAGATTACTTCAAGCCGGTGATATTGTTCACGTTCCTCGCAATGATGCTCAAAAAATATTTGTTATGGGTGAAGTGAACGATCCTAAATTGTTGAAGATTGACCGTGCAGGTATGAGCTTAACAGAAGCTTTGAGTAATGTCGGTGGTATTGATCAGCTGGCAGCCGATGCTACAGGTGTATTTGTTATTCGTACTTCAGATGATAAATCGGAACGTATGGCGGATATCTACCAACTGAATATGGAAGATGTCTCGGCATTGGTGATAGGCACCGAATTTGATTTAAAGCCATATGATATCGTTTATGTTACTGCTGCACCTGTTATCCGTTGGAACCGAGTGATAAGTCAGTTGCTCCCAACCATTTCCGGCTTCAATGAACTATCTGAATCTGTATTGCGTGTTCGTGATTGGTAAATAGTCCATATTGATAATCAGGTTACATGTTGTGTAACCTGATTTTTTTATACTTATAAATACATTACAGTTAGAAGTCAGTTATGTTTAATAAAATTTTAGTCGTATGCGTGGGCAACATTTGTCGCTCCCCGACTGGAGAGCGAGTTTTACAAAACTTGCTTCCCAACAAGGAAGTGGCCTCTGCCGGTATCGCTGCTGAAAAAAGTCGTTTAATCGGCAAGCCAGCAGACGACACGGCGATTTTAATTGCCGCTGAAAATGGTGTCGATGTTGAAAATCATCAGTCGCAGCAAGTTACACCACAGCTTTGTGCCCAGTATGATTTGATATTGGTTATGGAGAAGGGCCATATGGAAGCGCTCACTCAAATATCACCGGAAGCGCGTGGTAAAACCATGCTGTTTGGTCAGTGGATTGGCCAAACAGACATTCCCGACCCGTATCGTCAAAGTCGTGAAGCTTTTGAATATGCCTATAAGCTTATTGACGAAGCAGCACAAGCTTGGGCGAAAAAACTGTAACTGTCATTTTATTTAGATACTCTTTACTTAAGCAGTTCAGCAGTTCAGTTTTGTCGCCAGCAATAGAATCACATGAGAGAGAAGGTATACAAGCCGTGTTTAACTTCTCTCCAAAATACTAGTTTAGGAAGTAGCAATCTGATGACAATACAAACATCTCAGCAACCGTCTTCAAATAGCCCTGATGTAATAGATTTAGAGAAGTTGTTTGGTATCCTGCTGGATGCTAAATGGCTAATTATAATTACCACATTTTTTTTTACTGTGCTTGGTATTGCGTTTGCTCTGCTTTCTACGCCGATATACAAAGCGGATTCTCTGATTCAAATAGAACAAAAGAGCTCTGGCGGAATTTCATCTATGGTAGGGGATATGGGAGATATGTTCTCTCAGGAATCCTCTGTTGCGGCTGAAATCGAGATCATCCAATCTCGTATGATCTTGGGAGAAACGGTAGATAAATTCAATTTGACGACAGTTACGTCACCTATCTATGTACCTTATATAGGTAAAGGTATTGCACGTTTAACAGGCGACATCAACCACATTAAAGTCAGTCGTTTTGTTCTTCCATTGTATACAGCGGAAGATCACAAAATTAAAATTTTGGATGCTGAGCAAGGCACTTATCAACTGATTCGTGGTGAAGACCACGTTGTTTTGGAGGGTAAAGTAGGTGAGCTTGCGACAGATGGCGACTATAGCCTATTTGTAACCGGTTTTGACTCAAGTAATGGGTTTGAGTTTTCTATTGTTAAACGTAGTCGCCTTGCGGCCATTGGGTGGTTAAAGGCATCCTTATCTTTGTCTGAACAAGGTAGACAAACAGGTATTCTTAATTTGAGTTTTGCAGGTGAGAACAAACAACAAATTTCTGAAATACTCAACCACATTAGTCAAACCTATTTTTTACAAAACGTTCAGCGTAATTCGGCGGAAGCAGAGAAGAGTCTTTCTTTCTTAAAAAGTCACCTACCTGGGATTAAGTCTCAATTAAACAGCTATGAAGATACGTTAAATAGCTACCGTCAAAAAAACGACTCCATTGATTTAGGTTTAGAAGCGCAGACAACATTGAGGCTGGTGGTTGGGCTAGAGGCGCAATTGAATGAGCTAACGTTTAAAGAAAGTGAAATCAGCCAGCGTTTTACTAAGGATCACCCTACATATAAATCTTTATTGGATAAAAGAAATATTCTTCTTGAAGAAAAAGAACGTTTAAATAAACAAGTTCAAAAGTTACCTAAAACACAGCGTGAAATACTACGTATGACGCGCGATGTTGAAGTAAACCAACAGATCTACATTCAGCTTTTAAATAAGGTTCAAGAGTTGAATATTATCAAAGCTGGGACTGTAGGTAACGTTCGTATCTTAGATGATGCACAAGCGTATGCAGGTGCGATAGAGCCCAAGAAGCCGCTGATTGTTGTGTTAGCAACGCTATTGGGTGGCATGCTAAGTGTCGCGTTTGTGTTAGTAAAAGCAGCGTTCCACCGAGGTGTTGAAAGCCCAGACCAAATTGAACAAATTGGCCTGCCTGTTTATGCAGCGGTACCAAAATCTGATTTGCAGGTAGAGCTCACTAACCGTTTTAAATCGAAGAAGAAGCAAACTAAAGGGACTCAAGCGCTGCTTGCTGAATCTAGCCCGGCGGATCTTTCAGTTGAAGCACTACGTGGCCTTCGTACCAGCTTGCACTTCGCGATGCTAGAAGCGAAAAACAATATTCTGATGATTTCTGGCCCCGCGCCAGGCATTGGTAAATCATTCATCTCGACCAACTTTGCCGCAGTAGCCGCCAAAACAGGCCAGAAAGTATTGTTGATTGATGCCGATATGCGTAAAGGTTACCTACAACAAAGCTTTGGTGTGAAATGGGACAACGGCCTTTCTGATGTGCTGAGCGGCAAGCAAGAGTTCGCTCAATCAGTGAAAACCACACCGGTAGAGAACCTAGACATTATTACTCGCGGCCAAGTGCCACCTAACCCCTCTGAGCTGCTGATGCACCCACGCTTTGCAGAACTGATGGCATGGGCATCGAAAGAGTATGATTTGGTGATTGTTGATACCCCACCAGTACTTGCGGTAACCGACCCAAGTATTGTTGGCGCCTTTGCGGGTACCACATTAATGGTTGCGCGTTATGGCCAAAACACCATTAAAGAGATCGATGTGGCTCGTAACCGCTTCGAGCAATCGGGTATCGAAGTGAAAGGCGTTATCTTCAACGCCATCGAGAAGAAAGCATCAAGCTCATACGGCTACGGTTACTATAATTACGCATATTCGAGCGACAAGAAATAAAGTTAAAGAGCAGTAACGAGATGCGAGTAACCGGGTAAACGAAGAGCTAAAGACAGTAACGGGATGCGAGTGGCGAGATACGAAAAGCGCTACTCGAATCCGTTCTTCATCTCTTGTTACTCGTTTACCCGCTGCTCGAATCTGCTCTTTTAGCTCTTCGAATCCCGTCTACCCGCCACTCGAATCTATTCTTTATCCAATCTTCAAATTATTCGAAGACTTAGCTTTTGGTTCTCCCCCTTGAACACCGGACTATTGTGAGTGATGGTGTTAATAGAAGGGGGGGGGTTAGAGGGGGTTGCTAGCGATGCCTAATCAACCCCTCCCAGCCTCCCCTTATATTGATATTTTCTGCCAAGTAACAGTCGTGATAAAGGGGAGGAGCTAAAAGCACAACAACCATCTTCTTCTCCTCGCTCTTAATCTCTCCGCATCTCGTTTACCCGCTACTCGAATCTGCTTTTCTACTTCTTCACCACGCCACCCGTTAAATACAATCCAATTGCCGCTAACACCGGATAACCAAACGCTTCATTGGTCATTTCCCCTAATGGTTTCCAATCGTAGCCGTGCATGCAACCTAAAATAACCATCACATGCAGTGCCACATAAGGAATGGTGAACAACAACACAATGTAGCGCTGTACCAACTTAAAAGGTTCATACGCTTTAAGCAGTGCCAGCTTGTGCTTCGCTTTTTCTTCATCAGTAAAAAACATCGCATCTCCTGTGTTGGTGAGTGCATCTAACCCCTTGCTAATCGAAGACTGGCTCCCGAATATTCTTCCGAACAATGTCATACTGCTCCTTGGTTTATTGATTGGCTTTGACCGCATGTATAGCCTTTGACTGTATAACCTTACGGTTCGACAACCTTAGCGAGCCCTCTGCTCCGCCATTTATCCGTTGAATTAGATTCCCTATCACGTCATTCCCTCACTGTAGGGAATGACGACTACTTTTATTAAGTGAATAATCTCACGACTCCGTCATTCCGCCATTCTGTTGCTTTAGAGGCGAGGAACGAAGTATCTGGAATCCGCTTTTAGTCTCTTCGCATCTCGCTTACTCGAATCCCGCAACTGCTCTTCAAATTATTCTAAGACTTAGCTTTTGGTCCTCCCCCTTGAACACCGGACTATTGTGAGTGGTGATGTTAATAAAAGGGGGAGTTAGAGGGGGTTGCTAGCTAATGCCTAACCAACCCCTCCCAGCCTCCCCTTATATTGATATTTTCTGCCAAGTAACAGTCGTGATAAAGGGGATGAGCTAAAAGCGCAACAACCATCTTCTTCTCCTCGCTCTTAATCTCTTCGCTACTCGTTTACCCGTCACTCGAATCCCGCAACTGCTCTTCAAATTATTCGAAGACTTAGCTTTTGGTCCTCCCCCTTGAACACCGGACTATTGTGAGTGGATGGTGTTAATAGAAGGGGGAGTTAGAGGGGGTTGCTAGCGATGCCTAACCAACCCCTCCCAGCCTCCCCTTGTATAGGATATTTTTTGCCAAGTAACAGTCGTGATAAAGGGGAGGAGCTAAAAGCACCACTCTCACTTTATTTTCCTCACCTTTCGAATCCCGCATCTGCTCTTAAGCTTTTATCTTCAAAACAGGACACGCCTTATTCACGCCCCAATCTTTATGCCCTTTAACATTCTCATCTGAAATCAAGAACTGCTCTTGCAGTGCAGCCATCAAACCAAACAGTGCCTTGCGCTGCGCAAGTGTGAAGTTATCTTCTGGTTGCAGCTCGGCATTACAACCGCCAACCAAACAAACCCCAATATTGCCCTTGTTATGTCCTTTCACATGCGCGCCAGTTTGCGACAGTGGCCTGCCAAGTTCGACATCCCCATTGCGACGAATAACAAAGTGATACCCCACATCGCGCCAGCCTCTCTTTTTATGCCATTGGCGAATCTCGGCTACGCCTACATCTTGCTGTGGCGGCGTGGCGCTGCAATGCACAGTAATAAAGGAATATGGCGGGCAATGAGGTAAGCGGAGTAAAACCGAAACCAGGCTGAATGAATAGGATGCTGAAGGTAAACAAGGCTCTAACGAAGGGATAAGCTCCATCTTGCTAGCCTGCTCTTCCGAATCAATTCGTTCTTTGGTGTCAGCCCGCTCTTGTAAAACAGACGCTTCTAACGGCTGATTTGGAACTCGATCAGTTGCTGGTGGAGTGTTTGACAAAATAAATCCTCGTGTTGTTGTAAATAGGCGATTAAAGACGTTGATAGCGATTCATTTAAATCAGGGTGCAATGCGATGTGTTGTCGCAGACTGGTGGCTACGGTTTTTTCATAGCCGGGGTGGTGGCTGACATAACGTAAATACATCACGTAATAACCCAGAGGCTGCTTACGCCGTGCTCGGCTGATCATCCAACAAATATCGTCATAGCTGGGGGTGTCACCGCATTCATCCTCATTAAAATAACAACCTTCTAAATGGCTTTCTTTATAACCGTTAACTTCATAGCTCAGTACTTGGCCAAACCCATCACTATCACTAAAAAATAACGGCTGACGTGATTGAGTGAGGGAGTTAGCACGGCACTCGATGCTCGCCATTCCGGGTTGATACACTGAAATAAAAAGAGAAACTATCGCCTTCATTAAGCACCTTATTGCTGCATGGGGAGGGCAATGTACTTCAACATTCTTGATTGGGGTTGGCGGGAATAACACTAAAACAGAGGAATACAGAAAAATGAGAGGTGCTTCGAAAAGTCATTGCTTAATAAGGTTGATGTTGCATATCTATCCGAGGCGATTAACCAAACATCTTTTCTTACAACTTATCTCATGGGCCTTTCGCCCCTAAAGCGCCAAAAAGTGTTGTTAATGCTCTGTATATCAATGGATTTCTATACGAATGACTAATTAACAAGGAGCGTTAACCATGTGTGTTTCTCTAATTCTTTCTTTCATCCCATTAAAAACTGGCTCGCCAATAAGCAAGTTAGTGCTATTGAAATTAGCCGATAACGCAGACGCGCGCGGCGTGTGTTTTCCTTCCCTCAATTACTTGGCGCAATATTGCGAAGTGTCGGTAAGAACCGTGAAACGACACGTTAACGAGCTCGAAAAACAAGGTTTTGTGAAGCGGATAAAGCGGTTTGATGATTCAGGACGCCAGCGCAGCAACATATATCAGCTGCGCCTTCCCAGCGACAGCCACATTCAACAGATCGATCTAGACCAAGCGAATCAAGAGAACACGAATGTAGAACAAACAGGTTTACCGTCAGCTTCGTCGGAATACCCCCAGAAGACAGAACATGCGCAGAAAACCGACCATTCAGACACTCCCCTGGGTGACTCAAGATCCACCACGGAGAGTGATCACCTGGCACACATAATCTTTCATAAAGAACATAAAACAGAGTTGAGCTTGAAAAACGGAAGTTCATACGCCGCCGATGTTCTTGCTCCCCCAAGCGGTTCTGAACAACATGAGATCTCGACACCTAAAACCAACGTCACAAACCCCATAAGCCAACAGAATGAAGCCGTGATTCACCTGCTCACTAAAGAGGGCAGTGCACCGATTTATCAAGAGTTCACCACCATATTAGAACGCACCTACCCAAAGTTAGATGTGCTGCAAGAACTGCATGCCATGCAAGCGTGGCTGTACATCAACCCCGATAAGCGCAAACCCTTTGAGCACATTGGCCACTTTGTGAATGGCTGGCTAAGAAGAAGCGCCCAAGCCAAAGCGAAGCGAGACTCATCGCCAGTCTTTAAGCAGGCTAGAGCGGCTAAGCAAACAAAAGCGGCTAAACCAGCAAGGGCTTCTGCTTCTACATCGACCAAGGAAGCTAAAACCCAACCGGCAGCCAAGCCCATGGTTCACAAACAACCCACGCCTGTCTCTCAGGCCCTAGCGGACTACAAAGCCAAAAGCACCACCAACCCGTTCGAAGCGCGTATCAAGGCCCTCGTTCAATCCAAATCGCCCTGCACGGATTCTAAAAAGTGACCATTCGATTTTTCACAGACTAAGCGCTTGCTCACACAGCTAAAAGCTATTGAAAACCAATAATTTAGGAAGCGAAAAGCTTAGGGAAACCAAAAGGCTAGGGCAGACCAAGCGCGAATACAGACAAAAAACGTCAAGAAACAAAAGTAGAATTAGGGAGAGGGCAAATGGACGATATCAGCCTAAAAAAACTGACAACGGAAGAAAAAGTTACCATTTTAGAGAAAGAGATAGCGCGAGTGGAAGGGCGTATTGGCGAGTTCTTGAAACTGCTGGTTAACCACTATCCACAAGGGCTAACACGCACAGAGATTAAAGCGTTATTGGCGGTAAACAACAACCCAAGCTTCGTGTCACTGTACCGAAACGGCAACATTTTTATTGATATAGAAAAGCGCTATTGTAAGGCAGCACAAGAAAACCGCTACCACATAGGGACTCAGTATCTACAAGACATACAATGCTTTCGCTGGGTTAACGCATGGTGAGAGGCTTGTCCAAATAGAGTAAATTCCAAACTAGTCAATATGCACTTACTTTGCTAGAATACTCAGCAAATTAAAACCGTATGAAAACCGCATAAAGCGTACAAATTGTAACTATTGCCTTTAGGAGCCAAACCTAAGGGCGGTAGCATACCCAAATGCGACTGGCTAGCAAGTTTAAAAGTGCGGTAAGCCTCTGAAGACTGTTTTTTTGTGGCCTATTGGGGCGGTTTTTAAAAAGTAAGCAAAACCTAGGTTTTATAAGGGATGGGCGAGAATCGACTGTCTCAAAATGAATAAAAAGTGTCTCAGTCGCTTTCATATTACTGAGATGTTTGTGTGATTAAATTCCTCATTTACAAACAGCATCTTCACGTTCGTGAGGTGTTCTAAGCATGATACTACAAGAGAATATTATGAAAATCCTCGTCACTGGTGGTGCTGGTTTTATCGGCTCAGCTGTTATTCGTCATATCATCAATCATACTTCTGACAGCGTGATCAACGTTGATAAGCTCACTTACGCAGGTAATTTAGAGTCTCTTTTAGAAGTCGATTCGTCTGAACGCTATGCCTTTGAACAAGTCGATATTTGCAACCGAGCAGAGCTTGATCGAGTGTTTGCCGATCACCAACCGGATGCGGTGATGCACCTAGCGGCTGAGTCGCATGTTGACCGTTCAATCACTGGCCCTGCGGCGTTTATTGAAACCAATATTGTTGGCACTTACACTCTGTTAGAAGCAACTCGCGAGTACTGGAATACGCTTGAAGGCAGTGCAAAAACTGATTTCCGCTTCCACCATATTTCAACGGATGAAGTTTACGGTGACCTTCCGCATCCAGATGAGGTTCCTGAAGGCACAGACCTGCCGATGTTTTTAGAAACAACCTCGTATGAGCCATCAAGTCCATACTCGGCGTCAAAAGCATCGAGCGATCACCTTGTGCGTGCATGGTTACGTACTTACGGCCTGCCAACCATCGTAACCAACTGCTCGAATAATTATGGTCCTTACCACTTCCCTGAAAAGCTGATCCCATTGGTTATCCTTAATGCGCTAGAAGGCAAAGATTTGCCTATTTACGGTAAAGGCGACCAAATCCGCGACTGGCTGTTTGTTGAAGATCACGCTCGAGCACTCTACAAAGTGGTGACGGAAGGTAAAGTAGGCGAGACCTACAACATCGGTGGCCACAACGAGAAGAAAAACCTCGAAGTTGTAAACACGATTTGTGACATTCTAGATACATTAGTACCTAAAGAGTCAGCGTATGCAGAGCAAATTACGTATGTTCAAGACCGCCCAGGTCACGACCGTCGATATGCGATTGACTCGAGCAAAATGCAGCGTGAACTAAATTGGACGCCTGAAGAAACGTTCGAAACCGGCCTTCGCAAAACAGTGCAATGGTATTTAGATAACTCGGTATGGTGTCAAAATGTGCAAGATGGTAGCTACCAACGTGAGCGTTTAGGTGTAGACACAACAGAATCAAAGGGAAATCAATAATGAAAGGGATTGTACTAGCGGGTGGCTCTGGCACGCGTTTATACCCATTGACCCGTGGCGTATCCAAGCAACTCTTGCCGATTTACGATAAACCAATGGTGTTTTACCCAATCTCGACACTAATGCTTGCGGGCATCAAAGATATTTTGATTATCACTACACCTGAAGATAATGCTGGCTTTCAACGCCTACTGGGTGATGGCTCTGATTTCGGTGTAAACTTTGAATATGCGATTCAGCCAAGTCCTGATGGCTTAGCGCAAGCGTTTATCATTGGCGAAGAGTTTATTGGTGATGACAGTGTGTGTTTAGTACTAGGTGATAACATCTTCTACGGTCAGTCGTTTTCGAAAACACTACAAAGTGCAGCTTCAAGAGAGTCTGGTGCAACAGTTTTTGGTTATCAAGTTAAAGATCCGGATCGTTTTGGTGTCGTTGAATTTGATGAGAACATGAAAGCAGTATCTATTGAAGAAAAGCCAGAAGCACCAAAGTCCAACTATGCAGTAACAGGCTTGTATTTCTACGACAATCGCGTGGTTGAAATGGCCAAGCAAGTGAAACCATCTCATCGCGGTGAACTAGAAATTACCACGCTTAACGAAATGTACCTTAACGATGGTTCCCTAGACGTTGAGTTATTAGGCCGTGGTTTTGCGTGGCTAGATACTGGCACACACGAAAGCCTGCATGAAGCCTCGTCTTTCGTACAAACGATTGAGAATGTTCAAGGCTTAAAAGTCGCGTGTCTAGAAGAAATTGCATGGCGCAACGGTTGGTTGAGTGATGAGCAAGTATTGACGCTGGCTAAGCCGATGATGAAAAACGAATACGGGCAGTATTTGACGCGTCTAGTGACTGAAACTCAGAAAAAGGCAGTGAGCTAATGCGTATCTTAATTACGGGGTGCCATGGTCAAGTGGGTTCAAGTCTAACCGAGCAGTTAGCGAGCCATGAGAATACTGAAGTGTTAGCGCTTGATAGAGAGCATCTTGATATCACCAGTCAAGATGCTGTCAATGCAGCGGTGGCTGAGTTTAAGCCAAGCATCATTATTAATGCGGCGGCACATACAGCGGTTGATAAGGCAGAAGAGGAAGTCGACCTTTCTTACGCGATAAACCGTGATGGTCCAAAATACCTTGCACAAGCTGCACAAAGTGTTGGTGCTGCCATTTTGCATATCTCGACCGATTATGTCTTTGAAGGCAATAATGCAGGCGAGTATGTGGAAACGGATGCTACCAATCCACAAGGTGTTTACGGTGAAAGTAAGCTCGCCGGTGAAATCGCCGTGGCACAAGCGTGTGATAAACACATTATCCTTCGTACAGCATGGGTATTTGGTGAGAGCGGCAATAATTTCGTCAAAACCATGTTGCGTTTAGGTGAAAATAGAGATGCACTGAGTATTGTGGGTGACCAATTTGGCGGGCCTACGTATGCCGGAGATATTGCCAACACATTGATTCAAATAGCGCAGAAAATTATTCTGGGTGATACGGTTGATTACGGTGTTTACCATTACTCGGGTTTGCCTCACGTCAGTTGGTTTGACTTTGCTGATACCATTTTTGATATTGCGGTTAAGCAAGGAGTGCTTGCAAATAAGCCAAGCTTAACGAGTATTACCACTGACCAATACCCAACCCCCGCCAAACGCCCAAGCAATTCTCGATTAAGTACCGAAAAAATCACGCTAGGTTTCTCGGTTAAAGCGAGTGATTGGAAGGCCGCGTTAAACAATATTCAAGCGTATACGGAATAATAAAATGAAAGTAATCGACACTCGTATTCCTGATGTGAAAATCATAGAGCCAAGTGTATTTGGTGATGAGCGTGGTTTCTTTATGGAAACCTGGAATCAAAAGCAATTTGAAGAGCTAGTAACGGGAAAGCCGACTCAATTTGTACAAGATAATCACTCTAAATCGAAGAAAGGTATCTTACGCGGCCTGCATTACCAAACTGAAAACACCCAAGGCAAGTTAGTTCGTGTCGTTTCTGGTGAAGTGTTTGATGTGGCCGTTGATATTCGAAAAGGCTCGCCAACTTTTGGGCAGTGGGTAGGAGAGTACTTATCAGCTGAAAACAAACGTCAATTGTGGGTGCCAGAAGGGTTTGCTCATGGGTTTTACGTGACGAGTGAAGAGGCGGAGTTTGTTTATAAGTGTACAGATTATTATAATCCTAGTGCCGAAATTTCGATTAGATGGGATGATTCAGTACTTGCCGTCATGTGGCCTATTGAGTGTGAACCACTGCTATCAAATAAAGATTTAAATGCAATTAAATTTAGTGAGTTTTAAAAGTATGTACGATAAGAAATTTGTAATCGAAAAAAGTCAATTGAAAGGCAGTGTTACAGTTAGTGGTGCAAAAAATAGTGTTTTACGTTTGCTTGCGGCATCTATTCTATTTGACCAAAATGTGGAATTGACAAACTATCCAAGCAACCTTTTAGATGTGCAGATTCATGAGGATATGTTGCGGTACTTGGGGAAGTCTGTTGTCGTTGATGGTGATAGTGTTGTAATTTCACAAGATAGTGATATTAGTACGAATCTCGAATGGCATGATCGCTCAATCCGAAACACCCTGTTGATCCTAGGTGCGTCAGTAGCTAAGTATGGTTACGGTCGTGTACCGCTACCTGGCGGGTGTAAATTAGGAGAGCGTAAATATGATATTCATGTTCATGTACTTGAATCGCTCGGTGCAAAAATATCTGAAGATGGGGATTATTTAGTAGCCGAATCAAAAGAAAGGCTAAAAGGCTGTGACATTCACCTTCGAATGCGATCTACTGGTGCTACGGAAAATGCTATTCTCGCTGGTTGTTTAGCAAGTGGCATTACACGAATATATAATCCCCACATTCGCCCTGAAATTATCGACTTAATTGATTTTTTGAATAAATCAGGAGCAAATATTAAAGCTTTTGGTCAAGAAAGAATTGAGATTAATGGGGTTAATTCCCTATCTTCGATTCGTCATTGTGTAATGCCAGACAATATGGAAGCATTAACGTGGGTTATTTTGGCAACAATGACGAAAAGTGAAATTAAAATTGAAAACTTCCCTTTTAAAGACCTTGAAATACCATTAATTCATCTTCGAGAGAGCGGAGTTAACTTATACAGATGTAATGATAGCGCTATTGTTGCAGAAGGTGAGTGCTATCCTATTGAAATTAGTACTGGTCCATACCCGGGTATTAATTCTGATATGCAACCTTTATTTGCGGCGTTTGCATCAATGTGTAATGGTACGAGTCATATTATTGACTTGCGATTCCCTGGTCGTTATGCATATGGGGAAGAAATGAAAAAAATGAACATCAATACGACTATTAATGGTGATTTGTTCGTTGTTAATGGTAGTGATGATATCAAAGGTGCTGAGGTAAAAGCTCTTGATTTGAGAGCTGGCATTGCACTCTTGATGCTAGGGATGGTGGCTGAGGGAGAGACTATTATTAGTGATTCATGGCAAATCAAGCGTGGTTATAACAAGATATTAGAAAAACTCACTTCTTTGGGTGCAAAAATAAAAGAAATTTAAGCTAGCTACAGAGGGCCCGATTTTTCGGGCTGTTACTTATGAAAATTGAAAATAATATCCCCTTATCCAACTACTCTAATTGGAAAATTGGTGGGGTCGCACACTCTCTAATACAAGTTGATGCAATAAGTGACTATGTATCAGCATTAGAGTACTGTACTCGTAATTATTTGAAACCTGTAATTATTGGTAATACGACAAATGTTTTATTCAATGATGGGTTTTTAAATATAGCACTTATCAAACTTGGTGAAGCATTTTCTACCATAGATTATAATGGTGAAAATTTGGTTGTTGGTGCAAATGTATATTGTCCTTATTTGGCAAAAAAAGCTAAAGACTTTTCTTTAACAGGTTTTGAACATATAGTTGGAATACCAGCCACACTTGGTGGCCTTATATGCATGAATGGTGGAAGTCAACGTAAAACAATTTCAAGCCTAGTTAAGTCAGTGACATCAATAGATAAAAGTGGTAAATTGATAGTTCGTAATATAAACGAATGCCAGTTCGATTATAGAGAGAGTACTTTTCAAAATAAAAGTGAACTAATACTATCTGTAGAGTTAGAATGTAACCTAGGAAATAAGCGTAAAATTCTTTCTGAATGCCTCTCTATCCTAAGAGAAAGAAGCCGTAAGTTCCCGAGGAAGAAGCCAAGCTGTGGGTCTGTTTTTATTAGCCATCCTGAAATGTATTTTAAATTTGGCCCTCCAGGGAAGGTAATTGAAGATTTAGGATTAAAGGGTGTCATTGTTGGAGGTGCTCAAATATCTCCAGAACATGCTAACTTTATAGTCAATAATGGTGGTTCTTCTGCTGCAGATGTTTTAGCCTTGGTGCGATTGATAAATGATAACCTAGAGAATAAGGGCATGCCGAAGTTAAGGTCGGAGGCGTTGTTTATTTCTAATGGCATACCTAATCTTCGACTTGATGAATTTGTTTCAAATGAAAAAAAATAAAACACTATTAGAAACAGTTAGTATAATTATTGCAAAGGTTGGGACTCTTGCCTTAGCGATGATAAATATGGTTCTTATTGCAAGAGGTCTAGGTGTTGAAACTAGAGGTGCTTATGCTGCAATTTTGGTTTTCCCACAACTGATTACCGCATTTACTGAAGGTGGCATGAGACAATCTTCAGTTTTTTTTATCGGTAAATGCCATGATAATTTAAGTTATATAAGCTCATCCTTGTATATATATAATATTATTGCTTCATTCATAGGGTTTTCTCTTTGTTACTATTTGATGGAGTATCAAGGTAACTTCTCTCTATCAATTGTAATGATCGCATCTTTGATTATACCAATATCATTGTTTTTGAACGGGTATAAAGGAGTGTTATTAGGCCTAGGATTAATAAAACTATTTAATCATTCATTGTGGTATTCAAAGCTAATAGCAAGTTTAATCATTGTGGTTCTATATGTATGTAATGAAATGAGCCTGTTAAGAATAGTAATGATTACGGTGCTTACGGAATTAATTAGCCTATTACAAGTTGTCTATTACCTTTGGAGAAGAGATAAATTAAAATTTGAGTATGATCATCGTTTTGTAATAATAATGATGAAAAAAGGCTTCCTTTATTCTATTGGTTTTTTCTTGATTCAAGCTAACTATAAATTAGATCTGATGATGCTTTCTATCTGGTCTAATAAATACGAATTAGGAATATATGCAGTTACATCTCAAATTGTTGATGTTATATGGCAAGTCCCCAGTGCTGTCGTTTTAGTTTTACTATCTAAGGTTGCTAATTCACAAGGGAATAATGAAGAGTTAATATGTATTTCAAGTAGAACAACACTATTCGTTTGTCTTACGATAACAGTTATTTCTTTATTTTTATTATCCCCTTTAACTAATTACATATTAGGGCGTGAGTATTCTGAAGTTTATGGTATATTTGTAATACTTTCGCCTGGCATAATATTGTGTTCCCTTTTTAAAACAATAAACTCATATTATGCGGGGAAAGGAAACCCTAAAGTTTCAATTGTAGTTATGGGTTTGGCAGTATTGGTTAATGTCTTAATGAATTACAACCTAATTCCTAGCTTAGGAGCAAGAGGTGCTGCTATAAGTTCTTCATTTAGTTATATTATAAGTTCGATTGTAATTACCATTTACTTTTGTAAAACACAAAATTGTTCATTATATGATGTAGTAGTGTTGAAATACAATGATATTAAAAAAGTTAAAATCCGTAGTTAAGTTTATTATTCATGGTTCTAGCCTTGAAGAACTAGTATATGAATCTTCGTCAATTGGCAGAAATGGCTTTGTTAATAAAGTTCGATTAGAGAATATCAAAAGGAAGATTCAATCAAAATATGCCTCTAACATTTCTAGTCGATGTCAGTTTGGGAGTAATTTAATGTTTAAACACCCAATTGGTATCGTTATAGGGGATGGCGTAAAAATAGGTTCTAACGTTACAATATATCAAAATGTGACTATTGGTGCTAGAAGGTTGGGTGAGGGTAAGGTTAACCTTTATCCTACGTTAGGAAATAATATCACTGTTTATACAGGAGCCGTAATACTAGGGAATGTAAAAATCGGTAATGATTGTATAATAGCAGCAAATGCTGTTGTTTTAAAAGATATGCCAGCAGGAACGATAGCTAAAGGTGTTCCTGCGATAATATCTTGTAATAGAAACATTATTAGTAGCTAGCTATGATTATTTTATTTATATTTACGATTTTAGTCTTGGCATTATGGACTACGACGAAGTTTGGAGCTGATGACTTAAAGTTAAACTTTTTCGTATTTATTTACACGGTGGTGTTTGGTACATTTATCATAGCTTTTAATTTTGAAACACCGGACTATAGTAGTTACATTTATATAGTTAATGAGGTAGGTAGTTTTGATGATTATCTATCAGGAAGTACAGAGGGTTTACATGGTGACTTTACCTTTTTCTTCTTATCTGCACTGTCTAACTCTATGGGCTTTGAGCCTTGGTTCGTTTTTGGATGTATCGGATTAATTTCTATCTCTATTGTTTGTTTTGTTGTGGTAAAAACCTCACCTGTACCCGCTTTATCAATATTTATATATTTAAGTCACTCATTTATCAATAAGGAAATGATACAACGACGCGCCGGCCTTGCTACTGCTTTTGCATTATTAGCTATTTATTACTTATCTAAAAATAGTAAGGTGAGAACTACAGGTAGTTTGAGCTTAATGGTTCTTAGTCACAGCTCTTCTATTTTTTCATTCGCGCCGATAGTAATGTATAAACTAGTTTCAAAGCATAAGTTTAGGTTGCTTGCTCTTGTGTGCCTTGGTTTATCTGTTTCGTTTAATGTTATGGGAGGATTTGCTTTCATATCGCAGTTGTTCCCTAGTCTTGTCCCACAACAAGTTTTAATGTATTCAGAATGGGATAAGTATAATTTTGAAATCGGGATTTTTTCTCCTAGTGTACTAAGAGCCGTCTTGATATCTGTACTTTCAATCGTTTATTTTCATAAAATTAAAGATAATGCATTTTTGACTCTAAGTTTTTTATTTTATATCGGAGCAACCTGTTTCCTTATTACATTCAGTGATCTTGCTATATTAGCTGCCCGAGTATCTTCAATTCTTTTTTGTGTAGAGTGTATTTTGGTACCATTCATTATGAACTGTTTTAGTTCGAAATATGGATACTTCTTAGCTTGGTTATATGGTGTTTTGATTCTTAGTAATAATATAATTCTTGGTGGTTTAGGGACAGTTGGAATATTTTAATGAAAATAATTTACTTTATTGGTGGTGTTAAAGCATCTGGTGCAGAAAAAAGACTCCTAATGACCGCAATTGGCATGTCGAGTTATGGTTTAAATACAACAGTTGTTATCAGAAAGAGCCTATATAATGATTTCTTATTGAGAGGTTATGACATTTCTCGTTTGAATTTTATGATTGTAAATGACATCGGGAGAACCGGAATTTCAAAAACGTTATATTTATTCTCTCTTTTTCTATGTAACATGAAAATACTCTTCTGTCATGATTTTGATATTTGTCACACGGCAATATTTAGTCCCTTTCATACAATATCGGGTCTAAAATCAAAGAAATCATTTATTTTTGAAGTTACGAGTCCGGATGTCGCTATATCTAAGGTTACATATATTGCAGCTAAGCTAATTAGAAGTTTAAAGTTAATTAGTGTCAGTGAGTCAGTAGATAATAGATTGAAAGAGTCTGGAATAAAAGAAATTAGTGATATTCTGTTGAGGAATTATCCTTATGTTGAGCCAAGAAATGATAATTGTAATGAGTCTCTCTTAGTTGATAAGGTTAATACGGTAGTGTACGCTCATCGGTTAATTGAAAGAAAAAATCCCATTAAGGCAGCTCGAGTATTTTTGTCTGTAGCAAATAAATTTCCAAATTGGAATTTTGAAATTTATGGGAGTGGGCCTTTAGAGAATACTGTTGAAAATATGGTCCATTCTTCGCAGAATAAAAACATCAGTTTTCTCGGAAGAAGCAATGATCTTTCTAAAAAGCTTGCTCGTTCGAAAATATTTGTTTCTTTAATATCTCCCGATAACTACCCGTCACAATCTGTATTAGAAGCAATTTATCTTAAGAATTTTGTTGTTCTATCTGATACTGGTCAGTCGAAGGAAAAGTTTATTTTCAATGAGTCAAATGGTTTGGTTACTTCTTTAGACGAGAAAGATATTGAATCAAGTTTGATAGAAGCAATTAATCAAGTTGATCACAGTGCTGCACAATTGCTTGAAGCATCCCAAAAGTATACGTATGAATACTATATTAATGATAATATGAGACTCTATGAACAATTTAAATAGTAAATGCGCTATCATAATACCAGCACTAAATAATAAAGGGCCTGTCAAAGGTGCGATAGCACTCTATAATTTATTGTCTGATATAGGTGTGAAATGCACGCTTGTTGTCCTAAAAGAGACTTCCGATAAAGAGCTAAAGTTTAGTGGTGATGTAATTCGTTTAGGAAATAACGGTGGATTATATTCTAAGGCAAAGCTATTTGGAAAAAGATATCATGATTTTGATTATAGAGTGTCATTTTGTTTTTCAGCTGACGTCTTTAATTTATTACTTGGAAAAACAGCAAAGAAAATAACTAGCGTCAGAGCTAATAATTTTAAAAATTACCATATGGACTATGGCTTTTTAGGTTTACCATTAGCTTTCTTCCATTATATGCTATTTAATTTTTTTGATAAGGTTATTGCTATAAGTAAGGTGATGGTAAAAGACGTATCTAAATTCGTTGTATCTAAGGATAAGATCGTGTTCATAGGCAATTTTATTGACAAGCCTATTTTTGACGATAATGATTTGAACTGTAGAAAGTTTGATAGTAATGTTTTTAATATTTGCTTTGTTGGTAATTTAGTAGGTAGAAAAAGAATTGATTTATTAATTGAATCAATTCCAAAATTAAGATCTAGTTTTAGTTTTCCTATTAGGGTTAATATTATCGGAGATGGTGACCTTAAGCTAGATTTGAAAGAGCTAGCTAAAAGTAAATCTTTAAATGATGATGTTAATTTTTATGGGGAGATGTCCAATCCTTTATCTATCATAAGTAAATCTGATCTCTTTGTTTTGCCTTCATTATCGGAAGGTGTATCTAGAGCTATGCTTGAGTCACTATCTCTTGGGGTGCCTGTGTTAGCAAGAGACATCGATGCGAATAGTGAAATAGTTTTTGAAGGAGTAAATGGACATTTGTTCGTTGATGATGATGACTTTTATCGTGCTTTAGAACGAGCGGTAGCTTGTTCTTCAGAGTGCAAATATGATGACGTTTCTGTACCACTAGAATATACACTTACTTCAGCTGTTGAGAAGTACGCACGATTGTTAGGAGTGTATAATGAGTCGGGCAAATAATATTGACCTTTTACGAGTGATATTGTCATTTTCAGTGGTATATTATCATTATGTTTTTTTAACCGGTAATGAAATTAGCTTAGGTTTTTTTTTCAACATAATTGACTCAGATGTAGCTGTTAAGAGTTTCTTTTTTTTAAGCGGCTTTCTAATCTGGAATAGTATGCAGCGTAGCGACTCTATCCGAAGCTTTATTATTGCACGCATGCTTCGATTGTTTCCAGCACTCTTGATTATACTTTTAATCACCTGTCTTTGGGCTTTACTTCTAGAGCCTGGTGCTTTTCTAGAATCATTTTATTATTATCTATGGAATGCTGCGCTACTAGGGTTTATGCATACTACAATTTCGCAAGTTACATCCGAAACTAACATTAACGCTCTAAATGGATCGTTGTGGACATTGAAAGTAGAATTTATGTATTATATTTTCATAGCAGCGATGTTTTTTATTAAAAAGAGCAAGGCATTAAAGATTGTAGTTTTTCTCACATTAATATCTTTACTTCTAAATATTTCAGTTGAATTTTTAAAATTTAATCTTTCTAAGTCAATTGTAAACCAAATTCCATTTGTTTTCTGTTATTTTGGTTTGGGAGTTATTCTTTTCGAAATGCGTGACTATTATTCACGCGCCGGTCTCAATGTCGCTTTTTTACTTTCTTTTTTGTTGTACTTATTTTTACCTGATGTACTGATTGTTAGACTGCTTTTTGTAAGTTTCTTTGTTCTTTGGTTTTCATTTGGATTACCACAAATAGTTTCCCTAGATAAGGTTGGGGATGTTTCGTACGGTATGTATATTATCCATTTTCCACTTTTACAACTAAGTATTGCTTCGGGTTACCCTTTCGCCGAAGGTTTAGTTGCTTTTTTTGTATTTGTATTTGTTCTTGTTTTTTTGTCTTTGTGTAGTTGGAAATTTATCGAATCTCCATCTATAAAATTTGGGAAAAAATTAGTTAGGCGTTGTATATGAAAGCTTTTATTTCTGTTGTATCCCATGGGCATGGTAAATTAATATCTAATATTGATACGTTAAGTACATTGTCAGAACACTTTACTGTTGTTGTAAAAAATAATGTTCATGATCAGGAGATCGAGAGGTATGTTAAGGATAGCAAAATAGTATTTATCAATGATGAAGATTTGTATAGTAAGGGGTTCGGTGAAAATAATAATATTGTTTTTAACTTTTGTCAGGAATATTTAGGTTTAGGTGAAAACGATTATTTCCTAGTTTTAAACCCTGATGTGGTTATCGATGTTGATTCTATTACAAACCTATTAGAAACTATGGCATCTGATAAGTTAGATTTGGGTGCTATTAACCTCTATGTGGATAAATCAATGACTAAATTTGATCCAAGCGTGAGAAGGTTTCCTAGTTTTTTGACTTTCGTTCGTTCCATTATTGGCCTCGGGAATGATAGTATTTTAGATAAATCTCTGCTGCCGCCTATTTCTACTGTTGATTGGGCTGCTGGATCTTTTCTTTGTTTCAGAGCCGGACATTATGAAAAGCTGAGGGGATTTGATACAAAGTACTTTATGTATTGCGAGGATATTGATATCTGTTACAGAAGTTTCAAGCTATCTTCACCAGTTACCTTCTTTAGGGATATAAAGGCAGTTCACTTTGCTCAATCTAGTAATAGAAAAGTTTTTTCTCGCCATTTTTACTGGCATTTAAAAGGGAGTTTCCGATTTCTATTCAAGGCTCGGTTTTATTAATTATATCGCTTTGAAATTACATGGTTATTTTTTAAATTGTTAATGAAATTTTCAAATAATATAAATACTTTGGGAAGATTCTGGATACTTATTTATTTGACGGTTCTTTATTTAATCATCTACTAAGCTAATTTATCTGTTTAGATTGTGCACATTTTGGGTCAGGATGACTCAAGCACGTTTAGCTCAAGTATTCCTGCAAGACATGGTTTGTTATCACTTTCTTTTATTGAGCGTACATCGAGATTTCTTGTGCGATGAAGGCCATCATTCTGAGCAAAACTTTGAGAATTTCGGTTTTAGTTGGTCGAACGCATGCGTTTGCTAGGCTAAGTGTTTGCGATTGATGTATGTACCTGTGTCATTATGTCGAATCACTACTATTTGGTGTGCAGGGCAAGATCATGAAAAACCCATATGGAATAAGGGGTAGCGTGAAGTGATGTTTCCACTAATTTGTACACTGAAGTCACAACAAATTCAATACATTCAAGATCGATTTGATGATCAGATTTAGGTGTGATCATATACTGTTTTTTAACAGCAGATATTTAGCCATAATGAATGGATTAAGCCTTTTGGACCATATTTCAGTTATTCGAGACCCTCGCCAAGCTTGGAAAATAGAGCACACGCTAACCGACATTATCTTCTTAACAATTGCAGCAGTGATTGCTGGTGCTGAAGGTTGGGAGGATATTGAAGATTTTGGTGAAGATAACTTGGAATGGCTTAGGCAGTATGGTGATTTCAAACAAGGCATACCAGTACACGATACCATTGCCCGAGTTATCAATCTTATTTCCGCCAAGTAACTGCAACGATGCTTTACTGCGTGGATGAAAGACTGTCATGAGACGACAGAGGGTGAAGTGATTGCTATCGACGGCAAAACTCTCAGAGGCACATACAACAAAGACAAGCGTTGTGGTGCAATCCATATGGTTAGTGCCTTTAGTGCAGCAAACCAAGTTGTACTAGGACAAGTGAAGACTGCGGATAAAAGCAATGAAATAAAAGCGATCCCTGAACTGCTTGAAATGCTTTCCTTGCGAGGTTGTTTAGTGACTATTGATGCTATGGGATGCCAGAAGGATATAACTGAAAAGATAGTCGCTCAAGATGCAGATTATCTCTTAGCGGTAAAAGGTAATCAAAAACGATTGGAGCAAGCGATTAGCCAAGTG
Source organism: Vibrio sp. 10N.261.55.C5 (assembly GCF_041470505.1). Classification (NCBI taxonomy): domain Bacteria; kingdom Pseudomonadati; phylum Pseudomonadota; class Gammaproteobacteria; order Vibrionales; family Vibrionaceae; genus Vibrio; species Vibrio sp. 10N.261.55.C5. Next base: position 187,577 of record NZ_JBFRMS010000011.1, read on the forward strand.
TTTAATTCTAGTATGATTAATAGTTTTGAAGGTGATAAATACGTCACTCAAGAGAAAGGGCATGGTCGTACAGAAACGCGTTTGAGTATGGTTGTTCACAATACAGATTTCTTAGGCTATATAGCGTTTGATTGGGCTGAACTCTCCACAATTGGTATGGTCGTTTCAATTCGTCAAGAAGGTGATAAGCCAGCAGAAACAATGCAAATCAAGCACTACATAAGCTCAGTAAAACTAACGGCTAAAGCTTTACTAGAGAGCACGCGAGCACATTGGAGCATTGAAAGTGTGCCGCAGGCACTGAAGTTAGCAGCATAAGGAGATGCTATGACTCAAGGCATAAGCTCAGGAAGAGATGGTGGTAGGCCCACCGAAGTCTGCTGTCGGAAGCTGGCTTCAAACCACTCCAAGTGGCTGTAGTTAAGAGCTATGGTCATGAGCGTTGGAGTCAAAGTGCGAACGAAAGTTCGGCAGGTACGATATAGAGAGACGAGTTAACCCGAACCCATGTGGACGCGTCGTAATCCAGAGATTGACATCAAAACCAAGGGCGTTTCTATCTCTTGGGATAAGTCTATGAGTAAACTCCGAATGCTGCATAGACGGTGTCCGGCGTATAGTGGGCGTGAATCTATATCAGGCTCTTTTTGGGAACTGCGGGAACCAGTCGTTGTGATGCCTAAGGAAGACATACAAGCCACTGAATTGGCGAGTATTAGAGTACCGATGCACAGCACTGGGACGGAGCTATCTGTAGTAGTGAGGAAACAGCTGTAATGGTTGTGGAGCGAAGGGGTAGCGTTAGGCCGTCGTTAAGTTCTGCCCAACTGACAATAAGTCAGGAGGAGGCAGAGGTTAAGACAAAACAATTCAACATTTCAAAATGGCAAGTAGTCAACGCATACAAGTTGGTGAAAGCAAATGCAGGCGCGGCAGGGGTTGATAATGAAACACTGGCCGAATTTGACAGGAACTTAAAAGGAAATCTCTATAAAATTTGGAACCGATTGGCATCGGGAACCTACTTCCCTCCGCCAGTACTGGCTGTAGCCATTCCAAAGAAAGCCGGAGGCGAGAGGATACTTGGTATACCAACCGTCAGTGACCGCATCGCACAGATGGTGGTCAAACTGACATTTGAACCCCAAGTAGAACCGCACTTCTTGCCAGATTCGTATGGATACAGACCAAAGAAATCGGTTCTAGATGCTATAGGTGTAACTCGAAGACGGTGTTGGGACTATGACTGGTGCCTTGAGTTCGATATTAGGGCATTGTTTGATAAAATACCGCACGACCTACTGATGAAAGCAGTCGATAAACACTGCACAGAAAAGTGGGTAAGGTTATATATCAAACGTTGGTTAACAGCACCGATGAAAATGCCAGATGGAGAGTTGAAAGCAAGGGATATGGGAACACCTCAAGGAGGGGTAATCAGTCCTGTTCTCGCCAATCTCTTTTTACATTATGTCTTCGATAAATGGTTACACAAGCATTACCGCGGTATACCTTGGTGTCGATATGCGGATGATGGGCTGGTTCATTGCAAAAGCAAAGAAGAAGCCGAACAGATCTCAACATCGCACAGATATCAGGTTGGTTAAATCCAATGATAAATGGCTGGATTGGGTACTATGGTAAGTACTATCGGTCGTCGCTATACCCAGTGTTTAGACACATCAACAAAGCTCTGATTAGGTGGGCGAGACGCAAATACAAAAAACTTCGTCGCCATAAGACTCGAGCAACGCTGTTCTTGGAAAGGATAGCTAAGCAGAATCCGTGGTTGTTTGCCCATTGGAGGCATGGAATGAGAGGATCGTTTGCCTAATGGAAGCGGTATGAACTGAGAGGTTCACGTACCGTTTTGCGAGAGGCTGCAGGGGGAGTTCCTGCGGTCTACTCACCATCAGATGCACTGGCGATTAGACGTTGGTTTTAAAGAAGATGAATGTCGGATACGTCGAGAGCAAGCCGGTGAGAATTTAGCAGTTATAAGACATATAGCTTTAAATCTGCTGACGGAAGAAATCAGCTTCAAAGCAGGGATCAAAAGAAAGCAGAAAAAAGCGAACCGCAATAACGCTTACCTTTCGCAAGTCCTTGCAGGGCAAGGGGCTTCGTAATCTTGCCCTGATTTGGTGTGTATATTAATACGGCTGGTGCTGCAAATAGGTCGCTCAGAGTTAGATTGCTTAATACAAAGCGTATTGGTTTGTGAATCTTTCACTCGATGGTAAGTTAAAACCTAAGGCAGAAATCAATAAAACCCTTGCTAAAGCATTAGGTTAAGTAATTCGTCCGAACAAGTGAGGTTATTTCTTCTTAGTCAAAGGTCGGTCTTTGACTAAGAGGAAATATGAATGTCGAAGAGTGGCTAAACGTTGGTGGTAATTTAGTTGTGCTTCGGGTTCAAAAAAAACTCGAAATCTATGCCTTTTACACTCAAAAAGCTTGGGTATCGGGTAAGCGCTTAATGACGACTTGCAACTTTTAGCTCATTATGCGGTGGTATTTCTAATAACTAGTTCCCTTACTCCCTTTGTTACAAAATGAGGATATAGGTAAGGAAATACTTGTTATAAATTTTAGACTAATCATACTTTAAACAGTTGGCTTAATATATGAAAATTGCAATTGCCGGTACAGGCTATGTAGGCTTATCAAATGCGATGCTGTTATCACAGCATCATGATGTTATCGCGGTCGATATTATCGAAGAGAAAGTAAGATTACTTAACGATAAATTATCTCCAATCGTTGACGCTGAAATTGAAGATTTCTTGGCGAACAAGCTATTAAACTTCACTGCGACGCTCGATAAAGAGTTGGCTTATTCCAATGCGGAGTACGTCATCATTGCGACACCCACGGATTATGATGTTGAAACCAACTACTTCAACACTTCATCCGTTGAAGCGGTAATTAAAGATGTGATGGCGATTAACCCAAATGCGGTGATGGTGATCAAATCTACCGTGCCTGTGGGTTATACCGCCCGTATTAAAGCGGAACTTGAATGTGAAAACCTGATGTTCTCACCGGAGTTTTTACGTGAAGGTAAAGCGTTATACGATAACCTGCACCCGTCTCGCATTGTAGTTGGTGAGCGCTCTGAACGTGCACAAGTTTTTGCGAACCTGTTGTTAGAAGGCGCGGTTAAAAAAGACGTTGAAATCTTGTATACCGATTCAACCGAAGCCGAAGCGGTAAAGCTGTTCTCTAACACCTATTTGGCACTTCGTGTCGCTTACTTTAATGAGCTAGATACTTACGCAGAATCCCACGGGTTAGATACGCGACAGATTATCGATGGTGTTAGTTTAGACCCTCGCATTGGTTCGCACTACAACAACCCTTCATTTGGTTACGGTGGTTACTGCTTACCAAAAGACACCAAGCAACTACGTGCTAACTACTCTGATGTTCCAAATAATATTATTGGCGCGATTGTCGATTCTAATACTACACGTAAAGATTTTATTGCCGACTCTATTATTAAAAGAAACCCAAGACGCGTTGGTATTTACCGATTAGTGATGAAGTCTGGCTCTGACAATTTCCGCGCTTCGAGTATTCAAGGCATTATGAAGCGCCTTAAAGCAAAAGGCATTGAAGTAGTGGTGTTCGAACCCGAACTTAAAGAAAAAGAGTTCTTTCGCTCATTAGTGTTAACGGATTTCGAGCAGTTTAAGTCAAGCTGTGATGTAATTGTCTCAAACCGCATGGCTCAAGAGTTAGCGGATGTAAAAGACAAAGTGTATACACGTGATCTATTCGGTTCAGATTAAGGATTAAGTAATGAAGTATTTGGTAACAGGCGCAGCGGGTTTTATTGGCAGTGCTGTGGTAGAACAGTTAACTGCAAAAGGCCATCAAGTTGTTGGTGTTGATAACCTAAATGATTACTACGATGTCGCTTTGAAAGAAGCGCGCTTGAATCGCATCCAGCATGACGACTTCAAATTGGTTCATTTGGATATCGCCGATCGTGATGGCGTAGCTAGCTTGTTTGACGCTGAGCAATTTGATCAAGTGATTCACTTGGCTGCACAAGCGGGTGTTCGCTATTCCATTGAAAACCCACACGCGTATGCGGATTCCAACTTAGTCGGTCATTTGAACATTCTTGAAGGGTGTCGTCATAATAAAGTGAAGCACTTGGTTTATGCCTCTTCAAGTTCTGTATACGGGTTGAATGCTAAAACACCGTTTGCAACGTCAGATTCGGTGGATCACCCCGTTTCATTGTACGCAGCGACCAAGAAGTCTAATGAGCTGATGGCGCACAGCTATTCTCACTTATACGACATTCCAACCACAGGCCTGCGTTTCTTCACGGTTTATGGCTCATGGGGCCGCCCTGATATGGCGCCGTTTATCTTCACTAAGAAGATTTTGGATGGCGACACAATCGATATCAACAACAACGGTGACATGTGGCGTGATTTTACTCACGTCAATGATATTGTTGAAGGCGTGGTGCGCATCGCGGATGTGGTACCAACACGTGATAACGATTGGACAGTAGAAGCGGGCTCTCCAGCAACCAGCTCTGCGCCTTATGCGGTGTATAACATTGGTCACGGCTCTCCAATCAATTTAATGGATTTTGTTAAGGCGATTGAAGACGAGCTAGGCATTGAAGCGAAGAAAAACTTCCGTGAAATGCAGCCTGGTGATGTATACCAAACTTATGCCGACACCCAAGACTTGTTTGTAGCAACGGGTTACACGCCTAAAGTTACCGTTAAAGAAGGCGTCGCTGAGTTTATTCAGTGGTACCGCGAGTTCTACAACAAGTAGAGTTTCAAGTCTCCACTTGGAAACGACTCGCTTTGTTCCAAGTAATACCCTGTCTACCAATAACACCTTCTGATACCTAAAGTGCCTCATTCCATACTGGTTAGAGGCACTTTTCTTCGTTATATCTGTTTTATCCGCAATATTTTTATATATACGTTAGTTAATAACACATAAGAATTTAAATAATGATCAAACACTGCTTATTCCCTGCAGCCGGTTATGGCACGCGCTTTTTACCTGCAACTAAATCCATGCCAAAAGAAATGATGCCTATCGTTAACAAGCCGCTTATTGAATATGGCGTTGACGAGGCGATTCAAGCGGGCATGACCAGCATGGCCGTTGTTACTGGCCGTGGTAAAAGCTCGTTAATGGATCACTTTGATAAGAACTACGAGCTTGAGCACCAAATTCAAGGCACCAATAAAGAGCCTTTATTGGATGATATTCGCTCTCTGATTGATTCGGCGCAGTTCTCTTTTATTCGCCAGCGTGAAATGAAAGGGCTAGGGCACGCCATTTTAACAGGCAAAGAACTGGTGGGTGATAACCCATTTGCTGTGGTTCTAGCTGACGACCTTTGCATTAATGATGATATAGGTGTGTTAGCACAAATGGCGGCGTTGTATCGTCAGTTCCGCTGCTCTATTGTTGCGGTGGAAGAAGTACCAGAATCGGAAACGCATAAGTACGGTGTGATTGCCGGTGAGCACTTAAGTGATGATTTGATTCGCATTACCGATATGGTTGAAAAGCCTGAGCAAGGTACAGCGCCAAGTAACCTCGCGATCATTGGTCGTTATATTCTAACACCAGATATCTTCGATATTTTGGAAGAAACGCAGCCGGGTAAAGGCGGCGAAATCCAAATTACGGATGCGCTTTTAGAGCAAGCCAAAAATGGTTGTGTGATTGCGTACAAGTTTAAAGGTAAGCGTTTTGATTGCGGTAGCGTCGATGGCTACATCGAGGCGACGAACTACTGTTATAAAAATGTCTATCTGAAAGGCAGCAAAGCTGAAATGGATCAAACCGCTACTGAAAAGGTGTAGCGCATATAAGTTCGATCAATCGTGATAGTTTTTATCTTTATTGCTGTCGCTTCATTGTTCCACGGAATCACCTTTTTCTAACAAACCCCAAGGCTTAAATTAATGTCATTGTTTGAATACTTTGTCGAACTTTCTCTGTTCTTCTTTCTTTCGTTGGCGGTGTTGTACTGCATGCGCAAAGTGGGCTACGCCATTGGCTTAGTTGATAAACCGAATGCTAGAAAACATCATGAGGGTGTGGTCCCTTTGGTGGGCGGTATTTCCCTTTGTATTACCTTGTTGTACTTCTTCTACGTGAGTGCGTCAGAAATCAATAACATAGAGGTAATCGCCACGTGCTTAACGATACTGGTGCTGATCGGTGTGGCAGATGACCGCTTCGATATCAGTTTTAAACTTCGCATGGGTGTGCAAGCTGTCTTGACGCTGATCGTAATGCATTATACCGGGCTAACGCTTTCTCATGTTGGTAATGCGTTTGGGTTTGGTGTTTGGGACTTTCCGGTTGCCATCGATTATGTTGTTACCATATTAGCTGTGATCGGTGCAATTAACGCTTTTAACATGGTTGATGGTATTGACGGGCTATTGGGTGGTTTAAGCATAGTGGTGTTTGCCTCGTTAGGTGTGCTGTTCTATGCCCATGGCCTTGAGTTTTATACCTTCTTTATGGCAGTGATGGTGGTTATCTTACTTCCCTTCGTGCTGTTTAATTTGGGGTATTTTGGCAAACTACGTAAAGTGTTTATGGGCGATGCCGGTAGCATGATGATCGGCTTTCTCGTGATCTGGATTTTAATCCGAGGAACACAGCCTGAACACGGCCACTATACGATTCGTCCGGTGACGGCATTGTGGTTAATTGCGGTGCCTTTGATTGATATGATGGCCATTATGATCCGTCGTATTCGAAAAGGGCACTCTCCGTTCCAACCTGACCGCGAGCATTTTCACCACATTATGCAGCGTATCGGCTTTACCCCTCGTGAGTCGTTAGTGGTGATCTGTTTGGTGCAGTTGCTGTACTCAACGTTGGGGTTATTGGGCGAATACTTCCAAGTGCCAGAATACATCATGTTCTACACCATTGTTGTGTGTTTCTTATGCCACACTTATGCGATGACCCACTCATTTAAGATGGCGAAGATAGTAAGAAAGTGGAAGAAGCCCGCTGCAAAATAACTTAATAGCCAGCACCTAATAACTTAAATAACTCGGTGAAACGACGATGATTCGCCTGCTATTTGATCTCGGGTGAATCAGGGCTAGAAAGCACTAGCCCTTGTTATCGCTATCCTATCGGTATCGTTAGTCTTGCCACTGCCAAGGCTGCTGCCTGTACTGATATCGGTTGAGCTGAAACGACACCGGTTTCTTAATGGTCGTATAGCTGTAACACTGCCTGTTATGCGGCTTATCGATAATGACGGTCTTCTCGCCATAACAAATATCACTGCGTGGATCTTGGCAATGTTCATATAAAGCAAAAGATAACGTTTGGCACCATTGAAGGTGTTTTTCCCACACTATTGACCTATCCAAATGCCCATCTGTTTGTTTAAGTGCGTAATAGTACTTCGCTAAAGTCAGCCCAGGGGACTGAGCGTGTAATCGAACATCGTGAAACATAACCATGCCTGAGGTCATCATACTGTCGGCGTACTTATCGAGTACCGATTGCAACGCTGGATCTTCCATAAAACGCTCATAACATTGCTTGGCTATCGCTTCTAAACGGTGTTGTTCGCTCAATGAACTTAACGCCATTTCTTGTTTGTTGCCGATGAGTGTATAAACCGAAGGCAGTTCAGAGCCTAATGCAAAGGCGCACAGTTGATCATTATCGGTTAGGTTTTGATGGAAGTATTGAGCGCGGTTAAAGGTCAGTATCATCATGCTTCGCCTCCTAACATCATGTCATTGAACGCCAGTCCATCTTGACCAGCAGCGTTCGCCACGTACGGGGCGTAGACCTCAAACAGCAATTTGGTGTCGCTGTGCCCGAGTTTGTGTGAGATATAGATCGGATTTTCATGCGCGGCAATGTGCAGTACCGCAGCCGTATGGCGTGTCTCGTAGGCGCGGCGAGGTTTAAGACCGGCCTTTTTCAATGTGGGGTGCCATATCTTTCGGCTAACGTAATGGGTATCAAGACCACGCCCACTTTTTGAGGCAAACACAAATGAGCTGCACTCATCTCTCTTTTCCCACTGACGTTTTAACGCCGCGAACAAGGTGTCGCACATCTGCAAATCACGACGTGACTTCGGCGTCTTCACATCACAAATCTCTCCATTCACATAATTTTGTCTCACGCGAATCAATCGATGGTCAAAATCAATGTGCTCCCAATACAGGCCATGCACTTCACAACTTCGCATGCCCGTCCAAAATCGCAGTAAAAAATAATCATGCCATTGCTCATCACAGCATTCTAAGAAAGTACGGACTTCATCCATGGTCAGCGGTTTCGAATCCGCTTTTTCCTCTTTCAGGGATTTGTAGCGTCGAAATGGGTAATCAAAGTGATGCTCTTCGGCGGCGAGGCTCAGAATGGCAATCAGCGGCCATAAAATATTATTGATGCGCTTGTTGGTGAGTTGTCGCTCGCCATTGGCCTTACGAGCTTCTTGCAGGGTCTGACGAAAAAATTCCACTTGAGAGAGCGACACTTCAGAGACTAAGGTATTGCCAAAGTGCGGAATGAGGTAGTACTCAAGGGTGTTTTTTACCACGCCTTTATAACTGGCTTTCCAATTGCCTTTTTGACGCTCATACCACTGATTCGCAAAGTCATTGAAAAAAGGATACAGGTGGTCGGGGTACTTCTCGCGCTGTAAGCGTTCAAACAAGGCCACTTTTTTACTGTGTGGAAAGTAATCACGGTATTGAAAGGTGCCAAGGTCAATCTCGGCGTTCATTTGTTTGAGCGTGGCTTGAGCAAGCCTGACATTTTTTGGGGTGGCCATTTGCTGGGTACCTTCGCGAAAGCGTTGGCCGTACAAATGAAGATCGAACTGAATGCGCCCGTTAGGACGGATGCGAAGATGAGCCATAGCGGCCTCCATTGATATCAGATCTTAAATAGATCTGTCCCTCACCAATGGAATTCGCTAGAATCGAGCCATCGGCTGGGTGTGCTTAAACGTGTCGCAGCCGGTACGGGGTAGGGAGGTTGCCGCCTTCCTATCCCAACTGCATATTGTGTGTGGCGGTGTGACGCAAGGTCATCATCTGCCAACGTATTTCACGGTATCTTCCAAATCCTAAAGCGTGTCTTCACGCCTATTTCTTCCGATAGCCTATAAAACGTTCAATATTGACTCTAGTAGTTTACTGGATCGATGTCCAGTGCTTTGGTGGTTTTTTCATCAGAAATGACGGTTCATTGGTGCGCCGCTGATGTGCCATCAAACCCAAATATGTCAGCCTGTTCTCCGTCTTCGTCTATTTTCTCTTGACGTTTTTTGGGCCCTGAGTACGGTTTGGTGTCAAATTTCGCTGTGCGGTGGGCTCGGCTAAAAAGCTTGATGTTCAAGAACGGTAAAAGTATGCATAGTTGATAGGTTGTGTATCTATTGACTATACGGTTTGTGGTGATATGCTTGTATACGTGATAGATATACACAGGTAATTATTATGGCTACCAAATCAGCCCCGATCAATATGCGAGTATTTCCTTCCGTCCGTGATGTTATTGATGCAGCGGCAAGCCTACAGAAAGTGGATAGAACCGTATTCATTCAGCAAGCCGCTTTGAATGAAGCTCAAAAAATACTGGCAGATCAGAAAGATTTTAGATTAGAACAAGCGGCATTTGATGCTTTTGAAAAAGCGTTTGATGAACCACCTAAAATTCTTGAGGGTGTTCAAGATTTATTCCAAAGGAAGTCGCCTTGGGATTGATTAAACCTCGCTTACTTACAGGCAGTGATCACATCAATTCCTTTTGTTGTGGTGTTGAATCTCTCGATCTGTGGCTTAAGAAACAAGCGCTAAAAAGTCAAAACCGTGGTAGTGCGAAAACTTATGTCGTCATTGATTCAGAAAGAAACGTGGTAGTGGGTTACTACGCTATCGCAATGGGGTCGGTATCAAGAGATATCGCTTTTAGTGCTTTAAAACGCAATAGCCCCGATCCAATACCAATGGTTGTATTGGCGAGACTTGCCGTTGATTTGAAATATCAAGGTAAACATATCGCTGTTGGTTTGCTCAAAGATTGTATTTTGCGCTCTATGGCAGCAATGGAAGTGGTCGGTGGGGCAGGTATATTAGTTCATGCTTTAGACGATGAAGCTCAGTCCTTCTATACAAAATTTGGCTTTAAAGAATCGAGTATAGATAGGTTGGTGCTGATGGCAAGAATCAGCGATTTAACCCAATCACTCCAGGCCCCCTGAGTATAAACGTGAAAGTCGAGTAGCGCTATCGAGGACAGCGTTGAGGCGCTCTCTAGCGCCCCGGAAAAGGCTTGCTGGTTTATTGAACAGTAAAACGCTCATCCAAATCCCAATTGCAGTAAATAATGCCCACAAATAGCGGGTAAAACACTTGATAACTTCGTTAGCATGTTGATTGTAGAATCATTACTTATCGACGCCCCCGATCTTGTTATCAAGCCTTTTCCCAGCGCGACGTCTGAGCACTTACTGACTATCATTAATGGCATTACACGTCATCAAATCCAAACAGATCGTTTTGTTCAGGCTTATCACTTGAGAGCTGTGAGATATCGATGATCCGTTTTAGCTCAGGTAAGAGTGGCAAAGCACGCTCCAAAGGCACACTGTAATAAGGGTGCTTCCCATCTTCGTCATTGTGAAACCCCAATTTGAGTTCACCTTGCGCGCTGCGCAGCACCGTCATCTTGACTTGATCAGCCGATGTGATGTCTTTGATACGTACATTTGATAAGGCGTTGAGGTTGACGCTATACAGTTGTTCTTGTGAAGTAATGATACTCTTGGTCGTGAGTGCCATTAAGGCGCCCACTTTGGGTGCTAAGCTCGCGAAATACATACTTTCAGGGGTGAGGTAAAGTAAGGCTTGGTTGGTTTTTTTAATCTCTTCGATTTTTTGAAAATTGTCCCTTTCGGCTTTAAATTCAAGAACATCAATCACCACTTTGGCTTCTAACTCAAAATGTTGCTGCTGTCTTTCTCGGTAGGCGCGCAATGGCGCCAGGGAGTGGCAATACACCTGCTCTCCATCGCTAAACATCGCTTGCTCATCATCGATATAGACAGACAAGGTCTCGCTTTGTGTTGTTTGCGCGATCGATTCCAGTGAGTGCTTGGCCTCTGGAGTCAGGGCCATATCGATGTCGATGTTCATACCCTTAGGGAGCGCGAAAGGAATGATGTCGTTGTCTCGCTCTATTTGAACGCGGTTGCTGTCTTTGTTGACCTCAAACACTGAGAAAGGGGTGCAGGTATTGGCCAGTTGACATATCGCCAGCGCTTGCTTGGTCTCAATAATTTGCTTGGGGTGCGTCATGACGCTATCAAAGAAGGCCAGATGATGTTCACAAGCGGGCTGCGCGAGGGCGTAGCGAAAGGAGTTCAGTTCGGTTCGCCCTTCCAGCACGACGCCGTCTTGTTGGTTGTCATGACGGAGCTGCAATGAAATCGTTTCTTTTTGGACGATATGATTGGTTTGGCACAGCCATAGGTTGGCAAAAGCGGTGGCGCTAAACGAGAAAGCAGCGTTGTCCAATGTGCAATCCGACGCTCTGTCCAACGTGGTCATGATGAGCTTCTCCGTCGCGCCGCCAATGAGGTGAAGCGATTTATCAGTGACAATGAAGGTGACAAAGGGGTGCTCGCTGCCTTTTTTGATGCCGCTAACTAGCTCGGTAATGCGTGCGTGTACTTCTGGTTGAAAGTTCAGTGTGTTCATAATGTGTGTCCTTTTTGCTGTGAGGCGTTAAGTATCATGGTGTTCCACCATGTTTGAAATTGCTCTAGAAGAAGTGGATCGGTGACCTCTAACCCCAACGCTATCTTGAGTTGAGTGCGACCGGTGGGGATGATGATTTTATTCGCGGTGTCTTTTGCTGTGAGTAAAGCCGCCTGTATAAAGTCCCATTTTTTACTGTCGAGACGTTTTCGGTTTTGATGCAGCGTGATATGACAATGGTATTTGAGCGGTGATTGCTTGAGGGTGTGGAGCGCTTTTTCCACCTTTTGGTTGCATGGGCTAAGAAAGTACAATTGCTTGCCGTTGTTCATTCCCTCGTCATTGCTTTGCGGCGGTTTTTCTTCGAGGTGTAGTTCGCCAAGGGGACGTAGGGCGGTTCGTGCGGCTTTATTCCATTCAATGCCTTGGTATTGCCCAAAGGCGCGCCATGCGTCACTCACCATGGAAAAAGCCAAAGGCGTTTCTTTTAAGCGTTTGATTTGTTCTCGAGTTTCCCACTGAAAACGATAAGGGCGGGTTTGGGCTACACTTGAGACGCCTTTTGTCCAAAGTCCAATCCACTCGTTGTCGTTTGACTCCGCCTTTTGAAGTCGTTCTTGAGCACCACTTGGTTTGCGCTTGCTGCCCAAACGTTGGCTCAGAGCCTCCGCCAGCTGTGCATGAGTAAAGCTCGGCAGGTGGCGCTGCTTTTCAGAGGGTGAAAGCTGGGCGTATTGAGGGCTGAGTCTCATCAGAAGACGAGTGATGTCATTGGAACCTGGTTTCATTCCCCAGAGGTATCTCAGCTCGGCATGTGTGTATTCTCGCTGTTGAGGGAGAAAGGCAGGCGCGACCCATTCCATGCCATGCAGGTAATGCAGTCGGGTTGTCGCATAGTGTTGATGGCCCAGCATTCGACCGATTTCATCAAACAGCAGCATATTGTTTAACTCTGAAAATGAACGCCCTTGCAACCAGTATTGAAATCGTTGCTCTACAACGGATGTTGAGAAGAGAGACGCGGTGACGGGTTGATGCGTTTTATGCCAAGCCTTTGGCGCCGCACCGTTAGCAAGGCAAAGTGCTTGTTGATAGAGCAGCTTGGCGCCACTGTGGCGAAGGTGATGAAAGCGCGCTTTTTTACCGTGTAATTGTTTGAGCACTTTCGTGATAGGCAAAAGGTAGTGGCGCGCTCGTAAATGGATGGACTCGCCTTCAAAGCCAATGAATGGCTCGCTAGGAGGACGGTTGGCTTTGAACGCCAGTAACAACCGTATTAATTTGGCGCCGATTTCGGGCATCACAACCTGAACCATGCGCGCGTCTCCGCTTTTTGTTTTGCCTTCCTCTGTATTGGTAATGTAGATCGCAAATAACTGACCTTTTTCGTGGGTGCATCGAATATCTTGAAGGCGCAGGCGTAAGAGTTCCCCTCGTCGAAGGGCGCCGTAATAACTCAATAACGCGCTGACACTCGCAAATAACGCCTGCATCGGGGACAGGCTGTGCGTTAATAACTGAGTGACCAGGTGGTGCACCTCTTCAGCGCTAAGAGAAAGGGCATCAATTTTTAGGCTTTGGGTCGGTTTGATGAAAGTCGAGAGATCTAAGTGCTCAGTGATGGATTGCTGAGTGAGAAAACGGAAGAATTGATACAGAGTCCATTTTTCCATTGTCTCGTCTTGGATGAGGCGGTATCGGTCTTTGGCCCATTGTTGCAGGGCTTCCCTGTCATTGGCGATCGAGAGAGGGAGTGGGGTCGTCGACAGTTCATTTTTAAAACTGGTGTAGCGCAGCAAGGTGGCGGGGCTGAGGGTGTTTTTTTTCACGCCGCCAAATTGCTTCAGCTCTTGCACATAATCAAACAATAAGCGGGGTAACAGGTTGTCGGCTTGCCACTCGGGCTGAGTGGGCGCAGCTTGTTGGGGCGTATTGAGCGACTTGATGAGCATGGCGTGAGGCCAGCGATGAAACGGAGTCTCTTGGTTCGCATCTTTGGGTTTTATCTTTGCAAACGATGGCGGCTGATAAATATCTTGCGCTTTGGCTACGCGCGATGAGGCCGCCTCTTGTGGTAACGCACTTACATGGCGCATGGGATCAGAGAAATCTTTTAATATTTCAGGGGGGATGGCGAAGCGATGAAGCCATAAGGTTTGGACAGATTGTTGCCATTGATGAGGGGTAAGCGCTTTGCGCTGCGCAGAGGGATAAAAATCATCGAGTGAGTTGAGCAATCGGTTAAGTGTCACCTTTGGGTTGCCCGGCTCTTGCTGGCACTGCCAGTCATAGAAGGCGCGGGCAGCAAGCGGTGATACGGCGTAGCGCGTAAAACTGACGGGTTCGGTATCATCAAAATACGATAGGTTAACAGGGTGCGTGATGGTTAGGGTGAGTTGATCGCCAATGCGCTCCAGCGGGGTAGGATCATTGAGTCTTTCACACCAAGCGTTGAGCGGCAGAGGCGCCACTTCTCTCATCAAGGTCAACACGGTCCACGCCAAGTTTGGGCTACCTCTGTGCTTGATACGATGCAGGCTCTCTTGTTGGTAATGCAAAGAGATAGCATGGGCCCTTGCACTTTGTTGATACAGCGAGACCAACCACAAGTGTTCATGATCGTTAAATTGTTGCACCTTTACCGGTGGTAAGTCCCAGCCGCACACCTGGTTTAGGTAGTAAAGGGTCTCATCACGCGCCCGTTTTAAAGCTCTTTGCCTGCCTGTTGGGATGCCTGAAATGGCTCGGTTTATCGAGGCCATTTGTGACTCGGTCAATTGGCGTTCATGCTCACTTTCTTGGCCCCTCTCTTGGGAAAGCAGCGTTAAGAAGGCCTCGAAGGCGTCAACTTCAGCGCACGCTAGCGACTGCTGTTGGTAGAAGTGATGGATGTGTTTTGCGGTGTGGCTTTGACGGTTCATAAGGCACGGTCCTTTTTTGAAGGGCAGGGCGTAATGGCAGAGAGCTGCAGCCGCGATGGCCAATGGTTCAAATGTGCAATCAATGTTTGGTTGCAAGCTTGAAAAGCATAAGCGCTGCCAAGGTGTTCACCCAGTTCGCTGTGGCCCATCAGGACATCAATTTGTTGGGTGGTTAAGCGTGGGTGAGTGGCCATCAAGGCGTGTTGGGCAAAGCTGTGACGAAGCTGGTAAGGGACGACTTTTTCTTCGGGGGAACCCAACCTTTGTTGAAAGCAATGCTGCCACTGTGCATGCATAAACAACCTCAAGGTTTTTGCGGTGAGGGGGACGGCGACGTTGTTCTCATCAATCAAGTACCATAGGGGGCCCATGGCAGAGGCGCCATTGGGCGCTAACGTTTGGAGCACGCGCGCTTGAAGTTTAAGGTAAGACTCAATCGCTTGTCGTAAGTAGTTCGGAATATCAATAAGGCGATAGCGTCCCTTGTCTTTGATAAGGGCGCGTTGTAAATCAAAGCAGGCTTCCCGTTCTATCGAGATGTGGTGAGTAGGGCGAGTGCCGGTAAGAAGGACAAATAACAACGCCAGTTCGTAGGTGCGCGCGTTGTAATACTCACGAAGCGCGTCTTGGGAGGCGTTTTTTTCTGGCGCCGTTGCCAGTTGTTGGCGAAGGTGACCAAAGAAGAGACTCAGCTTGGGAATCGGGATCGCGCGCGTAGAGCCAATGGAGATGGGCGGTATTGGAATATAGGTTCGAGCGCCCTCGGTCAGTTCGAGAGTGAAAGCCACGATCGCGCCTGCTTTTTTCAGGTAAGGGGGACGCTCGTTAAGCGTTGTAAAGACGGGAATAAGTGCGCCAGTGGTGGGAAGCCTGACATCACAAAAGGGTTTAATATGACGCTGGTTTATTTGGGGAATGAGTCTCTGCAAATAGCGGTTGTGCGCACAAAAAATCTCATAGCGAATTTGATCGCAGTTCAACATTTGGTAACTCAGTGCACTGTGATGGTGGACTTTCTTGGCGGTGATGAGTTTTTGGGCTGGAAGTGAGAGATAAGGATCGCAATGTGCCATTCGCTCGATGTAGGAATACAAGAGGTCTTTTCGCAGCACAAGTTGGCTTCTGAGCGCCTCCGGCGTGCGTAGCTTTCTCTTTTTTAATCGCCAAAAGAGCTGTTTCTTTTGCATTTTATTGAGGTGAAGCTCCGTGTCATGATGAGTAAGCCAATAGCTAAAGACGGCATTGAGCGCGTCTGGCATGGGTTGCCATAAATACACGGTTTCCTTTGCCAAGGCGCAAGGTATGGCATATTCGACCCATGAAACGCCACCTTCACGCACTCGGCGAAGGTGATGAAGCGCACAATCGACTCGCCCTGAGACCAACACCAGATCGGGAATATCCTGTTCTCTTTCGATGCCAGACAGGTGGCCTGCGATCCATAAATACAGAAAGTAAATGTGATAAAGGTTGAGGGGTGTCGTGGGTTCAGTCAGCACGCCCGACGTCTTGGGTCTGAGTTCATGCAATACATTGGCGATGGCAAGGCCGACGTTATACGCATCGACGGGAACGCCGCCAGCATTGTTGGCTCGGTTGCGCTTTTTTTCATTTGATTGTCTACCCATAAGTAAAATCCTTTAGGCATGATAAAAGTAAGCCGAACGTACGTGATTCGATAATCCGAATGCTGTACGTTTCAGTAAGAAAATAGAGAGTTAAGTGTGATCAGGATGGAACATGATCAAGTCTGCGTGTGAGGTTATCAGGTCCTTGATGGGCAATCCCATCTCAGCGCTGAGTAACAATCAGCAGTACTGCAACACAGCAATACAAGCGGTGTCGCCAGTTAGTGAGCGAGAGTATGAAAGTCTCGCGAGTGACACTGCATGACGCACAAAGAGGTGCGGTCATGGTGCAGTTGAGTGTAAAGGGGACGGCCATTTCCCGTTATTTATAAGGCAGTACCTTAATGGCGAGGTTGAAGCGAGACCGCAATACTTATCTCGCTTAGTGCCAGAACATGGCAATATTGAGTTTAAAGACAACCGTGTACGGCTGTTTTTATAAAGTTAGCCAATGTTCAGTGGTGACGTCAAGCCGTTATCTGTGTTTTATGTGTGATGTCACATTGCATTGCAATGCATTTAATCTCATTGCATTTTAGGTGTACCCGCTTCCACTTGAGGGGTTAAGGTCACCAGCATAAATCTTTTGGTGGTAGGGACGACCAACACGTTAAACGCCTATAAGAGACAATGTAAGCCGATTCAATTCTAATGGTAGAGCGATAGGGATTAATACTCCTTTAGAGGTGTAGTAGTTCAAGCAAGAGCTCTGATTACTGCTTGGGGATCTTTCGCAAGTACATTCAGTAACACTAAAGCAGGACCTCTTGGTGTTCTATCTCCACGCTCCCAGTGACGTAATGTACCTAGACTGATACCAAATGTAGATGCAAACTCAGTCTGAGTCATTGCTACATTATTACGCACCGCTTTAACGTCAACAGAGTCAAACTTGTGAACTGTAGCCTCTTTGTTTTCGCCATCTGCGAATTCAATGGCTTCCATGAGACCTTGCTGGATACTTTCAAATGCATTAGTCATGATTACCTCCCGTAACTGTCTGCAAGTATTTTGGTTAGTTTATTAAGAACATTACATTCAGCTTTAGATAAGTTAGCTTTCTCGTTTTTGCCAAAGAGAGAAAGCATAAACAATGGTATTTCTTCACTATGGTAGTAATAGATAACTCTTACACCACCACTTTTACCACTGCCCTCTTTTGCCCACCTGAGCTTACGAATTCCACCTGTCCCTTGCATTAACACACCGGCTTTCGGGTGCTCTGCTAGATAATTAATGATTTGCTTGTTCTCTTCCTCAGAAAGGAGCTTTTCAACTCGTTTCTTGTATTCGGGTAATTCAACGATTGCATAAATGAAGTGTAAGCCAATGGATTACTTTTTTGCAAGTTTTGATTAAGACACATATCAACGCCGTATTCTTGCGAATCCGCGGTTCTGTCGCAAACTTGAGTCTTTAAGTTAAGGTTTATTTAACGTTGAAAAGCGCTGATTCACTTTGCCAGTTGCGACTGATCTTATGAGTTCGTTTTGGTATCGTTTCTGTTAAGCTCAGAGGACAAAAGCAAAGGTTGTGAGCATCAAAGTGAGGATGAGATGAGCGATGTATTGAAGACAGTGAGTGAGACCGTCAATGATTTACACCAATCAGGCGCGATCGATGAAACGACGTTAAATCAATTTGAAGAGGTGTGTTCAAGACGCCCCGATGCCGCTGAAGAGAAGAAAATACAAGACGTGAAAGACAAGCCCTAGCGAAAATGCGCCGTTTTAAGGCGGCGGCTTTCGATACGTTAATGTGAGTAAAAGGTAAGCCTTCGTGTTAACGAGTCGGGCGGTCGTTATCCCGTTGCTTTTCACACCAAGCGATGATGTTATCGGCTTTTAATGTTGCCCAGCCTAGCAACAGCATCAATACGATCAACGTCCAGCCGGTGACATTGAGCCAAGAAGGAACCTTATCACTGACCGCGATAAAGGGAATCGTCATTAACAACGCACTGAGAATTGGGGCTAACATGATGTTGTCCTCTTGATGTAAGCGCCTATCACCAACGCTCGATTTTCACTGAAGGTTACCTGAGGGCCGAGTAACCACCTAACAAAATGAGATTAGCATAGCGGCTTAACGGCGCAAGTTTTACTCCACGCGGGTCTTTAGTTTTGATTTGCTTGTTGCTATTAGTTTATTCAACGTTGGGCCTATGAGATGAATACTTCCAAGTGCCAGAGCTTAGTGTGTTCTTCGTCATCGTGACGTGCTTCAGAGTTAAATCACAATCGCTTAAACCAAAATAAACACAGAAAAAGGGCCCAATCTCAATATGAGGTTGGGCCCTTTTTACGTTTTGCTTAAGAAGTTTTGATTTGAAAGCTCGTTCATTGAACGTGCTTTCTGGAAACTAAACTATTAATACACTGTTAATCACTAGTAGACTTTTTCTGGAAGGTTACGCAAACTTCTAATCCAGCTGGTGATGCGCCAAACATAGCTCATAGCTACAGTGTATGAAGCAAAACAAATCATAAACAGGATGAACATGGTCGATTCAGCAATTTCTAGGAACTCTCCGTAGATACCGAAGCCAGCGAAGCTACTTGCGATAGCACAAATGATGGCGAGCGTTTGACGCGATGTAAAACCAAGGCGTTGGAAGATGTGGTGTAGGTGTTCACGGTCGGGCTTGAAAGGGGAGTCACCGCGGCGTACGCGTCTGAACATGATGGCAGCCATGTCCATCAGCGGAACAGCAATTAACCACAGTGCAGTAATCGGTCGCATCATAGCTTCTGATGGATCTTGGCTTGCGCCCAGCAGTAACCAAATCACAGTAAAGCCAATCATCATGCTGCCAGCGTCGCCCATAAAGACCTTACGCTCTCGCCCAAGAATGCCTAAGTTCATTAAGATATAAGGAATGGTTGCGACAATGAACACCACGCATAAATACGCTAAGCCATGTTGGCTGTCGACTTGAAGTAAAACGGCGATACCGCCAAAAGTTACAATAGCAAGCCCACCTAACAATCCATCAATGCCGTCGACCATATTGAACGCGTTAATCGCGCCAATCACTGCGAGTATGGTTACTACAGGGCTCAGGAAGCCTAAATGCAGGTCGCCAGTACCAAACAGGTTACCAATGTTATCTAATCGAATGTCGGCGAAATACATCATGCCGATGGAGAGAATTGCTTGCACCACCAGTCGTATTTTGAAGCTAATGTCGAATTTGTCATCAAGCGCCCCGATAATAATAAGAGCAATAACAGAAGCTAAAAAGAGTGGGCTATGCGGGATGACGTCTGGATGGGTAACGATGAATTGGCCAATGGTTAAGCTGATCGCTATACCACCTACCAATGGGATCGCACCAGTGTGTAACTTTCTCTCATTCGGTTTATCCACTAAGCCAATGGATTTTGCCACTTTTCTCATCAAAAAGAGTGAGGAAAAGGAGAAGAAGCCAACAAATGATAGCTCTAATAACATGATGAACTCTAGCCAATTTTTTGTAGGAGTTTATTTGCGTGTATCTTACGCTAAAACTATCAATATGTACACCTGGTTGAGTATGTTTTGTTCTGTGCATTTTGAATGTGACATTTGGTTTTAGTATGTAATTGAACGTTGATTAAGAATGGTGGCTACGATGTTTTGGCTAGTATTATTGCTTAAGCTTTGTAGGTGCCTTAAACACAAAATGACGCTTTTTTTCACATTCGATCATCCTACCTGCGCCCTTTCTTGATCTTCCGCTACAGTTTTGACTGTAAACTGTAGTAAAATTACGCTAATTTGTTTTTATACCGATTTATTTTGAATTGAACGAGGTCAGTCCTATGTCAGCTAAGAAGCCAATGGCTCTAGTGATCCTTGACGGTTACGGTTACCGTGAAGACAACCAAGACAACGCTATCGCGAACGCTAATACACCAGTATTAGACGGTCTTATTGCTAACCAACCTAACACGCTAATCTCGGCTTCTGGCTTAGATGTAGGCCTACCTGATGGCCAAATGGGTAACTCTGAAGTAGGTCACACCAACATTGGTGCGGGTCGCGTGGTATACCAAGATCTTACTCGTATTACTAAGTCAATTTCAGATGGTGAGTTCGGCCAAACTGAAACGCTAGTGAACGCTATCGATAAAGCGGTGAAAGCTGAGAAAGCGGTTCACATCATGGGCCTTATGTCTCCAGGTGGCGTTCACTCTCATGAAGATCACATCTACGCGGCTGTTGAAATGGCAGCAGAGCGTGGCGCAGAGAAAATCTACCTGCATGCATTCCTAGACGGCCGTGATACGCCGCCACGTAGCGCTGAAAATACACTTGCACGTTTCCAAGAGCTATTCGCTAAGCTAGGCAAAGGCCGTGTGGCTTCGCTTATTGGTCGTTACTACGCAATGGACCGTGATAACAACTGGGATCGCGTTCAAGAGTCTTACGACCTGCTGACTCAAGCAAAAGCAGAATTCACATTCGACACAGCGGTTGCTGGCCTAGAAGCGGCTTACGCTCGTGATGAAAACGATGAGTTTGTAAAAGCGACTGAAATCAAAGCAGAAGGCGAAGAGTCTGCCGCTATCGTAGATGGCGATGCAGTTATCTTCATGAACTACCGTGCCGACCGTGCTCGTGAAATTACACGTGCATTCGTTCCTGATTTCGATGGTTTTGCTCGTAACGTGTTCCCAGCGATCGATTTCGTGATGCTGACTCAATACGCAGCAGACATCCCGCTTCTATGTGCATTCCCACCGGCTTCTCTAGAGAACACTTACGGTGAATGGCTATCGAAGGAAGGTAAAACGCAGCTACGTATCTCTGAAACAGAGAAATACGCGCACGTTACTTTCTTCTTCAATGGCGGTATCGAAGACGAGTTCGAAGGTGAAGAGCGTCAACTTGTTGCTTCTCCAAAAGTAGCAACTTACGACCTACAGCCAGAAATGAGCGCACCAGAGCTAACTGAAAAGCTTGTTGCCGCAATCAAAGGCGGCAAATACGACGCTATCGTTTGTAACTTCCCTAACTGTGACATGGTTGGCCACACTGGCGTTTACGATGCAGCAGTTAAAGCGGTAGAGTCGCTAGACGAATGTCTTGGTAAAGTGGTTGAAGCAATCAAAGAAGCGGACGGCCAACTGCTTATCACAGCGGACCACGGTAACGCAGAAATGATGGTTAACCCAGAAACGGGCGGCATCCACACAGCGCACACTAACCTACCTGTTCCACTTATCTATGTAGGTAACAAAGACGTTGAGTTCAAAGAGGGCGGTAAACTGTCTGACTTAGCACCAACGATGCTTTCTCTGTCTGGTATCGCAATTCCGGCTGAGATGTCAGGCGATGTGATCGTTAAATAGTCAGTAGTTAAATAGTTGTTTGGCTCAGCGGCTCACGTTGAGCTTTAACGATTTTGAAAGCCCGCACTTCAAAGTGCGGGCTTTTTTATAGATGTGAGATACGAGTAAGCGAGATGAGAAGAGCTTAAGAACGGATGCGTGATGTGAGATACGGGTAAACGAGTAGCGAAGAGCTTAAGGACAGGTATTGGGTAAGAAAAACATGCAGGGGAGAACATAAGGGCACGACCTTAAACAAAAGACGAAAAGAACAGTCTTGATGAATATCGAAAGAGTGACATTTCTTGAATGATTAGGTAGCTTAAGGCTCATACTATACTTGTCTTTTACCTTATATTTAGGCTGTTTATATGAACTCAAACCCAGACCGTTGGAAGCAACGACTGCAAAACTTAATGAAAGCGCAGCAAAGGCTTGAGAGAGCGTGCTCACAAGATAGCTACAATGAGTTAGAGCTCGCTGGGTTAGTACAAACTTTTGAATTTTCTTTCGAACTGACATGGAAGACCCTTAAAGACTTACTTGAGTTTGAAGGGTTTGATGTGGCTTCGCCGAGGAGCGTTTTTCGTACGGCCTTAGAAGCTAAGCACCTGTCTTCGGAGCAGTGTGAGATTATGCTTGAAGCACTCATAAAACGAAATTTATTGTCCCACACCTATGATGAGGAAAATGTCCGTGAAGCTCAGTCACTGATCTTAGAGTCATTTTCACCAGTGATAGGGCAAGTCACACTCTATTTAAAGCTTAAATGTGATCAAGAGGGTCAATGCGAACAAGAGGTTAAATGTGATCGATAGTTATTTGGGTAAACCAGACTCGGTCGGCCTTAAGCCTCATCAGTATCAGCTGATTGAGGATATTGTTTTGAACCATGTCTCAGTCATTCATGCCTGGGTATTCGGTTCTAGAGCCCTTGGAACTTATAAAGATAACTCCGACATCGATATTGTTATCGAGGGGCATGGGATTTCGTTAAGTGTCGTCGCAGGCTTGCAAGATCGTTTAGAACAGTCGTCGCTTCCATTCAAGGTTGACTTGCTCGTTAAGCATAGAATTACATCAAGCGAGTTACTTGCCCATATTGACACTTATGGGATTAAACTAAAGTAACCGAACGTATTATTATCAGCGTAACGGTGATGTTGATTCTTGAACCGATTGTTTACGTTTTGCCAGTTTATCTCGAATCTGAGTACCTGAATTGACTCGGCCATGTTTTTTATCATCAATAGAAAACGATAATAGTTTCATTAGCGCTATAGCTCCATCTCTACGCTTTCGATCTTCATAAGATTCAATCGTATCAGTGGACATTACCATCACCTCTTTGTATGAAATTTTAAATATAGACTATATGTTGTCTGGTGATAATGGCGCTTCTTGATGGTGAAACTTTATATTATTGATCTAGCGAGGTAAGGCTTATTGCGTTCTATCTACAACCGAACGCTCAAAATCCAGTAACCACTCTTTGCGGTTCATGCCGCCGGTGTAGCCGGTTAATGTGCCATTTGCGCCGATGACTCGATGGCAAGGTACAACAATACTAAATGGGTTCTTGCCATTTGCACCACCCACAGCTCTTACTGCTTTTGGGTTGTCCATTCTCTTTGCTTGTTCACCGTAACTGATGGTTTCGCCATAAGGAATGGTTGTTAAAGCCTGCCAAGCTACTTTTTGAAACTCAGTGCCTTTTATCGCTCTTAATGGCAAATCGAATTCTATTCGTTGACCTGCGAAGTACTCATCTAACTGTTTCGCTGCCAGTTGGCAAAGGTCATCTGGATTGTTAGTAATGAGTTCTTCATGATTTATATGGTCAATTTCAATAATCGACACACCATTGCTCACAATGATCATCTTGCCAATTGGTGCGTCATAAAGCATTTTGTAAGTGGTGTCTTCCATGTCATCTTCCTTCTTTTAGTCTTTTTCTGCTCTCAAGCTCTTCGAATCTCGTATCTGTTTTTGAGGCTCTTCGCATCCCGTTTACCCGAATCTCGCATCTGCTCTTAAGCTGCTTGAAATTTGATTCATGATGCGCAACACGCTACACTCTCTGTATGATTAAAACATTCAAGCATAAAGGTCTCAAAAAGTTTTTTGAGACTGGCAGTAAAGCCGGTATTCAAGCTAAGCATGAGCGTAAGCTTAGGATGCAGTTGGCAGCTATAGATACTGCAACCATTATTGATGATGTTGATCTACCTGGCTTTAAGCTTCACCCATTAAAAGGGGATAGAGATGGTATTTGGTCAATCACAGTAAATGGTAATTGGCGTATTACTTTCGAATTTATTGATGGTAATGCCTATATTTTAAATTATGAGGATTATCACTAATGAGTATGCACAACCCTCCTCACCCAGGTGAGTTTATTTATGACCTATATATGGAACCGTTTGGTTATAGCTGTCGTTTTGTTGCAAAGCAGCTTGATGTATCCCCTTCTACGCTGAATCGTGTTCTTAAAGGCCAAAGTGCAGTTTCTCCTGAAATGGCTTTACGTCTTTCTAAGTCACTGGGTAGAACCCCGGAGAGTTGGTTAACAATGCAGGATCACTATGATCTGTGGCAAGCAAAACAGAACGTTAATCTAGCGAAGGTAAATACGATCAACTTTGCTCTAGCGACATAAATATAACGAAGATGGACTAAGCGCTGCGTAGTCAGCGTTTGTCTTTCAGTTTTTGGTTTGTACTATCCCTCTTCGTATCCCGCATCTGCTTTAGCCCTCACACGAAGTGCAAAGCAATACCCTGAAATACCACCCATGATGTTCCCCAAGGCTAAACCAATAAACAACCCTTCGACACCATCAATTTGGCTGCCTATCCACGCAAAGGGCAAGGTAAACACAAACAAACGCATGAAGCTCCATTGAAAGGCTTTGAGTGGTTGATGCATGGCATTCATTCCACTGATCAGCATCATCACAATACCTTGGAATCCATAGCTAAAGGGGACGACCAACAAGTAATGCCACAAAATGCCTCGGACGGATTCTTCTTGAGAGAACAGGGCAGCCAAAGGAATGCTCAACGGCACCATCATTAAGAAAATCAAACCTTGGAACATCACAGCAAAACGCATACTCAGAAACAGTGCCTTAAAACTGCGTTGTGGGTTGTTTGCGCCAAAGTTCTGCGCCATGAAAGGCGTAAGCGCCGAAGTAAGAGACATCAACACAATGATAAGAATGGACTCGATACGTTGCGCTGCGCCATACGCCGCCACGGCTTCAGTCCCTTGTTTGGCCAGCATCATCATGATGATAGCGCCGGCAAGTGGGTTCAGAGCGTTAGACAAAGCCGCTGGGGTGCCTATTTTTAAGATCTGTCGCCAGTCACTGACGATGTTTGTCAGCTTAGGCGGCGCAAGCAGTTTTTCTCGCACCATCAATACGTAGAGTGAGCCACACAAAGCACCAAACCAACTGAAACCACTGGCAATCGCAGCGCCTTGAATCCCCAGTTCAGGAAAAGGCCCATACCCGAAGATGAGTAGCGGATCTAAAACGCCATTGATAAGCCCAGCCAGTAGCATGATCTTGGCGGGTGTTTTCGTATCACCGGTCGCTCGAATCGCGCTGTTGCCTGCCATAGGGATGACCAACAATGGGATCGCGAGATACCACACCGACATGTATTCCGATATCAGCGGCAGCAACTCTTGCTTTGCCCCTAACAGGGTAAACATAGGTTCTAAGGCGATAATGCCTAATGTAGACGCGCAGCCGACCAGAAGCAGAGCCAGCAATAAGCCATGACAGGTAAAGCGTGCTGCATTTTGTGCGCTGCCTTGGCCAAGCAATCGACCGATACATGTCGATAAGCCAATACCAATCCCCATGGTGATGCAGTTAATCGCAAAGGTGACTGGAAAGGTAAAACTCACCGCGGCTAAGGCTTGGGTGCCAAGCAATGAGATGAAGAAAGTATCGACGAGGTTAAACATCAAGATCGCCACCATACCGAATATGGTCGGTATGGTCATGGTACGCAATGTACTCTCAATTGGGGCAGTTAATAGCCCGTGCTTATCTTGCATGCAAAACGCCGATAGAAACCAAAAGCGTAGGATAAACAGATGCGGGATACGAGTAAACGAAAAGCAGGGAAAGATGAGGGGTGAGAATCTGCACTTTAGCTCACAATTTTTTCGTTCCCCCCTTGGGATCTTTCACATCGCCCCCAACATATTGTTTGACCCACGCTAATCGTGGCAACTATCAAAATTTAAATGGAAATTATCAGGAGATAAGACCGATGAATATCCGTCCTCTACATGACCGAGTTATCGTTGAGCGCCAAGAAGTTGAATCTAAATCTGCTGGTGGCATCGTTCTAACTGGTTCTGCCGCAGAAAAATCGACTCGCGGTATCATTCTAGCTGTCGGCAAAGGCCGCATTCTAGAAAACGGTTCAGTGCAACCGTTGGACGTAAAAGTTGGCGATACCGTTATCTTTGCTGAAGGTTACGGCACGAAAACTGAAAAAATCGACGGCAAAGAAGTTCTGATTATGTCTGAAAACGACATCATGGCGATCGTCGAGTAATCTATTTTTCATTTAACTCTCAGTAAAAGTTATCAGAGCCAGTATTGGATGATTCATATCGTCATTCCAGAAATGAGGAACGAATTATCTGGAATCTAAACAGAGTGCGATTTGAGTAGATTCTGAATCACGTTCGTCCCTCACTGTTCAGAATGACGCGATAACGCTGAGACGCCCCGAAACAAAGAATTTGAAAGGAAATTAAGATGGCTGCTAAAGACGTTAAATTTGGTAATGACGCACGTATTAAAATGCTAGAAGGTGTAAACGTTCTGGCTGACGCAGTAAAAGTAACGCTAGGTCCTAAAGGCCGTAACGTTGTTCTAGACAAATCATTTGGCGCACCAACGATCACTAAAGATGGTGTTTCAGTTGCACGTGAAATCGAACTTGAAGACAAGTTCCAAAACATGGGCGCGCAAATGGTTAAAGAAGTGGCTTCGCAAGCGAATGACGCGGCGGGCGACGGTACGACTACAGCAACAGTTCTTGCTCAAGCAATCATCACTGAAGGCTTAAAAGCCGTTGCTGCTGGCATGAATCCAATGGATCTTAAGCGCGGTATCGACAAAGCAGTTATCGCTGCAGTTGAAGAGCTAAAAGGCCTTTCTGTTCCATGTGCAGATACAAAAGCTATCGCGCAAGTAGGTACTATCTCTGCGAACTCTGATTCGACAGTAGGTAACATCATTGCTGAAGCGATGGAAAAAGTAGGTCGTGATGGCGTAATCACGGTTGAAGAAGGTCAGGCTCTACAAGACGAGCTAGACGTAGTTGAAGGTATGCAGTTCGACCGTGGTTACCTATCTCCTTACTTCATCAACAACCAAGAAGCGGGTTCTGTTGATCTAGAAAGCCCATTCATTCTTCTTATCGACAAGAAAGTTTCGAACATCCGTGAACTTCTTCCGACTCTAGAAGCGGTTGCTAAGGCATCTCGTCCACTTCTTATCATCGCTGAAGATGTAGAAGGCGAAGCGCTTGCAACTCTAGTTGTGAACAACATGCGTGGCATCGTTAAAGTGGCTGCTGTTAAAGCGCCTGGTTTCGGTGACCGTCGTAAGTCTATGCTGCAAGACATCGCTATCCTAACTGGCGGTACGGTTATCTCTGAAGAGATCGGCCTAGACCTAGAGAAAGTAACGCTAGAAGACCTAGGTCAAGCTAAGCGTGTAA
The DNA here is from genome assembly GCF_041470505.1 of Vibrio sp. 10N.261.55.C5. Classification (NCBI taxonomy): domain Bacteria; kingdom Pseudomonadati; phylum Pseudomonadota; class Gammaproteobacteria; order Vibrionales; family Vibrionaceae; genus Vibrio; species Vibrio sp. 10N.261.55.C5. The sequence goes on from NZ_JBFRMS010000011.1 coordinate 214,959, forward strand.
CTATCACTAAAGAAAACTCAACCATCATCGATGGCGCGGGCGAAGAAACAATGATCCAAGGTCGTGTTTCTCAAATCCGTCAACAAATCGAAGATGCAACGTCTGACTACGACAAAGAGAAACTTCAAGAGCGCGTAGCTAAGCTAGCTGGCGGTGTTGCAGTAATCAAAGTGGGCGCTGCAACTGAAGTTGAGATGAAAGAGAAGAAAGACCGCGTTGAAGATGCACTTCACGCAACTCGCGCTGCCGTTGAAGAAGGTGTGGTTGCTGGTGGTGGTGTTGCACTTATCCGCGCTGCATCTAAAGTTGCTGGCCTTGAAGGCGACAACGAAGAGCAAAACGTCGGTATCCGTGTTGCACTACGTGCAATGGAAGCGCCTATCCGTCAAATCACTAAGAACGCAGGTGATGAAGAATCTGTTGTTGCTAACAACGTTCGTGCTGGCGAAGGTAACTACGGTTACAACGCGGCGACTGGCGAATACGGCGACATGATTGCAATGGGTATCCTAGATCCAACTAAGGTAACTCGCTCTGCACTTCAGTTCGCAGCGTCAGTTGCTGGTCTTATGATCACAACAGAAGCGATGATCACTGATAAGCCACAAGATTCTGGCCCTGCAATGCCTGATATGGGTGGCATGGGCGGTATGGGTGGCATGATGTAGTGCGACAAGGGTCGCATTGACTGTTCCTTAGGATAATGTACTGAGGTGGGCGGAAATATCGTTGGATATAACCGCCCTAGTTATCAACTCCGAGGATGTAATGATAACGCTCTGCCTAGAGTTCCTCTCACCCAACCTCCATACCCGAAAGGGTCTTCGAAACGGAAATATGTCAGAGGCAGCGTGCTGCCTCTTAGTTAACTATGCCGATGTGCATTCAAAGTAATAATCTTTGGCACCAACGCGCAGGAAACTGCCTTTAAAAAGGAAAGACATGGGACCGACATGCCAATGGTTTGGCATGCCCTCATAAACTGCAGCTCTCGGCTTCTTAGCTGAAAGTGAGTACTCCTCACTGACAGAACAAGAAGAGGTGCTTCAACAGTCAATTGACTGAAGCTTGTGTTTGTATTGTCTTACTCTCAACAACAGTTTGAGTGATAAGACCTACTTTGTAGCAAGTAGTAGCCTAGGGATAGTGCGAATCTGGTAACGGATTGGTGCGAAGCTTCCTGACAATGTACTCCCTGAAAAGGTGTGTCGTTTGCGCGAGCAAATAATACAGATATCGGTAATGACGACCGATTGAGAGGCTAGGCTTGGTTATAAGGTTAACGTATGTGAACTACTGATAAACAACGTCAGCCGCGACGAGCGAAATGTCTTTGTTTGTAGCAATCAATCTAGGTTGATTACTGCAAGGCGCTCTGACCAAAAGGTATGTGGACAGGTTATTCCTTTTACATCTGGGATTACGCTACTGTTGTGCCACCGTTGAATAGGTAGAACCTAAGTAACTAATTGTACAAATACAGGAACTTGGTAAGCCCAATTATTCGCCCTCGAGGCAGGTAACCCGTAAGGGGAGCTGTTGGATGAGTGGGTATGGGAGCGATGGATAAAGCGAATGCTTGGCTGTAATCGCCAAGATAGAGGTTCAGACTTTGCCTCAACTTGAAAGAGTGCAGACTTCCATTAGGTCTTTAATCGTAAGAAGGCTTGTAAAGCCGAAGGATGACTAGCGAACTTCGTTCGCTGGTTGATACTTGTCCCCCTAAGGGTGAATGATACTTCACCCTTAGGGGAGATCTATCTTCACTCCACATGGGGGATCCACCATGAGGAAAGCAAGATGAGTAAGGCACAGTGTCTACCTGCATTCTCATACTCGAACGATAGCTGGCAAACCATTAATTGGAAGCTATGCCATCAAAGAGTAAAGAAGCTACAAGTACGGATTGCGAAGGCAACTAAACACGGCGATAACAGGCAAATTAAAAAGCTACAGCGCATGTTAATACGCTCTTTTTCTGCCAAAGCGATAGCGGTAAAACGGGTAACCGAAAACCGTGGAAAGAAAACATCAGGTGTCGACAAAGTACTTTGGAATACACCAACTTTGAAATGGGATGCTATTCAATCTCTAACGAGTAAAGGCTACAAGCCAATGCCGTTAAGGAGGGTTTACATTCCTAAATCTAATGGTAAAGAACGTCCGCTAGGAATACCGACCATGCGTGATAGAGCAATGCAGGCACTGCACCTGTTAGCGCTAGAACCTGTATCGGAAACCAAAGCGGACAGACATAGCTATGGATTTCGTCCTCACCGCAATTGTGCTGATGCTATTGAACAATGTTTCGTAAACCTCAGTCGCAAGAGTAGTGCCCAATGGGTATTAGAGGGGGATATTAAAGGGTGTTTTGATTTCATTAGTCACGATTGGTTAATCGCTAATATCCCTATGGATAAAGTGATACTCAAGAAGTGGCTTAAATCCGGATTTATGGAATCTGGAAGTTGGAATCCAACAGAAGCAGGTACACCGCAAGGAGGAATTATTTCTCCTGTACTTGCGAATATGGCTTTAGACGGGCTAGATGCGGTGCTGGAATCTCATTTCGGGAAGAAAAACACCAAAGCTAGTTATAAAACTAAGGTTAACTATGTGCGATATGCTGACGACTTCGTCATCACTGGCATCTCGAAAGAGTTGTTAGAGCAAGAAGTACTGCCAATAGTTGAAGCCTTTATGGCGGATCGTGGGTTAGAACTGTCGAAGGAAAAAACATTAATCACACATATAGAGAATGGGTTTGATTTCCTAGGGCAGAACGTTCGGAAATACAAAGGCAAGATGTTAATCAAGCCTGCGAAAAAGAATGTGAAAGTCTTTTTGAAAAACATAAAAGATTATCTCGATAGTCACAAAACGGCTCCAGCGAGTGCAATCATTGCCAAGTTGAACCCGATGATCAGAGGGTGGTGTAATTACCATCGTTGGATCTGTGCTAGTGAGACATTCAAGTATGTAGATTACCGAATCTGGAAGATGCTTTGGCGTTGGTGTCGACGTATCCATTCTAATCGCCGAAAACGCTGGATTAAAGATAAATACTTTAAGTCAGTAGGGGATAGGAGTTGGGTATTCAGTGCACCAAGACCAAAAGAGGAAGATGGCTACTACCGTTTGCTTTACGCATCGAGAGTGAAAATCGACAAGCATGTAAAGATTAAGGCATTAGCGAATTGTTACTTACCAGAAGATGAGCAATATTTTGAAAGTTTGACGATCAGAAGATTGAAGAAATCTTTATCAGGTAACATGAAGCTTTGGAAGATTGCCGAAAGGCAGGGTTTCCAGTGTGCGGTATGCCACCGGCAGTTTGCCTCTGAAGATGAATGGGATGTTCACCATATCATTCGACGAGTCGATGGTGGTTCGGACAATAGCGAAAATCTTATGATGTTGCATATTAATTGTCATAGGCAATTACATGTTTGAGTTGCTGGCATTTACTTAGGTAGGTGCTTATAAAGGCTTGAGCCGTATGCGGGGAAACTCGCACGTACGGTTCTTAGGGGGCGGTGTCGCAGTAATGCGTCGCTGCTACCCTACATCATCCCCCTTTCTCTATAGCAGAGAAAGTCACACATAAGCTTTAGAAAACGGAGACTTCGGTCTCCGTTTTTTTTGCTCTTAAAGTCTTATTTATTCGCATCCCGTATCTGTATCTCAGCTTCACCATCACTCTTTTTTCCAAAGCTCCTTGGTCAGCCTGCCTTGTGCGTAAACTGTTGTTCATCAATTTTTTGCAGCATCATGTCACGCTTAAATGGTTTTGGAAGATAATCGTTCATTCCACACTCGAAGCAACGTTTAATATCATCATCGAGCACGGATGCCGTTAAAGCGAGGATATGTGTTGCCTGAAGTTGCAGGTTTTCTTCATAGCGCCTGATTCGCTCTGTTGCCTCAAAGCCATCTACATTCGGCATCATGCAGTCCATCAAAACAAGGCCGATGTCTTGATGATGCTCTCGATATAAATCAATCGCTTCTTGTCCATCATTGGCAATCAAATAGTCAATCCCTAACTTATCTAAATTGATACATACCACCTTCTGATTTACGCGGTTATCTTCAACTATGAGGACTTTTTGACGTACAGTCGCTTCTATCGGCTCAGGTTGATGTTGAGGGGGTTGTGGCTGTGACCTTTCAAGCACGGAGTTCAACATGCTACTTAAGCGGGAACCGAGCATAGGAAGAGTCACATAGCCTGAGATAAAATGACACTCACTCATAGGATCACTAAGATTATCTTTCACTATGATGATTTTCACCTCTGGTGCTAAGCGATGCAGTGTTTTGGCTTGGTTAATATCTTCCATCAAAGCGATCTCTGGGAGGTCAGTTGCCGCCAAGTTTGTTTCGATTGATTTTAGTTGTGGTGAGTAACCAAGGCGGAACAAGTCATCGAGTAAAAGTTTCGATGGCGCATCTGAATAATAGACAACGGTTTGTTTACGATTTTTATGTTCAGAATGATCTGATGGCACTACGGTTAATTGGAAATGAAAGCAACTGCCCACGTCCTTCTCTGACTCAACGTTTATCGAGCCTCCCATCATTTCCACCATACGTGACGAAATACTAAGCCCTAATCCGGTCCCCGCAATATTGGAGGTGATGTTGGTATCTTCTTGGCAAAACGCTTTGAAAATGTGCTCTTGTTGGTCTGCTGCGATACCAATACCCGTATCTCGAACAGAAAACTCGACCACACACTCTGTTTCCAATGATGGAAGCCGTTTAGCGGTGAATACGATAGAGCCTTGTTCTGTAAATTTGATCGCATTTGAGGCTAAATTCATCAACACTTGGCGAATTTTATTCCCATCAACATGAATGTACTCTGGGAGCTCGCCATCAATTTCAACTTCCAACTTAATCTGCTTTTGATAAGCTTTAGAAGAAATCAGAGTCACGCTATCAAACAGCAGCTCTCTTAAGTCTGTCGTATGTGGATTAATTTCCAGTTTACCCGATTCAATTTTGGACAGATCGAGAACATCGTTGATCAACATAAGTAAGGTTTGAGAAGAGGTATAGATAGTCCCAAGGCAGTCTTTCTGTTCTGCGGATAGTTTGGTTTCTGCCAGTATTTCTGACATACCAATCACGCCATTAAGCGGTGTCCGTATCTCATGAGACATATTGGCAAGAAAGGCACTTTTTGCACGGTTTGCTTGTCGTGCTTTCTCTTGTGAAACAATCAATTGAGTTTCAAGTTGACTGGCACGCCACACAACATAAAGCAGCACCAGTAACGTCACCCCTCCTAATGCGGCTGTCGATAAGTAGCTGTACGACTTTATCTGCGTCAGGCTCTCTGCGATCTGCTTGGGTGTTTCGGTGAAAAGTAAGTTGAGCTCATCTTCAACATGATAAATACTGCTGGTGAGTTCTCCTTTGAGGCCGCTATCAGAGCTGTACCCGACACTCTTTAACCCTCGCTGCAATCGCCAAAAGTGGCGTTTAAAATTATTAAACGAAGCTAATGCACTGATCGTTCGGGAATTCTGTTCTATTTCATCTTGGATTTTGAACAATGAATCGACAATCTTATCTAATGTTGTCTGATCAAAATCGGTAAAGAACTGATACATGAGATCTTGTGTTTCTAAAGTCAATTCTTCAAGCTGCACATTATTGGATTCATGTACGAAGCGCTCAAGTGTCAACGCTGCATTTTTTAGTTTCTCAATGAGCCCAATTTGGTCCCTCTTGCCATGTATGCTGACTAACTCAAGGGCTAATAATGTAAAGGCGGTGTGGTACTCGTCGAGATACTCGACAACTTTGGCATAATTAAAAGAAATATTGAGGTCGCTTCGTACGATTTTCCCATCGATCTCAGCCAGCTTTTCGATCAGCTGACTTCGCTTTATATTGAGTTGTTCTTGAATCTCTGGTTGCCTTGTGGAAACAAACTGCTGCTCTTGTCGTCTGACAGAGAGCATAACGCTATAAGCTTCAGAAAGACTGAGCTGGAGATTAATCATGTCCTGCTCTTTGTTCTTCAGAGCATGGCTAACATAGATATAGAGGCCTAAAAATAACACGATAGCCAAAAAACCACGCGAAATAATCGCTTTAATGGTCTGTTTATTCGTAGGTTCCTTAATCATGCTATTCCCGCTGTTTCATATCGTTCTATTCCTATATTAGAATTTAGTTTATTTTCAGAATTTTACGAACATTAGTTTTTGAATACCTGAGGTCTGTTGAGCTTTTATCAATAAATTTTTTAGGATGACATCGCTTTAGATGCGGCAATAAGTGTGTGGGCTATAAGCTTGTGAAACATGTTGATTTTCTCGCCTAGATTTTTGTTTGGAATAATAAGCGTTAGAGCGGAGGTTTCGGTCTCTGTTTTTTTTGCTTTTCGCATCTCGTTCACTCGAATCCCGCATCTGCTCTTAACCATTGCTCTTTATGATTTAGCGGCTTATATTCAACAGTACAGTTATTACATTGATTTAACATGGGTAGCTGTTGAATAAAGGACAATAAATGCTTGATTAAAAATGGATTAATCAAGTTAACAATAAGTCAGTGGAGACTCCCCAATGAAAAAACTACTTTCAGTACTTGCTGTGTCGGCAGCAGTAATGGCACCGGCAGCATTTGCTTCTTCGCCTGTTATGTTTTCAACGATTAACGGTTTCAACGCACCTGATTCAGATGCGGTTGGCGGTGTGCGTTTGGCTCTGCTTCACGGACAAGTAAACGACCTTAAAGGTGTCGATCTTGCCGTTGTTGGTATGTCTGAGACGCAAACGACCACAGGTGTGAACCTTGGTATTTTTGGTGCATCAAAAGTGAACCAAGAAATGACCGGTGCATCTCTGGGTTTCTTCAACTGGAATACGGGTAAAACAACCGGTGTTAACCTGGGTGCTGTGAACATTACTAATGATGTGAAAGGCGCGAACGTGAGTTTTGTAAACTACTCAGAAGGTAACACTATGGTTGATGTTGGTGCAGCGAACCTTTCAGAAGTGTCTACGGTTCAGGTTGGTATCTTCAACAAAACCAACAAAATCGAAGGCGTACAAGTTGGTCTGATCAACTGTGCTGACAACGGTTTCTTCCCGTGCTTCCCGATTGTAAACTTTGCTAAGTAAGGCTTAGTGTTACTATAGTGATTCATAACGCCTAAGTGCATCTGACTTAGGCGTTATTGCAACTCAACATTTTCTTATAGATATCCAAACGCCCCTCCAAAATAGATAAGCATATTGTTTTATATATTCTATTGCAGTATTTTTACTTATGAGTACAATGTGCGATAAATTCCCAATGATGATTTATATGCTTTGATTAACCACCATACCGTCGATTTTAAAAAGGCTTTCTTAGGCCTGACCGCCAGTTTTTTAGTAGTTTTGAGCTTGTTGCTCGTTGATTCAGCGGAAGAATCAGATAAACAGTATGGAATGGAAAACCAAGGCGTAACACGCTCTTTAGCGGAGCTCACACAGATCATAAATGCGCTTGAGTACAACATCACTGCGCTTTATCCACTGCATGGGGATACCTACGTATTCTCGCATGACAAAAAGATCGAGGGTGAGACGTGTTACTTCACCAGTGAGGAGCAACATGCCCCTCGTTTTGATTTTATGTTCTCTGGCCCTCGCGAGATGTGCAACCCGGAATCGGACCTTTATACCGAAGCGGGTAAGCGCCTGTTCATCGCGCCGACCATGGCTTATTTTGCCAATACCATTGATACCATCTCTGCGATTTATTTCATTTCAAAAGAGAAATTCATTATCTCTTCGCCTTCTGATTTTGCCAGTTACATTAAGGGCGACACCTTTGATTCGGTTGTGAATAGCAGGCCTTATTGGGTGAACACGATTCGCTTTGGCTTAGCTCAAGGGCAAGACCAAGTGGTGTATACCGGCCAATATGATGATTACTTAACAGGTCAGAAAGTGGTGACCTTAACCAAAGGAATCTACGTTAATGGTGAGTTTAAAGGGGTATTGGGTGTCGATGGTTATGTCTCGAACCTAGTATCGAACCCTACCCATGGCTATAAAGTCACAAGTACTCGAGGCGCAAACAAATACGGGTTTATGGATTTTACGTATTCCAAGCCTCTGTACGTTGATGACATTGACACCCAGCTATATCTGAGTATTGAAGAAGATAAGAGCGAGCACTTTCTGCATGTCTTAGAGATGGAGAAGATTCAGCTTTCGATACTGTTGGTTTTGTACTTGCTCTCGGTTTTATGGCTATGGCGCTTCTATACAAGACAAGAGCACCAGCGTCTAAATGATCTTGCAATGCGCGACCCACTAACGGGCTTACTGAATCGACGTGGCTTTGAAGCTCGATTGCTGGCGCTGGATGAGGATCCGATTATTGGTGTTGGCGTGTTTGATATTGATGATTTCAAAGTCGTTAATGATCAGCATGGCCATAAAGTGGGGGACGAGGTGATTTGCCATGTTGCTCAGGTGATGCTGAATAGCGTTAGACAGCAAGATATCGTGGCACGGTTTGGTGGCGAAGAGTTTGTTGTCGCGCTCACGGGTGAATCTTCTGAGTTGCTTTCATCGATCTTTGAGCGAATTCAAAACGACATTAGCCTACAGAGTTATCGATGCCCTACGGGTGACAAGATTAGTATCTCAGTGTCTGGTGGCGCGACGCTTTACTCTTTGTATAAGTTCGACAGCGTAGGGCACTTGTGGGAAAACCAGAGTATTCGTTCGTCTGATGAGCAGCTCTATAAGGCAAAGGCTGCAGGTAAGAACCAGGTGTGTATTCAGGTGTATTAATTAGTTGGATACACAAAGGCCTAGTCGTGTGACTAGGCCTTTTTAATGTCTGTTTCAGGTTGAGGTTACTTCTTCACGCGGCCTTTTCTCATCCACTTCTGATGCACACCACGACGCAGGCTCTGGAAGCTGTTTTCCACTTTATCGACACCAAGCAGTATCACAAGTGCCATTAGAGTGATGATGACTGATTGGGAAAGATGCCCTAGTGCGATCATCATACCTAATGCTGCGAGTACCCAGATAATTGCGGCTGAAGTCACGCCATGAATCTTGCCATCCAGTGTCATCATTACACCAGCCCCAAGAAATCCAACACCCGTAATTATCTGACCAAGCACACGAGCTTGATCGAGTGTGTTGGGTGATAGGCTGATCGCCATGGTGAGGAAGAAATAGGTACCACTGATGATCAGAATCGACGTTCGGATTCCGACGGGTTTACCGCGTGTTTGCCTTTCGATTCCGATTAAAGAACCACACAGCATGCATGCAGCGAGGCCTGCCCAGCTAAAGGGGGCAAGGTTGAGAGTTTGTTCTATAAATTGTGACATATCACCCCTCCTAAAAATTTAGAATAGAGCCGAGTATGCTAATAATAGACCGGACGATCGAACAAAAACTTTTTGTCTTAACGATTGATAAAGATTACTTAAAACCTAGCAGCCGCTTGTTGTTAAGGTGAAGGCTGGTGTCGTGGTCTCTGTCGCTTCTTGGTACTCAAGGTAGCAGTTATCAGCCTGTTTTTTTCGGCTAGAAGGCGCATAAAGAATAATGCCATCATTTGCATCTGTGTTGGTAAAGAACCAGTCAGCTCGACCCGTATCCCAAACAGCATCTAGAAAGGTTGATTCGATGAGCTGTGACCAAGTTTGATCGTTCATCGCTGCAGGATAACCATAGACCACTGAGATATTGTCACCCTCAACATTAATCGATGCGCTAGCTGCTTTATCTAAGCCCAATGCTGATGTCTTACCATAAAGCATAGCACTTGCGCCCTCCATTCCGCCCTTAAGGCCATTTAATGTCGAGATGCGCGCATCAGTTTGCAGGTTGAGGAACTTAGAAGCTGCAGTGACCGACACAATGCCTAGAATCACGATCACCACAACCAGTTCGATAATGGTGAAGCCTTTCTGTTGAGTCTGTGATTGTGAGCGAGCGTTTAAGGCATTGGGATTCATTGATACGACTTCTTTATTCAATATGTAGGTCGAGCGGTGTCTTGCTGCTGCGTCCGCCAATTTCACGGGTTAACTTAGGTACTAGGTAGCCAGAAACCTCAGAGATTAATCCTTTAAAGTGATGCTTCGCCTCTTCATCTGAAATATAGAAGTGCGCTGCGCCCTGAACCTTATCAAGTACATGCATATAGTAAGGTAAAATACCGGCGTCGAATAGCTTTTCGCTTAATTCTTTCAATGAGTTAGCGCTGTTGTTTACGCCTTTAAGCATCACGCCTTGGTTGAGCAGAGTCGCACCACTTAACTTAAGCTTGTGGAAAGCTTGTTTGAGCTCTAAGTTAATTTCGTTGGCATGGTTAATATGACTCACCATCACCACATTAAGGCGAGTTTGAGCTAACAATTGGCATAGTTCATCCGTTACTCGAGCGGGAATCACAACCGGTAATCGGCTATGAATTCGAACTGTTTTCACATGTGGAATTTGTGCGATAGCATGAATTAGCCACTCTAGTTCGCTGTCTTTTGCCATCAGTGGATCGCCACCCGACAAGATAACTTCGTTGATCTCTGGGTGAGCCGCCACATAGTCGAGACTGGTTTGCCAAACCGACTTCGAGCCCTTGTTATCTTGGTAAGGGAAGTGACGACGAAAGCAGTAGCGGCAGTTAATCGCACAACCGCCTTTCACAATCATCAGTGCACGGTTCTTGTATTTGTGCAGTAGCCCAGGAATGGCGTTGTCTTGCTCTTCCAGTGGATCAGCGGAATAGCCTTGGTGTACCTCAAACTCTTCGCTTAGCGGTAAAATTTGTCGTAGCAATGGATCGTGTGGGTTGCCTTTTTCCATTCGTTCGACAAAGCTAAGAGGTACCCGAAGTGCAAATAACTCACGAGCAGCGAAGCCTGCTTGCCATGGTGTTGGGTCTATTTCCAATGCCTCAAGCAGTTTTGTCGGGTCAGAGATCGCATTCGATAGTTGTTTGAGCCAGTTTTGCTCAACAGATTCGACTTTTCGGGTTATGATATGCGGCATTGAAATTAACTCAAAGATGTGGAAGAGAAAATCATGGCGTCAGTAAGCACCAATGAATTCAAAGGCGGTTTAAAATTCATGATGGATAACGAGCCTTGCTCAATTATCGAAAATGAATACGTTAAGCCAGGTAAAGGCCAAGCGTTTAACCGTGTTAAACTTCGTAAACTGCTGTCAGGCAAAGTGTTAGAGAAAACATTTAAGTCAGGCGATACAGTAGAACTAGCGGACGTTGTAGACGTTGAACTAGGCTACCTATACAGCGATGGCGAATTCTACCACTTCATGAACAACGAAACATTCGAGCAAATCGCTGCTGATGCAAAAGCAGTAGGCGAGACTTCTAAATGGTTAGTTGAAAACGACGTATGTACTCTAACGTTGTGGAATGATAACCCTATCACAGTAACTCCACCAAACTTTGTTGAGATCGCAGTAACAGAAACCGATCCTGGCCTTAAAGGCGACACACAAGGTACTGGCGGTAAGCCTGCAACTCTAGCAACAGGCGCGGTAGTTCGCGTACCTCTATTCATCGCAATCGGTGAAGTTGTTAAAGTTGATACTCGTACTGGCGAATACGTTGGTCGTGTGAAGTAATTGACTTCAAGTATCTGAAAAAGGTCGCTTAGGCGGCCTTTTTTGTATCTGGAGATCGGGGAAAAGCAGAAGAGCAGACACGCGTAAACGAGATGCGGGATGCGAGATACGAAGAGCTGGAAAATCAAGAGTGAGTAAGCCAGATGCGATTCACCTTGGTTACAAGGCTACATTGTGTGACTAGTGTCATATTTTGGTTGTATTCTGGATGAAAATCAAAAATTTTATCTAACTTATAGATTTACAAGGTGTTGTTGGCGTTTATATATCGCAACAAAAATCGCTCAATTCAATATGTGACTGTTTAATATTGATTTTGTGAATATGTGTGGTGGAAAGGGAAGCTGATTACAATATTGTTAGAATGAGTAGAGTCTACTAGCTTTATACGCGATGTTATTAAGCAACTATGTGGATATTAATATGAGACTTAATGCAATTACGTTGGCTCTTGGTTTGGTTAGTATCGTCGGGCTTTCAGGATGTGATGACGATGATACAACCGTGTCAACCACGACTCCGAGTGAGACTCCCTCGACTCCCAGCTCCCCAGCTGAAACGACTAAATACAGTGTGACTGCAATTGATGGTTATTTACGTCATGCTCGAATTTGGTTAGACCTTAACGGTAACTACGTCTTAGACGACGGTGAGCCTAATGCTATTTCTGGTGATGGCGGAGTTGCAGATTTAGACGTCACCGATGTCGACAACCCTGAACAGTACCCTGTCGTTGTGCAAGCGATCTCCGGGCAGACGATTGATGAAGATGAACCTGATGTTACGGTGTCTGACGACTATATTATGTCAGCCCCTCCAGGTGAAAAATATGTCACCCCTTTGAGTACGCTAGTTCACGTATTGATCGAGCAAAACACTACAGATTCTGACGATGCTGCTGCGGTTGAAGCAGCAAAGCAAGCTGCCATTCAGCAAGTCGCTGATCAGCTAGGCTTAGATGAAGATGAAATCTTAGGTGATTTTGTTGAGTCAGGTGTTGAGGCTGCCGCTTATGCCGCTGAAAACTTGGTTGATTCAAATGTTTTGCCTTCATCTCCTCAAGAGTTGCAAGAAGTTGCTGAAAGTGAAGATAAAGGGACTAAGTTTCTCTCTGTGACTGCATCTGTGAATAATGAAATCAAAAAGAAAATTGAAGAAGTTGCAGGTGATAGCGATAAGACATTTGATAATGTTGGTGGTGCGACAGAGGGTGTCGATTTTTCTAATGACACAGATGATGACGGCGTCCCCAATGACTTAGATGACTTTCCGAATGATCCCGATGAAAGTCTGGACTCCGATGGTGATGAGATCGGCAATAATGCCGACCTAAATGATGATACGGTGGACGGAGAAGATGACATCTACCCTGATGCCAATGATGCGTTTCCAACGGATCGTTCTCGTGCTGGTGACCATGACTCGGATGGGGTAGACAGTATTGATGATGTCTTCCCACAAGATCCAACTGAGTGGGCTGATAATGACTCTGATGGCTATGGTGACAATCAAGATGTATTTGATAATGACCCAACCGAATGGGCAGATACGGACGGTGATGGTGTTGGTAATAATGCCGATAAATTCCCATCGGATCCCAACGAGTCCTTAGATACGGACGGTGATGGCGTTGGTAATAATGCCGATGAATTCCCAACCGATGCGACCGAATGGGCAGATACGGATGATGATGGCTTAGGCGATAACGAGGATGACCCGTATCCAAACGATACGGATAACGACAGTTACAACAATGATGTTGATGAATTCCCAACCGATGCGACCGAATGGGTCGATGTGGACGGTGATGGCGTTGGTAATAATGCCGATGTTCATCCAGAGGATGGAAATAAGTCAATTGCTGATGTTGTGGCCAATGTTAGTGCAACTGATGTAGCAGTTTTAAACATAACAGATCGCGATATCATTACACTGGATATTGAGGTCGAAGAAATGGTTGAGACACTGAATAGCGGAGAGATTGTTACCACCATAACTACTCAATATATTACTGCTGATGACGTGGTATATGGCACGACACAAAGTGTCGATCACCTGTTAAATGATGACTTTACTCGTATCCAGACCTTTGCGTACGACTATAACCTCGATGGTACTGCACGTTACGAAGGCATGTCTCTTGAAATTGGTACTAGAACCGAAACAAGCGAGACGTATTGGCGCTATATCGATGAGGGTGATGCATCTCTTGAGGGCGGTTTCGGCGGTAATGGTCGTGTCTATGAACAAGGCGTAGCCTTAACATCTAGAGTTCACCCAAATGACTTATCTCAAATAGATACAATACATAGTGTATCAGTGGAATTTGAGGACGTCGCAGAGGGCGTTCAAGCGGTCGAAACGTTAACCGAATACACGGTAAATGGCTTTGATATCGACGATGTTCAAACCCATCAAGCTCAATGGGCTCAGACTTTAACCACTGTAACGCAGGATTACGTGCAGAGTTTCGTGGAGTCTAAGCAGGATTGGGATGCAGACGGCAATATCAACGTTGAACTTCGCTTTACAAGTCATCTTGATGGCAGCTATGTCTACGAATATTCGACACCAGTATGGGCGAATCCGGAGGATGGTGAGTTCCATGAATACGCCGATTTTAACTTTAACGATGGTAAGTGGGACGAGCTCACCTCGTACTGGAACTATTACCGCAAAGAGGTGCTAATCAATGGTGATGTTCTTGAAAGTGGAGAGCGTTCGGTTCTAAACGAGGAAACGAACACACTACTCATTGTCGATAGTGATCCAATCAATACCTTGTTCCAAGAATGGAATGCCGTGTCTCGTTCTGTCAGTGATGTGGAAAAAAATAAACACATAGAGTGGCAGCACTACCCATTAGCGGATTATTCATTTACGACTGACACAGATAACGTCGGACAGGCCTATCGCGTTTACCAGAAACAATCTAATGGCCTTTGGGTTGCTACCTCATTTGATGAGTGGGGAACACAAGCTGTTGTGGATCTACCACAACAGGTAGAGGATGCCCGTGTTGCTGGCACAGAGTTGGAGCTTATTGATGACCAAATCATTCCAGGCCTGAGCCGATACGCTACGCTGTTACCTACAAGCAGTTTCCAATACGATGACAATGGGCCAATTCAATGGCACGTCGTAACACAAGACTATCTGTTCACTGATACTGGTATTCCAACACTGGTTACACTGGATCTTGGTGATAGTGGTGTGGTTCCTGGTTCGTTCACCGGAGTGAATGACGTTGATATGGTGCTTATGGTCCCGGATGTTGAGAATCCTTGGCCTTGGCACAATGCTTACTATCGCAGGGGCATAGACACTTGGAGCATGGATCTAACGGAGGAAGCGTTTAGTTGGCATAACAGTCTAGGAGTGTTCTTCTTAGACGAGACAGCTGCGCAAGATTATCTTGCAGAGTTTTTAAATCAAGATAGCGACGACGATGGCTTTAAAGACTACGAGGATGCTTTCCCTAATGATCCAAATGAATGGGATGATAGTGATGGTGACTATGTTGGCGACAATAGCGATGCCTTCCCTTATGACTCATTAGAGTGGGCGGATTCTGATAGTGATGGTTTAGGCGATAACCATGAGAATGCAACCGAAGGTTTAGATCCGAATAATGCTGATTCAGATGAAGACGGCGTTTATGACGGTGAAGACCTTTATCCAACCGACCCAAATAAGTGGACTATTACCGCCCAAGAGTTTGCGGAGCAAGAGGGGACTCTTTACGGATTCTTCAGCGATTGGAGCGAACTATCGTTCGTAGATATTCTGTTTAAAGAAACCTTGAGTTATGGCGGTGATACGTTAACCCTTACAGAACTCATACAGTACCGTGGTGATCAATCCTTTATCCAGCTACCACTTGAAGCTGAGGGGGACGTACAGCTCACTGAAAACGGCTGGCAAACTCCGGTAGGTTATACGATAGACTTCTCTGGAGAGCAACTTATTGCCTATCCAGAAGACAATTCCAGTTTCTATTATTCAGTAGAATCAGAAGTGGTAAACCTATCGGGTATGGCATTGTATGAAGTCTACTTTGAGTGGTTCGACTTCATGGAAGAGGCGAGGTTCGCTGAAGGCTCACAAGCGGTAATGTTTACCTTCTCTCCAGCCGTAAACCAGTACTTCCTATGGGAGGGTGGTAGTCCGTACGTGAGGTTCTCTGACGTCGGTTATGATACGGATGGTAGCTCTATTACAAGTCTGGACGACATTATTGTGTCGCAGTCGGTCGGTGAGTCGGTTTCCACAGATCTTACTACCTCTGTTGGCCTCTATCTAGACTTTGATATCGAGTTAGTGAGTGATGGCACGGCGCATTATTACTTCTTTGATTGGGACGCAGGAACGGCAAGTCGCGTCGCTACTGCGGATTACTTACGTTACACATTACACGGTGAAGATATCGTCGAATTTACCGTACCAGTTGAGGCTATGCCCTACATGGGAGAGGGGGATACGCCTACCATGATCTTTAGCATGTACAATGGTGAACTTACGGTAGGTGAGATTGAGGCGCCAAGTGCTGAACCGTCGGACGATACTATGTACGCTTTCAATGGTATTGCCGCACAGTCTATAGAAGATGGTGTAGTGTTGAGCGATTACCTATTTACCTGCTACTTGGGTGATAGCGATGATCAGTCAAGCCCAATCATGGCTGACTATGAGCTTGCGATTACGGATTGTGGCGGTCGAACTCACATTACCAGCGAAATGGTCGAGGGTCTAAACTTCCAACGCGTTAAAGGCAATGGAAATACTCGTGACTACTTGTTCAATGCTGATGGCACAGTGCATGTATTGAAGGGAGAGGGCGGTAACTATACTGACGATTGGGTCATAGAAGATGGCTTGGTTAAGATCAGCTATTCTGATGAATCGGAGAGCTTCACGACTTACTGGGCACTGTTAGATTCGTTGGATGATACGTGGTCAATCAAGTTCTATGAGAACGAAGTTGTGGACGGTCAATCAAGTAGCTATATCTGGATGGATACTATTATTCAACAAGATCGTCCGATTGTGCTTGAAGAGTGCTACATCGGTGATGCAGAACCTGTTGAGGGGCAACCTATCCCGAGTATGAGTGACTATGAAACGGCGATCACGGATTGTGGCGGTCGAACTCACATTACCAGTGAGATGGTCGAGGGTCTAAACTTCCAACGCGTTAAAGGCAATGGAGATACTCGTGATTACTTGTTCAATGCTGATGGTACTGTACATGTATTGAAGAGTGAGGGTGGTGACTATATCGATGACTGGGCCATAGAAGATGGCTTTATTAAGGTTAGCTATTCTGATGAATCGGAGAGCTTCACGACTTACTGGGCGTTATTAGAGTCAATGGAGCAAACTTGGTCAATTAAGTTCTTCGAGGAAGAAACGTTAGGCGGTGTGACTGAAAGTTGGATATGGGCAGATACCGTGGTGCAACAAGATAGAAACGCTCTGCAGTTTGACCCGACTAACTTGGTATTGAGGGAGTACGATAGTAACAACTTCTTCTTCCATGCTGATGGCAGTATGAGTTACATCGGCAATGACGGCACTGAGACCTATGGGAACAGTTGGATGCAAACTTCAGCTAATACCATGGTGGTAACTTATGAAAATACCTCAACCGAGCAATGGGTACTTGTATCACAAACTGATGACGAATTAAGTATCTCTAGGGATGGTTCCGAGGAGGTGCTTACAAATGTTACCTACGAGGGAACAGTAACGGTCTGTGAGGATGGTGATTCACCGTGGGATGATTTTACGGACCAACCCTCTGACTTTGGCACTCGTTCGGACTATGACAGCGCAGTCGCCAACTGTACCGTTGGTGGTGCTCAGTTTATAGAGTCTGATTTCACAGGTAATGGCAGTGAAAGTTCTCGTTGGGAGCTCATCGATCTTTGGGAGATAAATGGCACCGTCATGGCTGTAGTTGAAGAAGAGGTTGTGTTCCATAGTAACGGTACTGGCTACTTTGACGATGATGAGGGATTGTTCGGGTTCGATTGGGTGATTTTGAATGGTGAGGTGACCTTAACCATAACCGAAGAGGAATTTATAGGAGCCAAAGACACCTGGAATAAGGTTGATCAAGATGGAGAGTATATTACGACTAAATCCTTCTGGAGCGATCCAACCTGGAGCAACCCTGCGCCGGCAGAGGGAGAAGCGGAGATAACCTCAGGTGTGATGCGATTTGTGGGGTTTGAATAGCCGTAACGCATATAGACTTATCATCTAGCATAGAATAAACGCCTAGGGTCAAACCTAGGCGTTTTCTATTTAACTGTTAAATCATAAAAATGAAGATAACAGACAATGCGCTGATTAGGCCTGCAACGAAGTAGCAGCCAACTTTACCCGCAACACCGACATGGAACTTAAGGTCGTGCATGCCGTGGTGAAGGCGGTGCATTGCGTGCCACATTGGCAGTGCTAGCGTACCGATGATGAATAGCGCACCGATAATGCTGGTGGCAAATTCAGACACACGCTCGTAGCTCATTGCGTCCGCATCGATGATGCCCATTGGCACTAAGATACCTAACACTAGAACCGTGATTGGTGTGATCATCGCGAACCAAGTACCACCAGCGCCGAATAGACCCCACCAGATTGGCTCATCAGAGCGTTGTGGGTTGTGGTTAACAGGTTTTACTTTGTAATTTGTGTTCATAACGAAAGCTCCTTACACCACAACAAGAACGATTAAAGAAATAAAAGCCACCGCTGCCCACTGGGTCAGTACGATGATTTTTTTATCAACCAATTTGCCTTTAAGACGGATTGGCATTACTTGAGGCATCATGCTGAAGAAGGTCTGAGCGTGCAGTAAGCTGCCTAGCAGTGCCACGATGTTGATACCAACAACGATAGGGTTAGCCATAAAGCTCAACCAACCAGCCCAAGCTTCAGGGCCTTTCACTAGTGCACCCAAACCGAAGGTTAGGAACAGAGTGAATAGAATCAAAGGCAGTACAGTCGCTTCACGTAGCATGTAGAAGCGGTAGAACGGATGGTTGCTCCACCACGTTCTCTTCATCTCACGAACATAAGGCTTACGATTGCTCATATTATGCCTCCTCTGCTGTTTTTACTTGCGATCCGTCTGGCTTGAACATCGAGATAACGAAGTCCATTGAAGACTCAACTTTGCCTTGGTTTACTGCCGCTGCTGGGTCTACTTTCTTCGGACATACGTCAGAACAGTAACCTACAAACGTACAGCCCCAAGCGCCATTGTCGCCATTGATAAGCTTCATACGTTCGGCTTTACCATTGTCACGGCTATCTAGGTTGTAGCGGTGAGCAAGAGCAAGTGCCGCAGGGCCGATGAACTCAGGGTTTAGACCAAACTGAGGACATGCTGCGTAACACAAACCACAGTTGATGCAGCCAGCGAACTGCTTGTATTTCGCCATTTGCTCTGGAGTTTGGATGTTCGTGCCGTCTTCTGGCTTACGGTCGTTACCAATGATGTAAGGCTTGATCGCTTCAAGGCGCTCGATGAACGGCGTCATGTCGACAATCAAATCTTTTTCGATTGGGAAGTTAGCCAAAGGCTCAATCTTGAAGCCATTCGGGTAATCACGTAAGAAGCTCTTACATGCCAGTTTTGGCACGCCATCAACCATGATGCCGCAAGAACCACAAATCGCCATACGACAAGACCAACGGTAAGACAGGTCTTTATCTAGGTTATCTTTGATGTAACCAATCGCATCAAGTACTGACATGGTTTCATCAAACGGAACTTCAAAGGTTTGAAAGTGAGGTTCTGCATCGTGCTCAGGGTCATAACGCAGGATTTCAATTTTTTGGATTCGATTCGCTGACATTATGCTTGCTCCTCTTCGCTCTTCTTAGCATTCTCTTCTGCTGCTTTTTCAGCGGCAGCGGCTTTCTCTGCAGCTTCACCGTACAGACGAGCTTTAGGTTGAGATTTGGTGATCTTAACGCCGCTGTAGTCGATGGTTGGTGCTGCATCTTCGTTGTAGAAAGATAGAGAGTGTTTCAGGAAGTTTACGTCATCACGTTCTGTGCAGTTGTCGTCTAGACGTTGGTGTGCACCGCGAGACTCTTTACGAAGGATCGCTGAGTGAACCATCGCTTCTGCAACTTCAAGACCGTAACCCACTTCGATAGCGTAAAGTAGGTCAGTGTTGAATACTTTGCCTTTGTCTTTAATGCTGATCTTCTTGTAGCGAGCTTTCAGTTCAGTGATTTTGTCGATGGTCTTTTGCATCAAGTCTTCTTGACGGTAGATACCACAACCCGCTTCCATGGTGTGACCCATTTCAGTACGGATGTCAGCCCAGTTCTCGTCGCCTTCTTGGTTTAGTAGACCTGCGATGCGCTCTTCAACCGCTTTCACTTGCTTAGCGATAGACTCTTCGTTCCAGCCTTTGAATTCAGCAGCGCGTTTCACCGCTTCTTCACCAGCAACGCGGCCAAATACTACGAACTCAGCCAGTGAGTTAGAACCTAGGCGGTTTGCACCGTGTAGGCCAACTGAAGCACATTCACCAACGGCGAATAGGCCTTTAATACGAGTTTCACAGGTACCGTTAGTCTCAATACCACCCATGGTGTAGTGAACGGTCGGGCGAATTGGGATTGGCTCTTTTGCTGGGTCTACGTTTACGTACGCTTTTGCAAGCTCACAGATGAACGGTAGACGCTCTTGCAGGTACTCTTCACCAAGGTGGCGAAGGTCAAGGTGCACGACATCACCAAGTGGGTGCTTGATGGTGTTGCCTTTCTGCTGCTCGTGCCAGAATGCTTGAGAAACTTTGTCACGTGGACCCAGTTCCATGTATTTGTTTTTCGGCTCGCCCACTGGAGTTTCAGGGCCCATGCCGTAATCTTGCAGGTAACGGTAGCCGTTCTTGTTGACGATGATACCGCCTTCACCACGACAACCTTCGGTCATCAAGATGCCAGTGCCCGGTAGGCCTGTTGGGTGGTATTGAACGAACTCCATATCACGCAGTGGCACACCGTGGCGATAAGCCATTGCCATACCGTCGCCCGTTACGATGCCGCCGTTGGTATTGCAGTGGTAAACACGACCTGCGCCACCGGTTGCTAACACAACAGATTTCGCTTTGATCGTAACAAGTTCACCTTCAGACATGTGAATCGCGATTAGGCCTTGTACTTCGCCATCTTCAACGCCGCTCTGGTTTTCTACGAGAAGGTCCACCACAAAGTACTCATCAAATCGTTTGATTGTGTCGTACTTCATCGAAGTCTGGAACAGAGTATGAAGCATGTGGAAGCCGGTTTTATCCGCTGCGAACCACGTTCTCTCTACTTTCATACCGCCGAATCGGCGTACGTTTACTTCACCGTTTTCTTTACGACTCCATGGGCAGCCCCATTGTTCCATTTGGATCATTTCGCGAGTCGAGTTTTCAACAAAGTATTCAACAACATCCTGTTCACATAGCCAGTCGCCACCGCCAACAGTATCGTTGAAGTGGTTATCTAGGCTATCTTCGTCTTTAATTACCGCTGCTGAACCGCCTTCTGCCGCTACCGTGTGCGAACGCATTGGGTAAACTTTAGAAATCAGTGCTACTTCCAGTTCAGGATTAGCTTCAGCCGCAGCAATAGCTGTACGAAGACCAGCGCCGCCTGCGCCGATGACTGCGATATCTGTGGTAATTGTCTTCACAGTTATTCTCCAGTGTGATGCGGAGTATTCCGCTTGTTATTATAAAAAGCCTATTTAGGAGGTTCTAAATTGTAGGAACCATTTAGCACCCCTAAGCCTTAAGTGGTAGGTTCAGTGTAAGAGAGGAAGGTATTCGAAAAGTTGATGCATTTGGGTTTTTAGGTCGGTAATGCATATGGAGGCATAGAAATTATAGGTTATGTGACTGCAATCACGGCAATGAATCGTTGATAACGATTAACCCACAGGACGGGTGTTAACGGCTTGTTGAGTATGATTTTTGTTATCAATGTTGATGTGAAATCTGTATTGATAATTGTATTGTAGAACGTAATTTTCTGGCTTCATTAAAACAACATTTTGCTTTCACGAATAGAAAGATAGAAGCTTACAAAAGCGATGAAAGGTGGTAATTTTCGTCGCCTAGAATTCAGTAATATGGAACTCAATAATGCACTCTACATGGCAACCGGCCGCAACCATTAAACAGTTAAAGCAACGTGCTGATATCCTTAATCAAATTCGTCAGTTCTTTGCTGAGCGAAACGTGATGGAAGTGGATACGCCTGCGATGAGCCACGCCACGGTGACGGACGTGCATTTGCATACTTTCAAAACTGAATTCGTAGGGCCGGGTTATGCGCACGGTCAGCCTCTGTTCTTTATGACTAGCCCTGAGTTTCATATGAAACGTCTATTAGCGGCGGGCAGTGGCTGTATTTACCAAATTTGTAAGTCTTTCCGTAACGAAGAAAATGGCCGTTACCACAACCCTGAGTTCACCATGTTGGAGTGGTATCGCGTTGGCTTTGATCACCATGACCTGATGGATGAAATGGATTTGCTGTTACAGCAGGTACTTAAATCGGGCTCAGCAGAGCGAATGACTTACCAACAAGCCTTTATTGACGTGTTAGGTGTGTGTCCACTGGAAGATTCGATGGCTACGCTAAAGCAAGCCGCAGCAAAACTTGGGCTCAGCGACATTGCAGATCCAGAACAAGACCGTGACACCTTGCTGCAGTTGCTGTTTAGTATTGGGGTTGAAGCCAAAATAGGCCAACAAGTCCCTGCGTTTGTTTATGACTTTCCGGCTTCACAAGCGGCATTGGCTAAGATTAATCCTGAGGATTCGCGAGTGGCGGATCGCTTTGAGGTGTATTTCAAAGGCATCGAGTTAGCAAACGGCTTCCATGAGCTAGATAAACCACAAGAGCAGCTCAAGCGCTTTGAAGATGACAATGCCAAACGTATTGAGATGGGTTTATCGCCTCAACCGATTGACCATCACTTGATTGAGGCATTAAAAGCGGGCTTACCAGACTGTGCGGGTGTTGCTTTAGGTATTGATCGTCTGATCATGCTGGCGTTAGGTTATGACCACATCGATGACGTGACGGCTTTTCCTTTCCCACGTTCTTAACTTTTTGCTTTTGTTTTTACTGAGAGTGAATAGTCATTAGCTATTCACTCTCAGTTTCCAATCAGCTGCCAATTAACTTCACTAGCTAGCTGACTAGAATACCAGTACCCACTACGGCAACAATGGCACCGATCCAAGCGTAGGCATTTGGTCTCTGTTTGGTGTACAGCCAAAGTATTGGTAACAACATGATAGGTGTGGTTGAAGACAACAGAGCAACCATGCCGACATTTCCTTCTTGCAGTGCATACAAAATCAGCGTCATTCCCACCGCCATAGCAAGAAAGCCGTTCACTGCGGTAATCGCGAATATTTGACCATTCATCGGGTTAATTGCGCGTGAGAGCTTAGCGCCAGTTAGACGAAATGCGGAGTGAGCAACAAAAGCGGTAATCATACGAATCGCTGAAGCGGCAACAGGGTCTATGCTGGTTTGCATCACGGGTTTTGCAATAATACCGCCCAAGGCTTGGCAAATAGCGGCAGTGATTCCGAGAGCTACACCAATCCACACGGTGCCCTTGATGGTTTCGAGTTGGTTGTTGGCTTGTCCTCGACGACCAAAGAATATCGCGGTTAAAACGCCACTGAACACCAAAGCCGAGCCAATCAGCTCCACCGAAGTCATGCTTTCGCTAAATAGGAAGTAACCAAGAATTGCCGAGAACACGGCGTGACAAGAGAACAGCAAACCTGCTTGGCGCGGTCCCATTCTGTTCAAACAAGCAAATAGGGCGGTATCACCAATGAAGATGCCAATTAGCCCAGACAGCATCATCGGCGTGACTAGGTCTGCTTCGACCGTTGACCAGCCACCAGTAAACCAAGCCATGCTCGATAAGATGATAGCAGTGCAACCCATGCGCCAACGGCTATAGGCGAAAGAACCTAAGTGTTGAGCAGGCTTTACTGACATCAGGCTCGCGATAGCCCAAAGAAAAGCGGCAGCAAGAGCCAACCATTCGAATCCCATCTGAATAACATCCTTGTGTCTGGGATAAATTAGCTCATCAATATGCATTAAACCGGACTGAGAACAAAGTGATTCTTGTGAAAAGAGTCACTTTGTTTCAGTTATCGGTTTACGTCACCTGCCGCTTGGTGGTGAGGTTTAACTTATGTTGCTTGAGATGAGTTATACCTTAAAGCGCTCCACATCTCGGCGCATCGACTCGGCAGCGTTACTCATTTCATTTGAGCTATTGCGGCTGCTTTCAGCTTGTTGTGCAAGATCGTCGGAGGCATCCTTGATTCCTTGCGTATTACGACTGATGTCTTCGCTTACTGCGCGTTGCTCTTCTGCAGCACTCGCTATTTGCAGCGCCATATCGTTGATTTCAGTGATCGCTTGGGTGATTTTAGAGAGGCTGCCATGAGCTTGCTCTGCGAAGCCAACGCTGTTCTCTGCCAGTTGGGTGCTGGTGGTCATGCTTTCAACGGCATGTTCGGTATTCTTCTGTAACGTATCAATCATCACGCGGATTTCTTCGGTCGAGCCATGCGTTCTTTGGCTAAGCACTCGCACTTCATCGGCGACAACCGCAAACCCACGACCTTGTTCACCTGCACGAGCCGCTTCAATTGCAGCATTTAATGCCAATAGATTGGTTTGTTCGGCAATGCCTTGAATGGTGGACAGGATCTGGTTGATGCTTTGCGCGTTGTTTTCCAGCTCTCGGATAACATTGGCAGCGTCTTCCACTTGGCTCGCAAGGCTAGTGATAGCGTCGCGGTTTTGTTGAATAACCTCTTGGCCATCGTTACACGCGGTCGCCGAAGCTTGAGAAGCGGATGCGGTTAATTCTGCATGACTCGCCACCTCTGCTGCCGTGGCTGACATCTCATGAATCGCGGTCGCTATCTGGTTGATATCGTTTTGTTGATTCTCCACTCGAATGGAGGATTGAGTGGCCAATTGGTTGGCTTTTTCTGCGTGATTATTTAAATCATGGCTGTGCTCGATAACGCCTTTCAGCATGCTTTGCATCTGACTCAAGAATTGGTTTACGAGCTCGGCAAGCTTACCGATCTCATCCATGCGTGTGATATCAATGCGTTGAGTGAGGTCACCTCTGCCTTGAGCCAGCTGAGTCAGTGCGTCAGACAAGGTTTGTAGTGGGGAAAGCAGGCGGTTGATCACCACTGTGCTCGCAATCGAAATGACGATATACAAAATCAAAGAAGTAAGAGCGATGAACTGAATCGCGTCAGATACTGCGGAAAACGCCATTTCCTTATCGATAACAATACCCAGTGACCAATCGGTATTCGGGACATTGGCAATGTAGACCATTTTATCCTCTTGGCCAGGCCAAGTTAGCGTAGTGATCATTTGGCCTTGGATCAGTTGTGACACTTTGTTGGCTGTTAGTTCCGGATTCAAACTGGTCAGTGGTTTCTGACTTAGCTCTTCATCACTGTAGGCAACGATGTTGTTGTTACCGTCAACTAAAAACGCAAAGCCATCGTTATCCAGTTTCACGTTGAGTACGGTGTCGATAATGCTGGTTACAGTTAGGTCTGCCGCGAGGACACCTTGTCTTTCACCGTTGAATGCTTTTGCAAAGCTGATGACAATGCTGCCGTCAAAGTCTTGATAAGGTTCAGTAATGACGAGGTCTGATGTTGCGTTGGCATCTTTATACCAAGGGCGGGCGCGTGGGTCGTAGCCTGCTGGCCAATCTTCACCTTTGTCGCCATACGCGATAGTGCCGTCGCTGAATCCGGCATAAACAGACAAGAATTGTCCAGCTTGTTTGGTGATTAGCAACTCGCGGTCAGAGTTACTGTTGCTTGAAATGGTCGGTTCATTAGCAAGCATCATATCGCTGCGAGTCGAGAGCCAATCGGCAATATAATTCGTCGTGCCAGCACTGACATTTTTCATTTCTTGGTTGATCGCGACTTCAGTCTCTTGAGTGAGCTGGGTAACTGATATCCAAGCTTGGGTACCACTCACGACGGCGATAATGATCGCAATGGCGATCTGAATTTTAAACTTAATAGTATGTCTCAAGGTCCATTCCTCTCTGATTAGACAAAACCTAACTACGTTGACGTACTTAATAATGAATTGATGTGTCTTTGATTGGCGTATAGTGCCGCTGTCTTAAGTTGAATGACTGTGTTTAAAATCATAAATTCTAAATATATTTACTCTGCTTTTTGTAAAACAGTGAAGTAATATCACAGTTACCTATTGATTGAAATGTCAGTTAATTGCTTGAGGTGGAGTGGTATAGATCGAAAAAAGCGCCAAATTTACATTCAGCGCTTTAGTTAGGATTAAAGGGGAGCGTTAACGCTTACTAGGTGATGATAAACAGGGCGAGGTAAACCATCAGCAAGCCGACAATACCTAAGATGATGCCCATCTTCGCCATGTCTTTGCTTTCGATAAGCCCGGTCGAGTAGGCCAGTGAGTTTGGTGGTGTCGATACTGGCAGAATCATGCCAAGTGACGCAGAGAAGGCGACCACAACCAGCAAGCCTTGCAGACCACCAATCGCAACTAGGCTTTCCATGGAAGCACCAATTGCAGCGGCTATCGGCATCAGCAAGTTGGCCGTCGCAGTGTTTGACATGAAGTTCGCCATTAACCAACACACGATAGACAATGTCAGTACCACAGCTGCAGGAGACAGCGATTCATAGTCAATTGCGTGTGCGAGTGCAGCGGCTAAGCCTGTTTTATCTAAGCCAATACCAATCGCAATACCACCTGCGACCAGCCACAACACATCCCAGTTAATCAGCTTGAGTTCTTCTTTGCCCATGATGCCAGTGAGCGTAAACACAGCCAGTGGAATGATAGACACGACATAGGTGTTCATGCCGTGCAGTTTGGTGGTCATCCACAATAAGATTGTCGCAGCGAAGGTGATGTAAACCACAATCGCTCGCCAGCTCTTTCTAAATTGTCCATCAAGCTTGAGCACCATGTTTCTTTCTTTAGAAGGGAAGAGTTTTTGTAGAAGAAACCAAGCGATGGTGAGTTGGATGATCACAAAGGGTAAGCCCATCATCATCCAGCTGAGGAAGTCGATGGTATTTTCACCCGTTAGGTATTGCAGCGCGATGGCATTGGGCGGTGTACCGATTGGGGTTGCGATACCGCCAGTATTGGCAGCAATTGGAATACACAACACGAGCGCTTTGATACCCATATCGCCTTTTGGTGCAGATGCCACGATAGGGCCGAGCAGCGCAAGCATCATTACCGTCGTTGCGGTATTTGACATGAACATTGAGAACACGGCGGTGATCAGCATTAAGCCGAGCATAATGAAGCGCGGTTCTGTACCAAATGGTTTAAGTAGCACTCGAGCTAGGTTGTTATCGAGTTCATACTTGGATGCGGATATCGCAAGAGCAAAACCACCCATGAAAAGGATGATGATCGGTGACGAAAATGCACCGAAGATGTCGGTATATTTGATTAACTCACCGAGGTCGTGCCCCGCTGGTGGATTTCTAAATAGGTGTAAACCTTTGTCAGATATCATCACCAGTTCAAGCGCAATGATCAAAATGGAAGTGGCGAATACCGGAACAGGTTCAAGCACCCACAGCAGGGCTGCTAATAAGAATATCGCCAACAGGCGGTGTTGAATCAGCGTGAGATCATCGATTGGTATTGAATCTATCGGCATGAATAACACGCCTAAGGGAATCGCAAAACAAATCAACAGCTTGACCAGAACGCCAACATTGAGTTTAGGCATGTACAAAGACCCTATAAATAAAATATCTTCAAATAGAGTAAGTTATCTGGATTTCTGGTACTTGGAGACGGGTTGGAAAATCAAAAAGTTGTTTAAGGTTTCGACAGTTGTTTTGTTTTTGGTCAATCTTTTATCTGGGCAATTAGAGACAAGAGTGAGAAGCAGCAGGTGGCTGGGCAGGGTTTGAAAGATTGAGTTGTTAGAGCTTGAGTAGCAAATGAATCGGTAGAGTTAAGAAAAAGGCGCGTTCTTCTCTGAAATAGAAAAAGTAACGCGCCTTGAAAGCTTAAATGAGTTAACTCAAATTGTTAAGCTTGGTCAGTGTTCTCAGCAGAATCGGTAACAACATCGTCATTTGCTTGCGCTTCTTTGCCAGCAATGTGCGCGAAAGGTGTACCAAGAACCGTTTTCTCGCCATTTTGCATAGTGTCGTCAAACTTGATCGCATCTTTAGCGAACAGGTTGATAACGGTTGAACCAAGCTTAAAGCGGCCCATCTCTTCGCCTTTCTTCAAGATGATTGCTTTGTCACCTTGTGCAGGGTAATCCCATTTGTAAACCGAGTTACCACGAGGTGGGGTGATGGTACCTGCCCATACTTGCTCGATGCTACCTACGATCGTTGCGCCAACCAGCACTTGTGCCATTGGGCCAAATTCCGTATCGAAGATACAAACGACACGCTCATTACGTGCGAATAGGTTTGGAACGTTTTCTGCCGTTAACGGGTTAACTGAGAAAAGGTCACCTGGAACGTAGATCATCTGGCGCAGTGTGCCGTCGCATGGCATGTGCACGCGGTGGTAATCACTTGGAGACAGGTAAAGCGTTGCGAATTCACCGTCTTTAAATTCATCCGCTAGCGCAGCATCACCACCCAATAGCTCGCGAGCTGAGTAGTTATGGCCTTTCGCTTGAATCAGTTGACCGTCAGTAATTGGGCCAAATTGGCTCACACGTGCATCTGCAGGGTGAACAATAACAGATTCACCTTCGGCGATAGGGCGCATGCCTTCTTTCAATTCACGCACGAAGAATTCATTGAATGTTTTAAAGTGTTTTGGATCGCTATGCAGAGCTTCATCCATGTTCACTTTGTATTGCTTGATGAACCAGTTGATGATCGCTGTCGTTAAGCCGCCCGCTTTAGCAGACGCAAGTTTGCCGACTAGGCGAGTTAATCCATGTTGTGGAATCCAGTACTGCAATCCAACTTTAATCTTATCCATTGTATTAATTTTCCAATGCTAATTGTTTTTCAATTAAATCTGTCGATGACGGTTTAGGGCGCGAGATGTTACTTAAATTCGCGCCAATTGTCAGTAAATGCACACATTTGTTCACAAAAACGCGATTAGAGATCGGCTTTTTTGTTGCGTGAATACTGACGGTTATCTTTGTTACTCGCCATGCTTTCAATGATGCGGTGGTAGTTGTCGAAACGTAATCGACTGATCTTTCCGTTTTCTACCGCTTCGCGCAGGATGCAGCCTGGGTCATCAATGTGTTTACAGTCACGGAACTTACAACCGCCAAGGTAAGGCTTGAACTCGATAAAGGCTTCAGTGATTTCGTCGGCCTCTAGGTGCCATAGGCCGAATTCACGCACTCCTGGTGAATCAATCAGATCACCACCAGAAGGGAAGTGGTATAAACGAGCTGCCGTGGTTGTGTGCTGACCAAGACCTGAGTTCTCAGAGACTTCGCCTTCTTCAATGTCTAGCGTAGGCATTAATGCATTCACTAGGCTTGATTTACCCACACCCGATTGACCAACAAAGATGTTGATACGGTCTTTGAGTTCAGCTTCCAGCTCTTTGATGCCGTAGCCAGACTCTTTACTCACGAACATCACTTTATAGCCGATCTTCTCGTACTCTTTAAGTGTTTCACGGTATTCAGCAATCTGCTCATCAGTCAGTAGATCGACCTTGTTCAGTACAACAAGCGGCGCGATGTTTACCGTTTCTGAAGCAATTAGGTAACGGTCGATAATATTAAGTGATAGCTCTGGTAGCACAGCCGATACGATAACCATTTGGTCGACGTTCGCAGCTACTGGCTTTAGGCCATCGTAGTAATCAGGGCGAGTCAGCATTGAAGTTCTCGGCTCAACCGCTTCCACAACGCCAGAAATACCGGCCATTGATTCTAAGCCTGCGCGCCAAGTCACTCGGTCACCAGAAACTAAAGTCTCGATACTACGGCGTAAGTTACAACGATGAACTTCGTTAGTTTCAAGATCTTCGATATCAGCATGTTGGCCAAAGCGCGTAATCACGAGTCCGCTTTTGGTTCCGCCAAGCATGTTCTCATCCCATTGGATAGAATCTTCTTTCTTGAGTCGCTTGTTCTGGTTGCTACGTACACGACGTACTTGACCTTTGGTTAACTTCTTTTTTTTAGCCACAATTTTTCACTTAACACATCTAACTTGATGATTGGGGACTCAAACAGGATGTTGCTGGTACCACGTGATTTCGATGGTCCTAAAGCTAGTTTGAGTATAGTTATTTGGGTATAGTACCTCTTTTACACATAAACAAATAGGCGACGCCTTATGTCCTTTAGCGATCAGAACCTTATTTGGGTTGATCTAGAGATGACAGGACTTGATCCTGAAACTCATAAAATCATTGAAATTGCTACTATCGTTACTGATAGTGAGCTTAACATCCTGGCTGAAGGACCTGTTTTGGCTATTCACCAACCTCAGAGTGAATTGGACAAGATGGATGAGTGGTGCACAACGACTCACACTGGCAGCGGCCTCGTGAAGCGAATTCAAGAAAGCACGGTTTCAGAGCAAGATGCCATCCAACAAACGATTGAGTTTCTTGAAAAATGGGTACCAAAAGGTAAGTCACCAATTTGTGGCAACAGCATTGGTCAAGACCGCCGTTTCCTATACAAGCACATGCCAGAGTTAGAAGAGTACTTCCACTACCGCTATGTTGACGTAAGCACTCTGAAAGAGCTGACTCGTCGTTGGAAACCTGAAGTGTTAGATGGTTTTTCTAAGTCGGGAAGTCACCTTGCGTTAGACGATATTCGAGAGTCGATCGCCGAGCTGCAGTACTACCGAAAAACGATTATTAACATCTAGTCGAATAAAATGATCACGTTTATCTAACTTTTCAGGGACATAAGAGCCGTTTTTTTTGCAAATCTGTGTGCTTTTACAGCAGTTGAGTAAAAAGTTTCGTAATTTTGCATTAAGGACTTGCATCACAAAAAAATGCTCTTATAATTCGCAGCCCTGAACGGCGAAAGACGTTTTCAGATTGCGATACTAGCTCAGTTGGTAGAGCGCAACCTTGCCAAGGTTGAGGTCATCGGTTCGAACCCGATGTATCGCTCCAATTTGTAGGTTACGGCGAAAGCGGTAATCGAAAGGTGAAAGACCTTTTATAATGCGATACTAGCTCAGTTGGTAGAGCGCAACCTTGCCAAGGTTGAGGTCATCGGTTCGAACCCGATGTATCGCTCCAAATACTTCTCGGTTAGAGAAAAGTCTCATTGTCTTAAACAATGCATCCGGACGCGGGATGGAGCAGTTTGGTAGCTCGTCGGGCTCATAACCCGAAGGTCGTCGGTTCAAATCCGGCTCCCGCAACCACATTACAGTTAAGCGCTATCTGTTGTCCAAGGCAGTAAGAGCAGCGATTAACTAATGCGATACTAGCTCAGTTGGTAGAGCGCAACCTTGCCAAGGTTGAGGTCATCGGTTCGAACCCGATGTATCGCTCCAATTTAAGCCTCATTGTCTTAAACAATGCATCCGGACGCGGGATGGAGCAGTTTGGTAGCTCGTCGGGCTCATAACCCGAAGGTCGTCGGTTCAAATCCGGCTCCCGCAACCACATTACAGTTAAGCGCTATCTGTTGCCCAAGGCAGTAAGAGCAGCGAATAACTAATGCGATACTAGCT
>NZ_JBFRMS010000012.1:0-17577 GCF_041470505.1 Vibrio sp. 10N.261.55.C5
GTTTCAGATAGTGAGATTGGCGGAATGACATCAATGGTCGGAACATCACCATCGGTAATGGTCAGCGTCACTGTTGAGGTAAGAACGTCATCATCGCCATCGCTCGACGTCACCACGATGCTCTTAACGATATCGCCAGCCGAGTGGTCTAAATCGCGGTTCGGCTCAAAGCGCACTTCCCCTTGAGTCGTAATAAACAGTGAGCCTTCCGTGAAAGTAAACTCTTGCTCGGTCGCATCATTCGGGTCTAGAGAGTAAGCGGTGCCGTCATAGGTAAATTGAGTCACGCTCGCGCCATCAGCACTTGCGGATGTTAATACATCGAAAACGGATGTCGTTGGCGTACCTGCAGCTAAGTCAGCCTCAGTAGGCTCTTCAATTGTCAGTTCGCCACTTGCCATAACTTGAACATCATCAGTAATCATCACCGATAGTGGTGACATTAACGAATCATCACCGTCGCTATCGACAGCGTAAACTGGCAAGTTGAATGTTAGATCGTTATTGCCTTGAATCGGTGTGTGGTCAATCGCTTCCAGAAGCGTGAAGGTATACTCACCCAAAGTGGTACTGCTGAAATCGAGTGTAAATACCGTGGTTTCGACATTCGAAATATCAGTCGTGAAACCAATGTAATTACCTGAACCTGTTGGCTCTTCTCGAATCTCAATGATCAAGCCATCGGACTTGAGCGCATTGTTAGTATTAAACTCATTTGGCTCTAAACGGAATTTCTCAACATCATCGCTTTGATTCGTGAATGAGATGGTTTCTGTTTGGCTCACAGCACCAACGATTGGAGAAGAGCCATCCGCTAAATCTGCTTCAGCAAGCGCGATGCTTGGCACCGATTCAATCGTTGGGATATCACCATCAATAATCGTTAATGTGACAGTGGCCGTTTCAACATCCACATCGCCATCACTTGACATGAAGACGAGATTTTTAACAATATCCCCACTCTCGTGGTCTAAATTACGGTTCGGTTCAAAACGCACATTGCCTTCAATGGTGACGAACACATCACCCTCAGTGAACGTAAATTTCTGCTCACCTGTGATTGTTGGATCTAGAGTTTGAGCGGTACCACCGTCATAGGTGAACTGAGTAATCACTGCGCCATCGGCACTTTGCGCCGTCATTACATCAATCGTATTGGTCGTCACCGTACCGTCAGCTAAATTCGGCTCGGTAATACCCAGCGTACCGTTCGCCATGATTTGGACGTCGTCACCAATAGTCACCGACAACGGAGACATCAAGGAATCATCACCATCTGAGTCCACCGCATAAACTGGTAAGTCGAAGGTCAGTTCGTTGTTATCTAAGCCATCGGCATGGTCTAAAGCTTCAATTAAAGTAAAGGTGTATTCGCCTAACGTAGTACCGGAGAAGCTTAAGCTGAAGACAGGAACGTCCGTTCCAGCGTCATCAATAAAGCCAACATAAATGCCTGAGTCTGCTGGGTCTTCTTTAAGCTCAACCGCAATGTTGTTCGACGTTAACGCACCACCCACATTGAACTCGGTCGGTTCGATTCGGAACTTCTCAACATCATCACTTTGGTTGGTAAACGAGATAGTCTCGGTTTGACTCACCGCACTGCCGCTTGGTGTCGAGCCATCGGCAAGCTGTGTTTCTGATAGCGTCACGCTTGGTACGGATTCGATGGTTGGAATATCACCATCAGTAATCGTCAGAGTGACCGTTGACGTCACCACATCGTTATCTAAATCGCTTGAGGTCACCACAATCGATTTGACGATGTCTTCGCTAACCGTGTGGTCTAGATTGCGGTTTGGTTCGAAGCGTACTTCACCTTCAAGTGTGATAAACAGAGAGCCTTCAGTGAAGATAAACTCTTGCTCACCGGTATCAGCTTGGTCAAGCGTCAGTGGAGTCCCACCATCGTAAGTAAACTCAGTAATGGTCGCGCCATCAGCACTCTGCTCTGGCATCACATCAATGGTACTGGTTGTGATTGTGCCGTCTGCAAGATTTGGCTCAGTGATATCTAACGTACCATCCTGCATGATTTGAACATCATCACCAATGGTCACGTTAAGTTGAGACACCAACGAGTCATCGCCATCGCTATCGACCGCGTAAACCGGTAAGTCGAAACTCAAATTATTATTTGCGAGGCCATCTACATGGTCTAGTGCTTCAAGTAAGGTGAAGGTGTATTGACCTAAATTGGTATCCGAGAAACTAATCGTGAACACATTGGTTTCAACATTCGAACCATCAGTAACATAACCGATGTAGCCGCCCGGTGTGGTTGGGTCAGCTTTCAGCTCGACAGCTAATCCGTTTGATGTGAGAGTGCCGCCAAAATTGAACTCAGTCGGTTCAATACGGAAGCTGGTCACATCATCACTTTGAGTGGTGTAAGTAATAGTTTGAGTTGAGCTAACCGCGCTACCGCTTGGTGCAGAGCCATCACTCAGATTGGTTTCCGACAAGTTCACAGTTGGCACATTATCAATGGTCGGAATATCACCATCGGTAATGGTCAGCGTGACGGTTGAGGTCAACACATCGTTATCGGAGTCACTAGATGTCACCACGATTGATTTCACGATGTCTTCGTTCAGCGTGTGGTCTAGATTACGATTAGGCTCAAAGCGCACTTCGCCTTCAAGAGTGATGAATAGTTCACCTTCCGTGAAGCTAAACTGTTGTTCGCCATTGTCATTTTGGTCAAGTGTTCGAAGTTGGCCATCATAAGTGAATTGAGTGATCGTCGCGCCATCGGCACTTTGATTTGGCATCACATCAATGGTGTTAGTTGTCACAATGCCAGCGGCCAAATCTGCGACGGTTGGCTCGACGATATCTAACGTACTATCTTGCATGATTTGAACATCATCACCGATAGTGACATTTAACGGAGACATCAGTGAATCATCGTCATCACTGTCTACCGCATAAACAGGCAGTTCAAAACTGAGGTCGTTGTTGCCACGGGCATCTTGGTGGTCCAACGCTTCAAGCAAAGTGAAGGTATATTCACCTAATGTGGTGCTAGAAAAACTCAGCGTAAATACCGTGGTTTCAACATTCGTCGCACTAGTAGTAAAACCAATGTAGTCACCCGACCCCGCCGGCTCTTCACGTAACTCAACGGCTAAAGCGTTCGATTTAAGATCGTCGTTAGTATTGAACTCAGTTGACTCAATACGGAAACGAACCACATCATCACTTTGATTGGTAAACGTGATGGTTTGAGTCGAGCTTACCGCGCTGCCACTCGGAGCAGAGCCATCGCTCAGGTTAGTTTCAGAAAGGGTAACGCTTGGAATGACGTCGATCGTAGGGTTATCACCATCCGTAATCGTCAGCGTTACGGTTGAAGTCAGAGCGTCGTTATCGAAATCACTTGAAGTCACTACTATCGACTTCACGATGTCTTCGCTAACGGAATGGTCTAGGTCGCGGTTTGGCTCAAAGCGCACTTCACCTTCAAGGGTGATAAACAGCTCGCCTTCCGTGAAGCTGAATTGCTGCTCGCCATTGTCATTTTGATCAAGCGTTCGTAGCTGACCATCATAAGTGAACTGAGTGATCGTCGCGCCATCGGCACTTTGATTTGGCATCACATCAATGGTGTTGGTTGTGATTGTTCCATCAGCTAGATTTGGCTCAGTGATATCTAACGTACCGTCTTGCATGATTTGGACATCATCACCAATGGTCACATTAAGCTGAGACACCAATGAATCGTCGCCGTCTGTATCCACAGCATAAACAGGCAGATCGAAGCTCAGATCGTTCTTATCTAAACCATCTACATGGTCTAACGCTTCAAGCAGAGTAAAGGTGTATTCACCCAATGAGCTCGTAGAGAAAGCAATCGTAAACACTGGGATTTCAGCGCCCGAACCGTTGGTAATAAAGCCAATGTAAGTACCCGGATTAGCCGAATCTTCTTTTATCTCAACCGCAAATCCATTCGATTTCAGTGCACCGCCCACATTGAACTCTGTTGGCTCAATACGGAAACTGGTCACATCATCACTTTGATTGGTGAAGGTAATCGTCTCAGTTTGACTAACTGCAGTGCCACTTGGCGCAGAGCCGTCACTAAGATTGATTTCAGACAGAGTAACGCTTGGCACTGCATCAATGGTTGGGATATCACCATCAGTAATCGTCAGAGTGACCGTTGACGTCACCACATCGTTATCTAAATCGCGTGAAGTCACCACTATCGACTTCACGATATCTTCGCTAGCTGTGTGATCTAGATTGCGATTGGGTTCGAAACGCACGTCACCTTGAAGAGTGATGAACAACTCGCCTTCAGTGAAGCTAAATTGCTGCTCACCATTGTCCGTTTGATCCAGTGTTCGAACTTGACCGTCATAAGTGAACTGAGTGATCGTCGCACCATCGGCGCTTTGCTCTGGCATCACATCGATGGTATTGGTTGTAATTGTGCCGTCTGCAAGATTTGGCTCAGTGATATCTAACGTACCATCCTGCATGATTTGAACATCATCACCGATGGTTACATTTAACTGAGACACCAATGAATCATCGCCATCACTGTCAACGGCGTAGACTGGCAGATCAAAGCTCAGATCGTTATTTGCAAGGCCATCCGCATGGTCTAATGCTTCAAGTAAAGTGAAGGTGTATTGACCTAAATTGGTATCCGAGAAGCTAATCGTGAACACGTTAGTTTCAACGTTCGAGCCATCAGTAACAAAGCCGATGTAGCCGCCCGGAGTGGTTGGATCGGCCTTCAGCTCAACCGCCAATCCGTTTGATGTGAGAGCGCCACCAACATTAAATTCAGTCGGTTCAATACGGAAGCTTGTCACATCATCACTTTGAGTGGTGTAAGTAATAGTTTGAGTTGAACTCACCGCGCTGCCGCTAGGTGCAGAGCCATCACTCAGATTAGTTTCAGACAAGTTCACAGTTGGAACATTATCAATGGTTGGGATATCACCATCGGTAATGGTCAGCGTGACGGTTGAGGTAAGCACATCGTTATCGGAGTCACTAGATGTCACCACGATTGATTTCACAATGTCTTCGTTCAGCGTGTGGTCGAGATTGCGGTTGGGCTCAAAGCGCACTTCGCCTTGAAGCGTGATGAATAGTTCGCCTTCAGTAAAACTGAATTGCTGTTCACCATTGTCATTCTGATCAAGGGTTCGTAGTTGACCGTCATAAGTAAACTGAGTGATCGTCGCGCCATCAGCACTCTGATTTGGCATCACATCAATGGTGTTAGTTGTTACCGTACCATCTGCAAGATTGGGCTCGACGATATCTAACGTACTATCTTGCATGATTTGAACATCATCACCGATAGTGACGTTTAACGGAGACACCAATGAATCATCGCCATCACTATCTACCGCGTAAACAGGTAAATCAAAACTGAGGTCGTTGTTGCCACGGGCATCTTGGTGGTCCAACGCTTCGATGAGTGTGAACGTGTATTCACCTAATGATCCAGAATTAAAGCTTAATGTGAATACTGGAGTTTCTACGTTCGTCGCACTGGTCGTAAAACCAATGTAGTCACCCGACCCTGCCGGGTCTTCACGTAACTCAACAGCTAAACCGTTCGATTTAAGATCATCGTTAGTATTGAACTCCGTTGACTCAATACGGAAACGAACCACATCATCACTTTGATTGGTAAAAGTAATAGTTTGAGTCGAGCTTACCGCGCTGCCACTTGGAGCAGAGCCATCGCTCAGGTTAATTTCAGAAAGCGTAACACTTGGAATAACATCAATCGTCGGGTTATCACCATCAGTGATCGTCAGCGTAATGGTTGAAGTCACCGGATCGTTATCGAAGTCGCTTGAAGTCACCACAATCGACTTCACGATATCTTCACTCACTGAGTGGTCTAGATCGCGATTAGGCTCAAAGCGCACTTCACCTTCAAGGGTGATAAACAGTTCGCCTTCTGTGAAGCTGAACTGCTGTTCTCCTGAAATACTTTGATCCAGTGTGTTTACGACACCGTCATAAGTGAAACGAGTGATCGTCGCGCCATCGGCACTTTGATTTGGCATTACATCAATGGTGTTGGTTGTGATTGTACCGTCAGCAAGATTTGGCTCGGTGATATCTAACGTACCGTCTTGCATGATTTGAACATCATCACCGATAGTCACATTAAGCTGAGACACCAATGAATCGTCGCCGTCCGTATCAACCGCATAAATAGGCAGATCAAAGCTCAGATCGTTCTTATCTAAACCATCTACATGGTCTAACGCTTCAAGCAGAGTAAAGGTGTATTCA
The DNA here is from genome assembly GCF_041470505.1 of Vibrio sp. 10N.261.55.C5. Classification (NCBI taxonomy): domain Bacteria; kingdom Pseudomonadati; phylum Pseudomonadota; class Gammaproteobacteria; order Vibrionales; family Vibrionaceae; genus Vibrio; species Vibrio sp. 10N.261.55.C5. Next base: position 6,280 of record NZ_JBFRMS010000012.1, read on the forward strand.
CCCAATGTGCTCGTAGAGAAAGCAATCGTAAACACTGGGATTTCAGCGCCCGAACCGTTGGTAATAAAGCCAATGTAAGTACCCGGATTAGCCGAATCTTCTTTTATCTCAACCGAAAATCCATTCGATTTAAGTGCACCGCCCACATTAAACTCTGTTGGTTCAATACGGAAACTTGCTACATCGTCGCTGCCTGCGGTAAAGGTAATCGTCTCGGTTGCGCTAACTGTACTTCCGCTGGGAGCAGAGCCGTCATTAAGGTTGGTTTCAGAGAGAGTCACAGGCGGGATCAAATCAATGATCGGATCTTGGCCATCGGTAATACTTAACTCAAGCGTCGAACTATCAGTATCCCCATCACCATCTTCGGCTAAAAATGAGAACTGTTTGACGATAGTTTCACTGCTTGAGTGGTCGATATCACGAGCGACTTCAAAACTGAAGTCACCGTTTAATGAGATAGTGACGACACCTTCAGTAAAACTGAAAATCTGGGTAGCATCGGGGAGCAGGCTTTGATCGAGTGAGTAATCAACACCGTCGTAGTTAAACGATTGAATTGTAGAACCATCTGCGCCTTCAAAATTGAACAGGTTATACGAAACAATAGTATCGCCCGCTAAGGTCGGCTCGGTGACTGATTCAACCTTATCAACTAATTCAACGACATCGTCTTTAACATTAACGAGGATCTCAGCAGCTTCTGGTGTGTTCGAACCTCCAGACAGTGCAGAACGGTCGCTATCTGCATCAACAGCATAAATTGGCAATGCAAAAGTTAACAGCGCATCTTCAGCGCCTTGATGAGAAAGTTCTTCATAAAGATTAAACTCATAGTTGCCCAATGAAGGGCTATCAATTTTAACGTCAAAGACCGTAATTCTCGAACCATTGACCTCAACATAACCTTCGTAAGTTCTTACACCGTTGGTTTCATCAATCAACTCAAGTAGCACAGCCTCGCCATTTGAAACCAAGGTGCCATTAGTATTAAATTCAGTGGGTTCTAGCTCATAATGGTCAATGATGTCACTTTCAAAAATGTCCGCGGTGATACTGCCAGTGCCAGACACTGGCGCCGTGCCCTCTTGTGAGCCGCCAACAATGCCCGCTTCATCAACATCAATACTGTCAACATTAGTAATAACAGGGCTATCGCCATCAGTAATGGCAATGTTGATCGTATTGGTTACAACATCTTGGTCAAAATCGGTAATCGTGATTGGCAAAGCGAACGTCAGTGAATCGGTACCCACTTGTTCTATCGGATTAGACTGCTCGAATTTATAGGTGCCATCGGTATCTAGAGAGATAGTGAGAACAACCTCACCTCGACCTTGGATGGACAGAGTAATCGTTGTTCCATCATCAGAAAGTCTCGCAAGCGTGTTTTGATTATCACTGAGCAACCCATCAAACTGGTCCAGTGCACTTGCATCAAATACGGCTGATTGAAGGTTATCACTACCAATATTTGAGAACGTCCCTTCGATTGCCGCGCTGCTAGTTTCAACGTTAGTGATATTGACACTTTCAACAGACGGATCTATCCCGTCAAACACTGAAACTTGTGCGTTAACGGGTGTTGCTAGCGGGTTCCCAGCGGTGTCTTCACCTTGAATATCAAAGGCAATATCTATTTGATCGCCAGTGTAAGAAACCTGACCACCGCCAACCGACGGTACATGATCAATCGGCTGGGAAATCGTTGTGGTTAGAGAAAGCTCAATGTTATTGCCAACACTGACGGCATCAATGTCGATACGTAATACTTCGTCGGTACCTTGAACACCAACGATAGAATTAGTCGTCGCGTCATAGGTGAAGATAACGGACTGACCACTTGAAGTAATGTCGCTGTTTAATTCACTAAGTAGTGAAGCGAGGGATAAAGTTTCTGGAATGAAAGAGTTAGGGGCGAGAGCTAAACTACCAGCAATAATCGTTTCTGTCGTTGTTACAGATTGGGGATAGGTATTGCCAGATATGGAGCCTTCAGTCAGTGTTTCACTGATTGATTGGCCACCTGATGAACGAGTGATAGATCTGAATTCTTCTCTGTCTTCATCAACAGTTTGTTCTGCTAGACCAGCGGTCTCAAAGAAAGTCGATGGATGAGTTTCAGTGTAGTTATAGTCAATCGTCACAAAGCCAGCATTTGCAGAACCTAGTCCGCCACCAGCAGCCGTTGCTTCTAAGATTTGAGTCGGATCGGCACCACCTAAAATGGCTTCTTGAATTGCAGCAAGGTCGTCTTCAGTAAAGGTTTCTGCATCTGATTGCTGTAAGTCAAAATTAACCTCACCAGCTATTGGGGCATCTACCCATGCAGCGTTGTCATCAACACAACCGACGCAATTCTCTGCAACCGGAATCGAATCATTCTGAACGCCTAATACAAGCTCTGACTTGTTGGCCGTAATCACGATCTCATTTTCACGGATGGTATCGCCAACTGAAACTTTTCTTGCGCTACCGTCTGGCTTAACTACGACGACATCTCCACTCGTTGCTTCAACTACCGCAACCTGGCGCGAAACTTCAATATCCATACATCCCCCGTTGTCACAAAGCACTATTTTTAAGCGCTGTGAAAATTATTTGTAATAGCAATTTCAGGTTTTAATTGAACGCATACTTAGCTCTCATCAATGGCAATCCATCGTTATGCCCAATCGGCTTGAAAAGAGAGAAGTATTTCACCTGTTTTTTTATAGTTTACTTACCCTTAAGCCTAGTCTTCCCCATAAAAAATGCCATGTCTGTGCGAAGAGACATCTTTTCGCAAATCCAAGTATTCTTTCAAGGCTTAAAAACCCTAGTCAAAAGTTAGTAGGATGCTGATTAATATGCAAATGAGCGCGCAATATAAATACACATCTTCGTTTTATAAATATATACAGTAACAAAGTTGATAAATCATTAGCGAATACAGGGCATTAATAGCGGTAAGCTCTGCATCCTTAGTAAAGCAGAGGCAAGTCCCATCTTTGAGACACCTCTCAGAATCAATGTGATGATTTTTCGCTCACAAATCATGAGATAGACCGTAGAATACGAGCCTTTTAGCCTATTAGTTCACAGCCAAGAAAAGACTACTTACTGAGATGCGAGAATAGAATTTTTGTTGCTCGGCAAAACAAAAAAGCCCACTAAGTTGAAACTTAGTGGGCTTTAAAATCAGTATGTAGCGTTACGCTTTTAACAATCAAACACTATGATTTAGCGAGGCGATTTGCCGTCCAAACATAAAGCAGCTCAAGTGCGATAGTTGCACCAGCCAGTGCTGTAATCTCGCTTTGGTCATACGCTGGAGAAACTTCTACAACGTCCATACCAACCATGTTGATGCCCTGCAAACCGCGGATAATTTTCAGGACTTTATCTGAGTTCAAACCGCCGCATACTGGCGTACCTGTACCCGGAGCAAAAGCAGGATCCAGACAATCGATATCAAACGTTAGGTAAACAGGCTTATCACCGACAATGCCTTTCACTTGAGCAATGATCTCATCCACGCTCATGTCATTCGCTTGCATCGCATTAATAACGTTAAAGCCGTGTCCTTCCTGCTTGTACTCTGTACGAATACCAATTTGCACTGAATGTTCAGGCGAAATTAAACCTTCATTTGGCGCATGGTAGAACATAGTACCGTGATCGTAACGACTGCCCTGACTGTAAGTGTCAGTGTGCGCGTCGAAGTGAATCAGAGCCATTTCACCGTACTTCTTGCCGTATGCTCTTAGCAAAGGCAATGTAATGAAGTGATCGCCACCTAAACCTAACAGAGTTTTACCACTATTTAGAATCGCATCAGCGGCTGCTTCTAAACGCTGAGTTAAATCTTCAGCATCACCGCAATCAAACACAAGATCGGCAGCATCAATCACCGAGGTATGTTCAAATACATTGAAGTCCCAAGGAAACTTTTTGCCTTCCCACGCCAAGTTTACCGACGCACGACGAATCGCATCAGGCCCCATACGAGCGCCCGGGCGACCAGACGTCGCCATATCTAACGGCACGCCCAACACAACCACATCAGCATCGTTATCAATTGGGTTCTGTACCAATGGACGACGCATAAACGTCATCGCATTGGAATACAGCGAGTAATCTGGTTTGGTAAATAGATCGTTCATTAAAAATCCTCAAGATAGGTGTAACCCATCAAGCCTTGCTCTAACTCTTCAAGTACGCTTTGCTGCTCTTGTGCTGGTACTTTCGCCGTTACTAATTCTTTGTAGTTCTGACGAATTAGATCCATATCGATATGAACATAACGCATCATGTCTTCAACCGTGTCGCCTTCGTTGATGTAGTCGATATTCGCTTGACCACTTTCATCAACATTCACCACAACACTGTGCGTATCACCAAATAGGTTATGCATATCACCCAAGATCTCTTGGTATGCGCCTACTAGGAAAAAGCCCATCAGGTAAGGTTCGTCTGGGTTCCATGCTGGCACTGGCAACGTTGTTTCAATGCCCTGCCCGTCAACATACTGATCGATCGTACCGTCAGAATCACATGTGATATCCAGTACTACCGCGCGTCGCTCGTCCGCATTGTCCAAACCACTTAGAGGTAATACAGGGAATACCTGATCGATACCCCAAGCATCTGGCAACGATTGGAACAACGAGAAGTTAACAAAGAACTTGTCGGCTAAACGCTCGCTCAACTCATCCAAAATAGGACGGTGGTAACGGTTCTTAGTGCTCATTCGAGAGCTAAGTTCATAGTTAATACGCAAAGACATCTGTTCTGCCCAAGCACGGTGCTGAAGGTTCAGCATGCCTGTCGCAAATTGGTTGTGTGCTTCTGCGATATCACTTTGCGTGTCGTTGTAGATCTCAATCAACGCACGGTCATCATTACCTGCATCTAACTCCAAGAAGTTCTTCCACATGTTGTTTAGCAACAGTGGTGCGTCTGCTTCTGGCGCAGCCATATCTTCCGGTGAGTAGCTTTCAGTACCAATCACGTTGGTGATCAACACAGCATGGTGCGCAGTCAGTGAGCGACCAGACTCCGAAATAATCACAGGTTGTGGCTGATTGTAGAGTTTACAAATATCCCCTACTGTCATCACGATGTTACGAGCGTACTCAAGCAAGCCGTAATTCATTGAGTTTGAAGATTGGCTACGCGTGCCGTCGTAATCGACTGCCAAGCCACCACCAACATCTAAGAACTTCAGTTGAGCGCCAATATCACGCAGTTCACAGTAGAAACGAGCCGCTTCACTCACGCCATTTCGCACGTCACGAATGTTTGCCATTTGTGAACCTAGGTGGAAGTGCACGAGTTCAAGTACATCCAGCTGGTCTTCGGCTTTCAAGCGTTCGATAACAGTAAGCACTTGTGATGCAGACAAACCGAATTTCGACTTCTCACCACCACTTGCTTGCCATTTACCTGCACCTTGAGAAGCAAGACGAATACGTAAACCCAAACGAGGTTTTACGCCAAGTGCTTTCGCTTCAGAAAGAACAAGATCAAGCTCAGACAACTTCTCTAGAACGATAAAGACTTTGTGGCCTAGCTTTTCGCCAATCAGCGCAAGACGGATGTATTCTCTGTCTTTGTAACCGTTACACACGATCACAGAGCTCGCTTTTTGAGCCAACGCCAGTACCGCTAATAGTTCAGGTTTGCTGCCCGCCTCTAGTCCTAGCTGCTTTTGCTCCAATTGAGCTTGGCTCGCTAAGATCTCATCAACCACTTCTTTTTGTTGGTTAACTTTAATCGGATAAACAAGTAGGTAACGATTGTCGTACTGATATTCGTCGATCGCTTGGTTAAATGCGTTACAGATATTGTGCACACGTTGATGCACTATTTGAGGAAAACGCACAAGAGCAGGTAAACCAATATTTCTTTGCTCTAACTGTTTTACGATCTTACTTAGTGGGACTTGATGATCCGTCTCGCTCGGTGAAACATACACCTCACCGTTATCATCAATTCCATAAAAACCTTGGCTCCAGTGCTTTACATTATACTCAGCACGGATGCGTTCCAAATTAACCGAATTTTCCAATTCTAGAGACCTCACACTATAGGGCCATCGACAGAAGATACCTCTTTGGAATAGCGAGGTATAACCCAACAAAAAGCGTTCAAAAACGATTTGTTGGCTGCATTAACCGATATTATTAAGAGCGAGTCCAACCATTGATATTTGTGGTGACGATTACGTTTTTTTATCGACAGATCGACTTAAAATGACAGGTAAGGAATTACAAGGTTTTAGGGTAAAAAACAGGCTGAAGCGCATTAAATATAAAGCAATTTCTCACATTAAATTAGGGAGAAAAAATGTGCAGAAACCAAAAGATTTTTAGTAAATTGAGTGAGGTTAAGTCAGAGTTGTGACAAATATAAGCACTTCACAATCTGAACTCTCGCTATCACCAACACAGCTTGTGTCCCGCGATTCGATGCCGATAAACACTTCATTCTTCCTACTAGAACTCGCTCACTTCAATGTTGTAACCGCTCAATTTTTGAACTTTTCTCGCGCATATCTTGTATTCGGTTCAATCTTCTTGTAATTTTAACTGACCAACCAATCGGTCAGCCTTCGAATTTAGGGGATACTATGAGCCATAATCTAGACCTTGAACCAAACACGTCGAGCACCAACGACATGGATCAAATATTCAACCGACAACAAGATCACTACCGTAACAACGTTAATCCAACACTTGATCAGAGACGAAATGATCTCTCAGTCTTGAAAAAACTATTAATGCGCTACCAAGAGCAGTTAATTGAAGCGGTATCAGAAGATTATGGCCATCGAGCAGAGCACGACAGCTTAATTGCTGACATCACCCCTTCCCTACACCAGATCAATTACAGTGATAAAAACCTGAAGAAGTGGTTGAAGCCTTCACGTCGAAAAGCCGGCTTGATGCTAACACCAGCCAAGATTACTGTGCATTATCAGCCAGTAGGTGTGGTTGGTATCATCGTGCCTTGGAACTTCCCAGTCATGCTCTCTTTAGGCCCTCTGATCACAGCGTTAGCAGCGGGCAACACGGCGATGCTCAAGATGTCGGAGTTTACTCCAGCGACCAACCGAGTTTTAAAAGCGATGTTGGCCGAAGGCTTTAGTGAAGATCAGGTTGCGATTATCGAAGGCGAAGCTGACGTTTCCGCTAAATTTAGCCAACTGCCGTTTGACCATATCCTTTTCACAGGCTCAACCGCTGTGGGTAAACACGTTATGAGAGCAGCGGCTAACAACTTAACACCAGTTACCTTGGAATTAGGCGGCAAATCTCCAACCATCATTGCCCCTGACTTTGATGTAGCTGACGCTGTTGAACGTATCTTGTTTGCCAAGAGTCTAAACGCTGGCCAGATATGTGTAGCGCCTGATTACATCTTATTGCCGCGAGAAAAATCAGACGAGTTCATCACAGCCTATAAGCGTTATTTCAAGAAGCTTTATAAAGCCGGTATTGAGAGCAAAGACTTAACCTCAGTGATCAACATGCGCCAATACAATCGCTTGAAAGGTGTCATTGAAGACGCACAAGCCAAAGGCGCGGTTATTCACACGGTAACCGAACAAGCACAAGACGATGTAAACCACAGAATGACGCCGCACCTTCTCACCGAAGTGAACGATGAGATGCTCGCGATGCAAGAAGAGCTGTTTGGTCCTGTTTTGCCTATCGTGCCTTATGATTCCATCGAAGAAGCAATCAATTACATCACAGAGAGAGAACGCCCACTGGCTCTGTACCTAATGAGCCATAATAAAGAAACCCAAGACAAGCTTTTATCAGACACGCACTCTGGCGGCGTGTGTATTAATGATTCTTTGGTGCATGTGGCTGCAGAAGACGCACCATTCGGTGGCATCGGCCCTTCAGGCATGGGACACTATCACGGCATTGAGGGCTTCAAGACCTTTAGCCATGCCAAAACCGTTCTAAGTAGAGGAAAAATCAACTTCACCAAGTTAATGCATCCTCCTTACAACAACCCAATCAAGAAACTGATGTTCAAAGTACTCAATAGATGATCACCAAAAGACAAAAAATCCTAGATGCTGCACTCCTGCTCTTCTCTCAACAAGGGCTAGAGGGCACATCTACCGGACAAATAGCGAAAACAGCCGGCGTGGCAAAAGCGACGTTGTTCCACCACTTCGAGAATAAATCTCTATTGATTGATGAACTGTTTCGCGAGCTGAAGCTAGAGCTATTCTCGACCCTTCAACCGCACACTGATGTGGCTGTAGAAGATCGCTACCAAACCTTTAAGTTCATGTGGATCACAGGAATTGAGTGGGCATTAGAGAATCCGGTTGCGATGAAGTTCTTCACCAATGTTCATTTCGACCCAACGACTCAAACTCGAGAAGTGATTGTTTCACAGATGTTCGCATCGCTAGACGAGATCATTTTGAAAGGGCAACAAGATGGTGAATTGATGGTGTTGGACATTAACCTTGTTAGACACTTCATTCATAGCCACTTTCTGATTTGTGCAAACTGGCTGATTGAACAAAGCGAGTCTCCACCAGAGCAAACATCGAAGTACATCAACGATAGCTTTGATATGTGTTGGCGCGCCGTTGGTGGGCAAACCAAGTAGCTTTAGCTTTAAGCCCAAGGCTCTAAGCTCTAAACCCTAAACCCTAAACCAAAAACCAAAAACCAAAAACCAAAAACCAAAAAATATAAATTCTAGATTCAATTTATTTCCAATAATGATCACTAAAGCGCCACACAGGCGCTTTAATTATTTGAACACAATTCAATCACCTAGACATCGACTCGAAGCAAATATTGGCTTCGGCTCTGCGTGAATACCAAGGCGCATTCATCTTGGTCAGTCATGATAGCGATTTTGTTGAGGAGGTCGGCGTTAGCCAAAACCATATCCAGCTTTAACCTTCGTAAATTCGTTCACTTAGTTTAGTTAAGCGAGTATTCTTCCGGATACTCGCCTTTCTTGATTGAGACAAGTAAACTACGCGCCTCGAACATCTATTCATAAGGCTAAGGTTTGCATACTCTAGAACAATTAAAATCAGGGCAACTTAAAGGTATTAAGCGCTTAAAACTGTCGGAAAGTCTCACCGAGTTTCCTCTAGAAATCATAGAGCTTGCAGATTCTCTTGAGATCCTAGACCTTTCAGGTAATCAGCTGTCAGACCTACCAGCCGAGTTATCAAAGCTAACTAACCTGCGTATTATCTTCGCGTCGAATAACCTGTTTACGCACCTGCCTGATGTTCTTGGGTCACTTCCTAAGCTTGAAATGATCGGTTTCAAGACCAACCAAATCAAAACCGTAAGTGAAGTATCTCTACCACCTCAATTACGCTGGTTGATCCTGACCGACAATGAGATTGAGGCCCTGCCTAGCTCACTAGGTGAAAGACCGCGACTACAGAAACTGGCATTGGCGGGTAACAAGATTCGCGTGTTACCAGAAAGCATGGAAAACCTATCCAACCTTGAGCTAGTTCGCCTGTCTGCAAACCAGTTGACTGAATTCCCAGAGTTCCTTATCAAGCTACCAAAACTGGCTTGGTTAGCGTTTGCGGGTAACCCGTTTTGCAAACACCCTAGCAGCTTAGATAGCGTGCCTGCGGTTAGCTCTCAAAGCTATTCATTGAATCAAGTACTTGGCCAAGGCGCATCTGGCGTGATCTCGCATGCAAGCTGGCTAAACAGCGACTTCGATTTTCCACAGGAAGTGGCGGTTAAAGTGTTTAAAGGCGAAGTCACCAGTGACGGCTACCCACATGATGAACTGGAAGCGTGCTTGCAGGCTGGACACCATAACAACTTGGTAAAATCTATCGCCCAAGTAGAGGAACAAGATTACCTAGCTTTGGTGATGGAACTCATTCCAAACAGCTACTACAACCTAGGGCTACCACCAACACTCGAGACTTGCACGCGTGATACTTTCCCAGAAGGTTTCGAACTTTCAATTGCTCAAATCAATAGCATTACAGAGCAGATGATTGATGTGTTTGAACACCTTCATGCCAATAAAGTCTCTCATGGTGATCTATACGCTCACAACACTTTAGTGAACGAACAAGGTCAGATGATCTTTGGTGACTTTGGCGCTGCGACTATCTACGGCTACCTAACTGAAGAACAGCAACAAGGTATTCGCCGAATTGAAGCACGTGCATTGAAGTACTTTATTGAAGACCTACTGACGATTTGTGTAAAGCAAGATCAAGACAGCTAGCTTTATACTCGATTGGCGAACTTCGAAGCTTAATAGAAGTATTCAGTCAGATTGAAGACAACAAAGCCAACATCACTGTTGGCTTTTTTATATGCTAATTAAACGAACCAGCGTTTAGCTTTCAACTTGAACAAGCTTCAAGTACGAATGCAGCTCTCCGCTCTTATACTCAACCGCAGAGTGAATATTAAGGTCAGCACGAGCCACAACAGCAAACTGGTAGCAGTTCTCACCCTTCAGAATCTCGACGTGTAACAAACCGTCTTTTAGTTGCCACTGCCCTGTTGTTTCAAATCGGTCGAACAAACGATATTCAATCAAAGAACCGTCAGCATTGAAGTGCACTTCAGTGATGTAACCGCCGGGGCAGCTCTTCACCCAAACTCGATTCTCGATATCACTGACCGTAAAGTTACGCCTTGTGTCACGCCACGCTAGAAAGCCTTCGCTATCATAAAGAGCAATGTCGAGATCAGTTCTAGAGATTAACGGCTGCTCATTTTGCTCACGACAATAAAGTTGAAGCAAAATTTGCTGAACTGTTTCGCTCTGTAATTCACTCATTGTGGCTTCCCTTTATCATTGCTCTGCGTTAGACGCAGTATTGATCAACAAATTCTATTTAAAGCGGGCTACACAAGCTCGTAAGAAACCACATACAGCTGAGAAATACCTGGGTAGATATCTTGAATCACGTCTTTCAGTACTTGCAGCGTCATGTTCTCTTGCTGAGCATGGAACTCACCTAAGTCATCAAACAAAATTGGCTCAACGCTGATGATCTTAAGATTACAGAACACACGGTCTTGCTCTAGCGTCGATACTTCCACAACACTGCCTGGCTGGTAGTCTCGCTCAGATTCATCACGAATAGTAATCGTCTTCTTGCCAGATAGGATGTCAGTTTCAAAACGTTCGAAGAACGTCATAGTGGTCGGTGCGGTCATTTATTTCGGTCGCTTTACATTTAAAGGTTAGGTAAATGTTTATATACCAGAATGCGTGTTCAAGCGAATAAAAATTAGGTGCGGGATGCGAGATGCGAGATGCGAG
>NZ_JBFRMS010000012.1:18341-128307 GCF_041470505.1 Vibrio sp. 10N.261.55.C5
GCGAGATGCGAGATGCGAGAGAGTATGGCAAAGCCAAATTACAGGCAATAAAAAAGGAGAACCGAAGTTCTCCTTTTCTTAAACCTTTAAGCTAACTCTAAATTATAGAGATGCTTTCGCTTTTTCAACTAGAACAGCAAATGCTGCTTTGTCGAATACTGCGATGTCAGCAAGAATCTTACGGTCGATCTCGATAGATGCTTTCTTTAGGCCATTGATGAAACGGCTGTAAGATAGACCATTTTGACGAGATGCCGCGTTGATACGTGCAATCCAAAGTTGACGGAATTGACGTTTCTTGTTGCGACGGTCACGGTAAGCGTATTGACCAGCTTTGGTAACTGCTTGGAAAGCTACGCGGTAAACACGTGAACGTGCTCCGTAGTAACCTTTAGCTTGTTTTAGAACTTTCTTATGACGTGCACGAGCTTGTACACCACGTTTTACGCGAGGCATTATGCTTCTCCTAAACTAAACGAATTTATAAACTAAAAAGAATTAAGCGTATGGCATCATACGTAGAACTTGAGCAACTTCACATTTAGGAAGGATCGAGTTCGGACGTAGCTGACGCTTGTTCTTAGTAGTACGCTTAGTCAGGATGTGACGTTTACCAGCGTGCTTAAACTTAATACCACCAGCAGTTTTCTGGAAACGCTTAGCAGCACCTTTGTTGGTTTTCATCTTAGGCATGATGAATAACTCCGCATTGTTGAGTTGTTAATAACATAGTAATTAGGGCGAATAAAACCCCGCAACCTGAGGCTGCAGGGTTCAATTACTTGCAAAGCCGTTAATTACTTCTTTTTAGGGGCCAACACCATGATCATCTGGCGACCTTCAATTCTCGTTGGGAAAGATTCGACTACTGCAAATTCTTCAGTATCCGCTTTCAAACGATTAAGAACGTCAACACCGATTTCTTGGTGAGCCATTTCGCGGCCACGGAAGCGAATTGTTACCTTCACTTTGTTGCCGTCTTCTAGGAAACCAGTCAGGTTGCGTAGTTTTACCTGATAGTCTCCAATATCAGTTCCAGGTCGGAATTTAATTTCCTTGATCTGAACCTGCTTTTGCTTCTTCTTCTGCTCTTTCGCAGCTTTGCTCTTCTCGAAGAGGAACTTACCGTAGTCCATCACACGACAAACTGGCGGCTCGGCGTTAGGGCTGATCTCTACAAGATCCATACCAGCTTCATTTGCAGCTTCCATCGCTTCAGCGATTGATACTACACCAACAGCTTCGCCGTCTGCGCCAGTTAGACGCACTTCACGAACGCCACGAATGTCACCGTTTAAACGGTGCTGGTTTTGTTTGGCCGGTTGTTGGCCACGTCTTCCGCCTTTAATAGCTATTCCTCCAGATTGAGCTTACGGCTTGAAACCTCGGCTTGGATGTATGAAATAAAGTCATCCACTTTAAATTTGCCAAGGTCCTTACCTTTACGTGTACGTACTGCAATTTCGCCGGCTTCCATTTCTTGGTCACCACACACAAGCATGAACGGTACACGTTTCAAAGTATGTTCGCGGATTTTAAAGCCAATCTTCTCATTTCTCAAGTCTGCTTTGACTCTAAATCCACTTTTTTGCAGTTTTTTCGTAATTTCTTGTACATATTCAGACTGTTTGTCTGTAATGCCCATTACAACTGCTTGTTCTGGCGCCAACCACGTTGGGAAGAAGCCAGCGTATTCTTCAATAAGAATACCAATGAAGCGTTCTAGTGAACCTAAAATCGCGCGGTGGATCATAACTGGCGTGTGACGCTCGTTATCTTCACCTACGTAAGTAGCACCTAAACGTTCTGGTAATGCAAAATCGAGCTGCACTGTACCACATTGCCAAGCGCGGTCCAAACAATCATGCAAAGTAAATTCAATCTTAGGTCCGTAGAACGCACCCTCGCCTTCTTGAATCTCGTATGCAATGTCCATTGCCTCTAGCGCTTGCTTAAGGTCAGCCTCTGCACGGTCCCACATTTCGTCTGAACCTACACGCTGTTCTGGACGAGTAGATAGCTTAACAACGATGCTTTCGAAGCCGAAAGTTGTGTAAGTATCGTAAACCATTTCAATACAAGCTTTAACTTCTTGTTGAACTTGGTCTTCAGTACAGAATACGTGAGCATCATCTTGAGTGAAGCCACGAACACGCATAATGCCGTGAAGTGCGCCAGACGGCTCGTTACGGTGACATGAGCCGAACTCAGCCATACGTAGCGGTAGATCACGGTAAGATTTCAAACCTTGGTTGAAGATTTGAACGTGACCAGGACAGTTCATTGGCTTGATAGCGTATTCACGGTTCTCTGAAGAAGTAGTGAACATCGCTTCAGCGTACTTATCCCAGTGACCAGAGCGTTCCCAAAGAACACGGTCCATCATTAATGGGCCTTTAACTTCTTGGTAATCGTACTCAGTCAGTTTTTGACGAATAAATACTTCTAGCTCACGGAAGATAGTCCAACCGTTGTGGTGCCAGAACACCATGCCTGGTGCTTCTTGCTGCATGTGGAATAGGTCAAGCGCTTTACCGATTTTACGGTGGTCACGTTTAGCCGCTTCTTCTAGGCGCACAAGGTGAGCTTTAAGTGCCTTCTTGTCGTGGAATGCAGTGCCGTAGATACGTTGAAGCATCTTGTTGTCACTGTTACCACGCCAGTATGCACCCGCTACGTTAAGTAGAGTGAAGTGCTGGCAGAAGCTCATGTTAGGCACGTGTGGACCACGACACATATCGATGTATTCTTCGTGATGGTACAGGCCTGGACGATCGTCTTTAGAAACGTTCTCGTCCAAGATTTCAATCTTGTAAGTCTCGCCGCGAGCTTCGAATGCGTCGCGCGCTTCCTGCCAGCTAACTTTCTTCTTAACAACCTGGTATTTGGTCTTCGCTAGCTCTTTCATGCGCTTTTCGATCTTTTCTAGATCGTCTTGCGTTAGAGAGTGCTCAAGATCGATATCGTAGTAGAAACCGTTATCGATAGTAGGACCGATCGCCATTTTCGCTTCTGGAAAAAGCTGCTTAACCGCGTGGCCTAAAAGGTGAGCACAAGAGTGACGAACGATTTCAAGGCCATCAACTTCATCTTTAGCTGTGATGATTTCTAGGCTTGCATCGTTTTCGATAAGATCACAAGCATCAACACGCTCGCCGTCTACACGACCAGCAATGGTAGCTTTCGCAAGACCAGGACCGATTGATAGGGCAACATCTAGAGTTGATACAGGGTTGTCAAATTGACGCTGACTACCGTCAGGAAGAGTAATAATTGGCATTATTTGTCCTTTACAGTGGTGTTGCACACCAAGCAACACATGAAAATGTTTAATATATGTCTTTCAATCAACGAGTACGCTGATTGGGGATATATGCATAATAAATATACCCACATAGAAGCAAATACAGATGCCACATCTGTGAGTAGCCGAACATTGTAACGAAATTATATGAAATGACAATGTTAGTCCCACAGCGCCACAAAAACTACATAACTTAAATGTCTCTTCTATATAGGACCTTCTAACACCCTAAGCTAACGTTCAATGATTGGTTCTTTGTCTTTATTTACAAACAAAAAAGCCGAATGGTTAAGTTCGGCTTGAAAAGTTGTATTGTCTCTATTAATTAATAGACAGAGCGACTGCTAACAGAGAGGGAACTACGCACTCATGATTCTTGATACAGCGTTGCGAATGTCTGAGTCGGCCGCATTAGCAGGTAAGCTGAATGAGATGTATTGGTCGCCGCGGAAGCTCATTGAGCGGTCGATTTCTGCTAGGCAGTGAACCATTGAACCTTCAACGATGAATGACAGCTCGATCTCTTTATTATTCATGAAGCCGCCGCTGCGAAACTCAATCTCTTGGTAACAGCCCGAACGAGAAGCAAAGCTGTTGCCTTTTAAGAAGCCCTTCTCTACGTCTGCTTTCACCATTGCCATACCTGATGCTTCCACGCCTCGGATGATTTTAGCCACTGTTGGCAATGGGTGTACGGAGATAAAGTCACGGTCTTTAGGGTCAATCGCGAAGCCTATATCTAGGTTGGTTTCAACCCACACATGGCATTGGTTCATTTGTGCGTTCAACGCGGTGACTGGCGTTTCATCATTTAACTTAAGACGGAATGGAACCAGTTTGGTTTCGTCCGGTTGGATAACGAAAGGCTCTACGGCTTGAATACGACCCAGTGAAAAGGTTTCGTAGCTGGTGCTATCTTCCGTTTCTACTTTTACTTCTGTGTTGAGAACCAAGTTGATCAGGTCGATTTGTTGCTCAACGTCACCACCAACAATGTGAACATTGCCAGACAACTCTCCACCTTGGAAAACTTCAATATTATCTAAGACAGTATCAACCTTTGCTGCACCGATGCCCAACGAGGCCTTTAATTTCTTAAACATATTATTTCCCTTTCTAATTATCTGATTTACGAATAGTTATTGCGTGACAATTTGCGACACTTGCCTCACAGAATCAAGCAATTTGCCCCATCTATGTTGAATAAGGTCACATTGCCCGAGGAAATGTTGAAATCGTGAAAAATTCCGTTATTCTATTTGTATAGTCAAATAAGGTTTCATTATGTCGAAAGCACCGCTCTACCTTCAGATAAAACAGTTCATAGATGACAAGATCAGCAGTGGTCATTGGCCGGTGGGTTACCAAATCACCACAGAACTCGAACTTACCGAGCAGTTCAATGTGAGTCGAATGACGGTCAATAAAGCCATTCGAGATCTTGTGTCTGAAGGCAAGCTCATCAGGAAACCAAGACTGGGGACTTTTGTTTGTGAACCCGACGAAAAAGCGCAATCTCCGTTGCTTGATATCAACAACATAGCGCAAGAGATCAAAGACCGAGGCCAAACGTATACTAGCCAAGTTATCAAGCACGATAGTATCAAGGCTGATGAAAGCACGGCTACACGGTTAGGTGTGATGATTAACGCAGAAGTGTTCTATAGTGAAATCATACACTTTGCGGACAACGCACCGATTCAATTGGAAGCGCGCTGGGTGAACTCTCAAGCCGCTCCAAAATACCTAGAGCAAGACTTTTCAACCTCTACGCCCAACGAATACCTTTCAAAAAGCTGCCCGTTAAGT
The DNA here is from genome assembly GCF_041470505.1 of Vibrio sp. 10N.261.55.C5. Lineage (NCBI taxonomy): Bacteria > Pseudomonadati > Pseudomonadota > Gammaproteobacteria > Vibrionales > Vibrionaceae > Vibrio > Vibrio sp. 10N.261.55.C5. The sequence goes on from NZ_JBFRMS010000012.1 coordinate 23,455, forward strand.
GCTATCGAGCACACGGTTGAAGCCATTATTCCAGATTCTCAAATCAGAACGTCACTAAAGCTATCTGAATCAGAACCTTGCCTTCTTTTGAATAGAAGAACATGGAGCAAAGAACGCCTCATCAGCTTTGCATTGCTCTACCATCCTGGCTCTAAGTACAAATTAAGCTCCAAGATACTTCTAGATTAAAGAACATCATCCTGATCGCCGATCACATTTTTGCAACATCAACTTGATTCGGGTCAGCGTTTAGCCTATTTATTTGTATATACATTTAATATTTAGCAAAGATCTAGGTGATTATGAATTTGATCCTCAAAAACGCACGAGTGGTCTCCATGAGTTCGGGAGCCGACGGTTATCAGCCCTCTTCCCCTCAAGATATCGTTATCGAAGACGGTAAGATCGTGTCTATCTCTTGTTCAAACCATGAGGCTCATGCTTATGAGGTAGAACAACCGAGCACTGATAACTCTGCGGATTACATCACCTATGATTGCAAAAACAAGCTCGTTACCCCAGGTCTGATTGATTGCCACACTCACCTCGTATTTGCAGGCAATCGCGCCAACGAATTTGAACAGCGTTTGAATGGTATCTCTTACACCGACATCGCCAAACAAGGCGGCGGCATTCTTGCGACAGTCACTGCAACACGCGTAGCACAAGAGTCTGAACTGGTTGAAATGGCACTACCTAGACTCGATGGCCTGCTAAGAAGTGGCGTAACCAGCATCGAAGTAAAATCTGGCTATGGTTTAACACTTGAAGATGAGCTCAAGATGCTGCGTGCAGCCAAAGCGTTAGAAAATCATCGCCGAATTAAGATCACGACCACTCTCCTTGCTGCGCATGCTGTGCCACCTGAATATAAAGAACAACCAGATCGTTACATAGATCTGGTTTGCCAAGAGATCATTCCTAAAGCTGCGGGGCAAGGGCTCGCCGATGCCGTTGACGTGTTTTGCGAATCTATCGGCTTCAACTTAGAACAAACCGAACGTGTATTTGCAGCTGCCAAAGCACATGGGCTAGCGATTAAAGGTCACACTGAACAACTTTCAAATATGGGCGGCAGTGCGCTCGCAGCTAAATACGGTGCACTCTCTGTCGACCATGTTGAATACCTTGATGAAACCGGAGTAAAAGCACTGGCAGAATCAGGCACAGTCGCCACCTTATTACCCGGGGCTTTCTACTTCTTGAAAGAGACTCAACAGCCACCTATTGCTTTACTTCGTGAACACAAAATCCCAATGGCGATCGCGACCGACCTAAACCCCGGCACATCTCCCTTTGCAGACTTAACCCTGATGATGAACATGAGCTGCACCCTGTTTGGTACGACGCCTGAAGAAGCGCTACGCGGTGTAACTTGTAACGCGGCGGCTGCCATTGGTGAGTCACAAACCAAAGGCAAAGTCGAAATCGGTTATGCCGCAGATTTGGCTATCTGGAACATCGACCACCCTGCAGATCTAAGCTATCAAGTCGGTGTTCCTCACCTGCATAAACGCATTGTTAATGGCGAGGTGTGTCATGACTCAATCTAAATCCAACGCTATCCAAGAGAACGCAACAACCGTGCATAACTTTGTGTGGACCGGACGTAATGATCTTGAAGATGGCCCACTCGGTACTCGCGTTCATCACATTACCAAGCAAGTGCAAAGTAGTGAGTTAAGTGACAAGCTGACTGACGGTGATATCGCCTTGGTAGGCTTTGCCAGCGATGCCGGTGTTGCAAGAAATAAAGGACGCGTGGGCGCGAAACAAGCACCTAACTTGATACGCCAAGCGTTGGCGAATATGGCTTGGCACAGTGACGCACACATCGCCGATCTTGGTGATATCGAGTGCAATGATGGTCAATTAGAAGTCAGCCAAAAACAGTGTGCTTCTGTGATTGCCAATGCCTTAGCAACCAACAAAGTGATTACCCTTGGCGGTGGTCACGAGGTGGCTTGGGCAACGTTCCAAGGTCTCGCTGAGCACCTAAATAAAATTCAATCAGAACACAATCCTAAGATCGGCATCGTTAATTTTGATGCTCACTTTGATCTTCGTGAATTTGAAAGCGACATCACCGATGTTAAACCGAGCTCCGGCACGCCTTTTAACCAGATCAGTGATTACTGCCACGCACATCAATGGCCGTTTCATTACGCTTGTCTTGGTGTGAGTGCCGCCAGCAATACCAAAGCGCTGTTTAACAAAGCTGACCAACTGGGCGTGTGGTATGAACACGACCGCAACATGACCCAAGTGAATCAAGTCGCTCAACTGATCAAGTTACAAAAATTCATCGTTGAGTGTGATTATCTCTATCTCACCATTGATCTCGATGTTTTCCCCGCAGCTACTGCGCCGGGCGTAAGTGCACCAGCGGCAAGAGGCGTGAGCTATGAAGCGCTTGCTCCTTTTCTAGAACAGATTTTCCAACACAGTGAAAAACTCATTATCGCGGACATAGCGGAATACAACCCAGACTACGACGTCGATGGCCAAACGGCTCGATTAGCGGCTCGTTTATGTTGGGATATTGCCAGTGCAATGGCCAGCGACTAATCCAGCTATACCGATAACTACAACTACAACTACAACTACAACTACAACGATATAACGTGAAACAGAAGGAATTCCAAAATGACGGAACACCACAACAGTGACCCTCGTCTCGACACGACTCGCGAAATTCGCGCACCTCACGGCACCACTTTGCGCGCTAAATCTTGGTTAACAGAAGCACCACTGCGTATGCTGATGAACAACCTAGACCCTGATGTGGCAGAACACCCACATGCACTAGTTGTGTATGGCGGTATTGGTCGCGCGGCACGTGATTGGAAATGTTATGACAAAATTGTTGAAGTATTAGAGCGTTTAGAGGACGACCAAACGTTACTTGTTCAATCCGGTAAACCTGTGGGCGTGTTCCCGACTCATAAAAACGCACCTCGCGTACTGATCGCTAACTCGAACCTTGTTCCACACTGGGCGAACTGGGAACACTTCAACGAGCTCGATAAAGAAGGCTTGATGATGTACGGCCAAATGACCGCGGGCAGCTGGATCTACATTGGTTCACAAGGCATCGTTCAAGGTACTTACGAAACCTTTGTCGCTATCGCGAAGAAGCACTTCCAAGGTGAAGCAAACGGCAAGTGGGTTCTAACGGGCGGTCTTGGTGGAATGGGCGGCGCTCAACCTCTTGCTGCAACGATGGCTGGCTTCTCAATGATCGCAGTGGAGTGTGATGAATCACGAATCGACTACCGCTTGCGTACTGGCTATGTAGACAAAAAAGCCACCAGCTTAGATGAAGCGATGGCAATCATTAAAGAGTCAGACACGCCAATCTCTGTTGGCTTATTAGGTAACGCCGCAGACGTCTTCCCAGAGTTAGTTGAACGCAATATCACACCTGATGTGGTGACTGACCAAACCTCTGCCCACGATCCTCTTAACGGCTACTTGCCGCAAGGTTGGACGATGGAGAAAGCCGCACAAGAGCGCACCATTGATGAAGCAAAAGTGGTGAAAGCCGCTAAGCAATCAATGGCGATTCAAGTACAAGCGATGCTAGACCTGCAATACCGCGGCGCAGCGACCGTGGATTACGGTAATAACATTCGCCAAATGGCACTGGAAGAAGGCGTAGAAAACGCGTTTGATTTCCCGGGTTTCGTTCCGGCTTATATTCGACCTTTATTCTGCGAAGGTATTGGTCCTTTCCGTTGGACGGCACTATCTGGTGACCCAGAAGACATCTACAAAACAGACCAAAAAGTAAAAGAACTGATTCCAGACAACCCACATCTACATAACTGGCTAGATATGGCGCGTGAACGCATTCAGTTCCAAGGCCTGCCTGCGCGTATTTGTTGGGTTGGCTTGAAAGATCGTGAACGCTTAGGCCAAGCATTCAATGAAATGGTGAAAAATGGCGAACTGAAAGCACCAGTTGTTATCGGTCGTGACCACCTAGATTCAGGTTCAGTAGCAAGCCCGAACCGCGAAACAGAAGGCATGATGGATGGATCAGATGCCGTATCAGATTGGCCTCTATTGAATGCCCTTCTGAACACAGCGGGCGGCGCAACTTGGGTTTCTTTGCACCACGGTGGTGGCGTTGGTATGGGCTTCTCGCAACACTCAGGCATGGTGATTTGTTGTGACGGCAGTGAAGATGCATCACAGCGTATTGCTCGCGTACTTCACAATGACCCAGCAACCGGCGTTATGCGTCATGCTGATGCAGGTTACGATATTGCCAAGCAATGTGCCAAAGAGCAGAAGCTTGATTTACCTATGCTAAACGAAGAACTTCGTCGCCTTTAATGTCTGGAGAGAACATGTTGAACTTATTACTTAAGCCAGGACTTCTTGGCCTATCTGAACTTCGAAAAATCAGCCGTAGCCCTGTGAACTTATCACTCGATCCTGCAGCAATCCCGGATATCGAAGCGAGCATGCAAGTTGTCGAACAAGTGATTGCTGAAGACCGCACTGTGTATGGCATCAACACGGGTTTTGGCTTATTAGCAAACACCAAGATTGCGCCTGAAGATCTCGAAGTTCTACAGAAAAGTATCGTACTTTCTCACGCTGCGGGCATTGGCAAGTTCATGTCTGATGAAACCGTACGCTTGATGATGGTATTGAAGATTAACAGCTTGTCTCGCGGTTACTCTGGTATCCGCCTCAAAGTGATTAACGCTCTTATCGATCTTGTGAACGCGCAGGTTTACCCGTGTGTTCCACAAAAAGGATCAGTAGGCGCATCTGGAGATCTTGCTCCCCTCGCCCACATGAGTACCGTTCTGCTAGGTGAAGGCCAAGCACGCCACAACGGCAAGATCATCACTGGCTTAGAAGCAATGCGGATCGCAGGTCTTGAACCAATCACACTTGCGCCGAAAGAAGGCTTAGCGCTGTTAAACGGCACACAAGCATCGACTGCCTTTGCATTAGAAGGTCTGTTCGCAGCGGAAGACTTGTTTGCGTCTGCAACCGTATGTGGTGCAATGTCTGTTGAAGCTGCACTGGGTAGTCGTCGTCCGTTTGACCCTCGAATTCATCGCGTTCGTGGTCATCGTGGTCAAATGGATGCCGCGCTTGCTTATCGCCATATGCTTGATCAAAAGAGTGAGATTGGTGAATCACACACTTGCTGTGAAAAGGTTCAAGACCCTTACTCGTTGCGCTGTCAGCCTCAAGTGATGGGTGCCTGTTTACAGCAAATTCGTAATTCAGCAGAAACGTTAAACGTTGAAGCGAACTCGGTATCGGATAACCCACTGGTATTTGCTGAAGACGGCGACATTATTTCAGGTGGTAACTTCCACGCAGAACCTGTGGCAATGGCAGCGGATAACCTAGCACTTGCGATTGCAGAAATTGGTAGCCTTTCTGAACGAAGAATGGCACTGCTGATTGATAGCGCACTAAGCAAACTTCCACCTTTCTTAGTCGATAACGGCGGCGTTAACTCAGGCTTTATGATTGCTCAAGTAACGTCTGCTGCTCTGGCAAGCGAGAATAAAACACTGGCACACCCAGCTTCAGTAGACAGCCTTCCAACATCGGCAAACCAAGAAGATCATGTATCTATGGCAACCTTTGCGGGTCGTCGACTGCGTGACATGGCAGAAAACACCCGTGGCATCTTGGCTGTTGAATACTTAGCAGCAGCACAAGGCTTGGATTTTAGAGCACCAAATCTCTCTTCTCCTCGAGTAGAAGAAGCAAAACAGATACTGCGCGAGAAAGTCAGCTTCTACGACAAAGATCGCTACTTCTCACCAGATATCGAGCAAGCAAATCTACTGCTCAAATTATCAGTGCATAACCATCTAATGCCAGAAGGCCTACTGTGTAGCTTCTAAGGTTTGGCGAAATAGCACGTCATATAAACAGGGGCTATTGATTAGCCCTTGTTGCATTGAATCCAAGCCCCTATTCCCCTCAAAATCGTCACATACCATCCAACGTATTTATCTAATCGACTGATATATAAGCAAAGTTAACTGGATAGACCATTAGATCGAAGTTAGTTAGCTATAATCCACCCCAGATTTGATGACTAATAGCGATACTATGTTTCTGACACCTTACTTTTCTACTGAAGACAATCAATTTCAATTCACTCGTGAACAAGCTAGCCACTTTGCTAAAAAAGTAGCTGCTGACTTCAACCCAATTCACGATGAAGACAACAAGCGCTTCTGCGTGCCTGGCGATCTTTTGTTTGCAGTTCTTCTGCAGAAAGAAGGCATCAGCCAAAAAATGCGTTTTGATTTTTCAGGTATGGTGGGTAACGGTATTGCGCTTAGCGTTGACAACAAATGTGAGAAAGAAAGCTCACTGGTTGACGAGAAAGGCAAAGAGTACCTACACATGTCTTGTGAAGGTGAAAAGAGCCACGACCAAGCATTCATCGAGCACGTGGTAACAAACTACGTTAAGTTCTCTGGCATGAACTTCCCACACATCATGGTTCCTCTTATGGAAGAACAACAAATGATGATCAACTGCCAACGCCCTCTTGTTATTTACGAGAGCATGGAAGTTGAATTTACTCGCCTAGACCTGTCTCACCCAGAAGTTGAATTCTCTGGCGCGACTTTTGATGTTGAAGGCAAACGTGGCATCGTGACCCTGAACTTCGATTTCAAAGAAGACGGCGAAGTAGTAGGTAAAGGCGTGAAGCGTATGGTAGCAAGTGGCCTTAAGCCATACGACCAAGCTTCTGTAGACGACCTAGTAAACCGCTTCAACGAACGCAAAGAGATGTTTCTAGCTCAGTTCACAGCCGCTGCTTAATCAGCTCTAGAACAAGATCAATAAAGCCCAGCTTGATAATCTCAAGCTGGGCTTTTTTATTTCGATTACTAAGCCAGCACTCAAATCATCACTAAATCCAGCGTCTAACCTTTTGTTTGTAATCAACATATTCTGCGCCGAATAATTGTTCTAGTGCTCGCTCTTCGGGTTTGATTTGGAAGTAATTCATGTAGATTACGAAGCCAAAACTAAGTAGTACACTGAAGATATTCTGGAAGAAGTAGCCAAAGCAAAATAGCAGGATGAACAACCCTAAGTACATTGGGTTTCGCGTGTAACCAAAGATCCCACTGTCCACGACGGCTGAAGCGGTTTCGACTTTGATCGGGTTAACGGTGGTTTTCTGTTTTCGAAATTCCAATATGCCGGATATTCCGATCACACCACTCAATGTGACTCCGATTCCTAACACAATCATTCCATGAGGCAATGCCAGTGTCCCTTGGCTCAACTGTTGAGCGCAGAAGTATGATGCTACGAATACAATAATGAACAGTGCAACTGGTGGTACTTTTAATTCTAGAAATTTCATACTTTTCCTTATTAACATTCCTTTGTTAGTTTAGAAAAAAGCCCAGCAATTGCTGGGCTAAATGTATTAGAGAATTTTTGCTAGCGCCTGTAATGGGTGAGCAAGCTTCTCACCTTCAAAACGCTTCACTTGGCTGCGGCAAGAATAGCCCGTCACCAAGCAACGATCTTTTGGTAAGTCCTGCATTTGAGGCTTCCAGCTTAAACCATATATGTCTTTCGACATTTGTAGCTTATCGACTTCGTGGCCGAAAGTTCCCGCCATACCACAACAGCCGACAGGAACGCTGGTTAACGCCGCCCCAAAGTGTTTGAAGATAGTACCCCACTCTTTTTCAGCGTTCGGCATTTTGGTTTTCTCAGTACAGTGAGCAAACAAGTACCACATATCTTCACTTGCTGAGCGTGCTTCGAACTCACCTAGCGATGGCATTAACCATTCATGCACAGTAAGTACATCAAAGTCGCCGCGCTTGTCACCTAAGATCTCGACGTATTCATCGCGGTAACAAAGCACCAGTGCAGGATCAACACCGACCAAAGGAATTCCGATATCCGCCACCATCGACAAGAAATCCGAAGTCGATTTCGCCTCACGTGCAAAACGATTTAAGAAGCCCTTGATGTGCAACGCTTTACCATTCGGTTTGAACGGCAGCAGTACCGGAGTTTTGCCAAGTTTTTGAGCCAGAGTGACGAAGTCTTCAATCACCTCGGCATCATAGAAGCTGGTAAACGGGTCTTGAACGATCAGCACATGCTGTTTCTTCTGTTCAGAAGACAAGCCTTCTAAATACTGTAAATCGAAGAGTTGCAGCTCTTTACTCGCTAGACGATTTTTGAGCGTAGGCACCGACATCAATGGTGCATCAACATAACCGACCGTTTTAGCTGTTGCCGTTTGGATCCACTTTTGACCCAATGCAGCGTTGACTACTTTTGGCGCTTTCGCCATCAGCGGCAGCATGGTTTCAATGTTGGCAACTAGATAATCTTTTGCAGGGCGCTGGTAACGCGAGTAGTAGATGTTCAAGAATCGAGAACGGAAACTTGGTACATCGACTTTGATCGGACATTGACTCGCACACGCTTTACACGCCAAACAACCGTTCATCGCCTCATGAACTTCATGCGAGAAATCGTACTCATGGCGTTTGTTCATCGTATTGCGAACACGCTCAATCATAGTCTTAACGGGTGTGTTGTCTTTCAACGCTTCTTGCTCAAGGTCGAGAATATCAACGCCTTGTTCAGTCAGTTGACGCAACCACTCTCTTACCAAGCCCGCGCGGCCTTTGGGTGAGTGACGTCGGTCAGCCGTAACTTTCATTGAAGGACACATTGGCGAGCTAGTATCGTAGTTGAAACACAAGCCGTTACCGTTACATTCCATTGCTTGCTTGAAGCTGTCACGAACTTGTACGTCGATCTGACGGTCGTAGAAACCACGCTTGGTATCGGTGACTTTCACCAATTCAGCGTCACTTTCTAAAGGCGTACAGATCTTGCCTGGGTTCATCTTGTTGTGCGGGTCGAATGCTGCTTTAATACGTCTTAATTCGGTAAACAGCTCTTCACCAAAGAAGTCTGGGCCATACTCAGAACGGAAACCTTTACCGTGCTCGCCCCACATTAAACCGCCGTATTTCGCCACCAGCTTAACCACTTCATCAGAGACTTCATGCATCAATGCTTCTTGCATCGGGTCACACAGATCCAATGCTGGACGAACGTGTAATACGCCCGCGTCAACGTGACCAAACATGCCGTAATTCAACTCTTTTGAATCGAGTAACACTCTAAATTCAGAGATGAAATCCGCGAGGTTTTCTGGTGGTACACAAGTATCTTCAGCAAAAGCGACTGGCTTAGCTCGGCCTTTCGCCGCACCTAACAGACCCACTGCTTTCTTACGCATGTTGTAGATTCGGCCAATGCTCGCCAAATCGCTACAAACTTGAAAACCAATCACGCCGGCTTCTTCGCTTTCAACCATGGTTTCAAGGCGTGCAGTCAGCGCTTGAACTTGCTGTTCAACTTCCGCTTCATCTTGGCCTGCAAACTCAACCATGTTGATGCCAAGCATCTCTTTGTTCGGAACATCAGTCAGCAAATCGCTCACGGTGTGCCAAACGATGTCTTGCTTCGCTAGGTTCAATACTCTTGAATCTACCGTTTCAACAGACAGTGCTTTCGCTTCCACCATGAACGGCGCATTACGCAGCGCAGAATCAAACGTGTTGTATTTCACGTTAACCAGTGTGCGCGCTTTTGGAATCTTGGTTAGGTTTAACTTTGCTTCCGTGATGAATGCTAAAGAACCTTCAGCGCCACATAGAACGCGAGTTAGGTCAAAGCTGTCATCTTGTTCGTTGATTGCATTCTTTAGGTCATAGCCTGTTAAGAAGCGATTCAGCGGAGGGAATTTATCTAAGATTTGAGCGCGTTTGTCTCGACAAACCGCCTCTGTCACCGCAAGTGCATGGTGAGCGAATTCACCCTCTACAGGTAAGCCGTGTGATAAATCAGATTCTAGACATGAACCATCTGCGAACACCGCTTGCAGCGACAATACATGGTCAGACGTTTTGCCGTACTTCAATGACCCTTGGCCCGAAGCATCGGTATTGATCATGCCACCCAAGGTTGCTCGGTTACTGGTAGAAAGGTCTGGAGAGAAAAAGTAACCATAAGGGCGAACAGCGTCGTTCAATTGATCTTTAACGACACCAGACTGAACTCTTACCCAGCCCTCTTTCTCGTTAATCTCAAGAACCTTATTCATGTATCGCGACAGGTCAACCACGACACCTTTTGTTAAAGATTGTCCGTTGGTTCCGGTACCGCCGCCACGAGGGGAAAAAGTCACGCGTTCGTAAGCGGATTTAGAAACCACTTTACCGATAAGCACAACGTCTTGCGTTGTTTTAGGAAGGATGACCGCCTGCGGCAATTGCTGATAGACACTATTATCAGTCGCCACAGCCAAACGGCTAGAATATTGAGATTCAATGTCGCCAGTAAAGCCCGCTGTTTTTAGTTCATCTAAAAAGCGTACAACAACTGGATCGACATCAGCATTGAGTTGAAGTCTTGGTAACATTTGCTTCCTGCCCCTACTTCGCTGATCCTATCAGCATTGGGTTATCTGAGATTTTTAATAATTTTCTTTGAATTTCGTCACTTTACTACTATTAAGATCATATAAAAAGGTGATCAAATCAGAATCTCAGTGCAAGAATGGAGAAATAGTCACTTTCGTCTTAATTCAGTAACAATATACTGAATAACATTTTGTTTAAGACATCTCCACGAGCACATCACAATGAAAAAAAACAAAACAGTCACAACTGAAGATATCCTTCTTAAACTATGCCAATCAGTCTCAAGCGTACTGACTTCAGCGACGGCTTCTCAGGTGTCCTATTCAGCCATGGTTCAAAAGATCAACAAGACAAGCCTAAAGCCAGATTTTGGTTGCTTCGTTCTGTTTGACGGCGGCTTTTCTGGTCTCGTTGTTATTAATTTTACGTCCAAAGCAGCGCTAGAGATCTACACCAATTACATGCGCAATATGGGCATGCCTGAAAACGAGCTTGCTGTGCTTCATACTTCAGACGAAGTGGGTGATGTATTGGGTGAGTTGATGAACCAATTAGTTGGCGATTTCACCAATAAAATCCGCAAAGAGCTGCAAACCAACATCACACAAAACCAACCGAAAATGCTGGCTCTGAACAAGCAAGTTAACCTTTCTGTTGATACCAATCTCGACCGTCCACAAGCTCGTCGTGTGACCTTCTCTACCACTAATAACAACATCTTCTACCTTGAGCTTGCGATGGATAAGACTGAGTTCATTCAATTAGAAGAATTTGAAATCGCAGAAGACGAATGTCCAGATAGCATTCTTGAGGCGACTCAGAAAAAAATGCAAGAAGCGAACAAGCCAGCTCAAAGCTCTGGCAATGATTCTGCGGCAGATCTACTCGATGAACTGGGTATCTAGTTTACGAATGCTCTAGACATATTGAAAAAACGTGTCACTAACGCCATCAATACGCTTGATGGCGTTTTTGTTTTTACCGCCAACTGGGCTCATGCAGTTCAATGTTCACCGCCTTCCTTGTTCATCAAACCAGTTTTGCCTTTCTGTTACCCGCGAAAACATGTAAAATGTTGGACTTTTAAAAATTTGCGGTACTGATTAAATTGTCGATGGATAAGAAAAAAGCCCTAAAGAAAATTGCCAAGTGTCTTGAGCTTGGAAATTCTGCGAACGTCAATGAAGCTGCCAATGCGATAAAAATGGCGCATAACTTGATGCTGAAATATGGTCTCGAAAAAGACGATATTGAATTTATCAAGATGGGGAAAACTCAGTCCAGTCACCTGTTACCTGCAAATATCAGTTCTACACTGCTGCGTGTTATTCGCGGTATCAACACCAAATTTGGCGTAGAAGCCGTATTGCTGAATCATAAAGGCCTCAAGCGTGTTGAGTTCATTGGTGAAGCCGACCGCGCGATCTTCGCAGCGTTCGCTTTCGATATCATTTATCGTGAACTGAATGAACACACCGGCCAATTCAGAAATAGCTTTGCTGGCTCTGGCACAGGGTCCTTAGAAGTGACACGCCGCGTGAACTCGTTTGTTTCAGGCTGGGTTGAAGGTGCGCTTGAAAAGCTACCAACCATTACTCCCGACGACGAATCAAACAACAAGATCAATAACTACATTGATAAAGAATTCAAAAATATCGACCGTGAAACGTTCAAGCAGCAACTGAGAGAAGCGATGAAAAACCTCACCGCCGATTATGAAGTTGGTTTGAAGAAAGGTCGTAAATTGTCTGTTAATCGACCAGTTGGCGGTACCCAGGCAGCTAAAAAGATAACTAAATCATAGAGCCACTTTACATTGCTTCGACGTATTGATAAAAACCATCAATAAGATTTACAGGACTATGTTTGTCACTCGGATTCATTCGTTTGACAGAAGTACATGATGGAGAAATACGTTAAAAAAATCACACTAGCCCTAGCGCTTACTATCGCTTTAACGGGTTGTCAGGCAACTCAACGCCAAAACGCGACAACTGGCGAATCTGAGACTAACTCTGCAACTCAAGGCGCTCTAATTGGTGCACTCGCTGGTGCCGTTGCTGGTGCTGCAACTGGTGACTCTAAAGACCGTGGTAAACGTGCACTTATTGGTGCTGCCGGTGGCGCCGCTGTTGGTGGTGGTATTGGTTACTACTTTGACCGACAAGAAGCTGCCCTTCGTGAAGAGCTAATGAATTCAGGCGTTCAAGTTGAACGTGTCGGTGAGAACCAACTTCTACTTCGCCTAGAAAACGGCATCGGTTTTGATTCTGGCTCTTACGCTTTGGAATCAAACATTCACAATACCCTTCGCGGCGTTGCTCGCATCCTAGTTGAATACCCAGACACTAGCCTAGTGATTGAAGGTCACACTGACAGCGAATCGACGAACCAAATCCTTTCTGAGCGTCGAGCTGAATCTGTTCGTGCATTCTTGATCTCTCAAGACGTTACTGCAGGTCGTGCTATTGCTCGTGGTAACGGTGAGCGCTACCCTCTATGTGACAATAACACCTCTCAAGGTCGTGCTTGTAACCGTCGCGTAGAAATTCAAATCTTGCCGCTTAAGTAGCACGATTAAAGCCCAGTCCATCTTTATCTATTGAATTAACCTCTATATAGTTGTTTATCAGTTATGTTACTCATTTAACGTGATAATAATAATCAACGACCATAAAGCGTATTCATACTGACATATCGATTCTGGGCTTTTTTACGAGACTTATCTTTTGCTGATCCTATCCAACATTCTGTCATCATCATTTCTTAGAACACTATTTCTAGCCCTCATCTTTTCCACGATTCAACTGTCCACCACACATTTCGTGCACGCAGCAAGCAGTGATGAATTTTCACTAGAATCACAACCTCAAGATCCAGTTTCTCAATACCAATTGGCTCAAGCTTATGAATCGGGTGTCGACGTTCCTGTTAGCACCAGTGATGCATTGTATTGGTACACGCAGTCAGCAGAAAACGGCAACCCAAACGCGCAATTTAGACTGGGTGAATGGTACTTGGCAGGTACAGGTGTTGAACAAAGTAACAAGCTTGCTTTGGAATGGTTTATTAAAGCGGCGTTGCAAGGTAACCAGCGCGCACCTATCGAGGTAGCAAAACTCTACGAATCCTCGCTAGAACAAGACCTCTTTCAACCATTAGATAAAGCGCAGCTATGGTATGAAGCAGCCTTAAAAGATAATCCACAAGCAGAAGAGGGCTACAACCGCATTTTGGAAGCACAATTCAACCAGCAACGTGCAAAACAGATCTCTTCAATAGAACAGCTCGATGACAGCATCGACTCTGAAATAGACACCAGTCAGGGGGTATCTAAGCACGTTCAATCTAACCAAGCATCACGCTCTAACCTCTCCAGTTCTAACCTAACTAGCTCTGACTATATGATTGGTGCTGCGTTGGCCGTGTTGATTTCAATCATCAGCATTATTGCGACGCTCGTTATCTCAAGAAAAAGACAAGCTCTAAAGTCGGGTGATTCGCGACAGCAACAACAATCACTTGAAGCGCAGCTTAGCTCGAAGGACCTTACGATTAAGCAGCAAAAACGCCAGCTGAACACTATGTTCCACGAATTGAAGAAGCAGAAAAACAGCAACGGTCTGAGTAATTTGCAGGTGGCCTGCGCGCTATTTGGCTACACACCTAGCTCAATCCCCGACCAGAAAAGCATCAAGATCCGATACAAACAGCTATCAAAGATCTACCATCCAGATGGTCACGGATGTGACGAAGAAATGAAACGTTTGAACAATGCGCTAAAAACCATTTTACAAAATGTTACAAAATCGTAAACAAACACACATCTTCATTTTCCTAGATCTCAAAGATATCGATTTTATTGGTGTTGCAATCGATCCCCCTCTCAAAAACGGGTAACAAACTATTAACTAATGGGTCTTACTTGTGTCATAATTTGCGTCGAAAATACACCTGACTTAAACAGGTGAGGAGAGAATATGTTCACAATAGAAGGCGTTTGTGATTGGTGCAAAAAGCCAAGCCTAGTTAAAAAGCACGACTACCTAGATGGTAAGTGTCATCATGCATGTAACGAGTGCAATGATATTGCAACCATTGATGTTCGCCAGTTCAATATTGGTGAAATGGAAATGAAAGCAAAACTCTCCCAAGCGACATTGAGATAAGCAACACCGTGAAATATAAGAAAGCGCCTAAGGCGCTTTTTTTGTGCCTGTGGTTTTAGATCTTCTTTCTTCTTTGTTCTCTCTTCTATACAGGTATATACAGTACTTTTCTGCAAAAACCAGTGTATACACCTGTATAAAGCTCACATTTATTCAACTTATGATACAAAACAGCAGATTCATTCAAATTTAATTTATCGAATACTTTCAATGATTTAATCATTTACCATCCATAACCTCAGACGAAATCGTCCAATAATCCCGCAAAAAACGCTTGATCTTATAAGCAACTAAAACTACTGTATACACATACAGCATGTATATAAGGACAGCAAAATGATTCAAGCACACGTTAAAGCACAACACTCTAGCCCGCTAGTTCACTGCGCATTTACATCAGTTTCTCGTAAAAGCAAAAATTCAAACGAGGAAGCGTTGTTTGCAAGAATGGCGTTGCTGTCCAATCAACATCAGTGGTTACTGTTTACGGCTCAAACACCAAGACCATCGGCTAAGCAGCTTAAGCAACATAATGTTTGCTGCGACCGCGTTATTCATATGAAAGCCTCTCATCAAATGACTGAGGTAGAGACTGTCGAGAAAGCAATCCGCTCTAAGAATGCGAGCGCGATTGTTGCAAGTGCATCGATTGATCAGTTCAGCCAACAGTACCTAAGAACATTAGGGTTACGCTTTCAATGTGAAGTCTTCTTTATGGATGCAAATTCAGAGCGTATTCACTAAGCCACCTTGCTTAATAACATGTTGGCTTAATAACATTTTGGCTCAAAAACATGGTCCACAAACATAGCTTAATCTTTTAGCTAACAAACTTAATTTAACTTAAGAAACAATTCGCCAAAACACAGTCCAAACATACTGCCTTCCCCTGCCCTACAATTCGCCCATTTTTTAGCGGATTGTTAGGCGGGGGTTTTTATTTAAACAACAGATTTAGCAATCGTTTGCTTTTTCTCTGGAAGCAAATAGTAGATTGGGTATAATGCCCGTCTAATCATGTGCACACCGCACTTCTCTGTATGACGTTTGATAAAAGATAGGAATGTCTAAATGAGCCTTGCTGATCAAGTTCTTGCCGTAAATGATGACCTACCAATCCGTACTGATAAACCTGTCCACAGTGGCAAGGTTCGTTCGGTCTACTGGTTAACTGAAGAAGATAGCCAACGACTAATTAAAGAGAAAGGCTACGATGTAGCACCAGATGCGCCTCTAGCTATCATGGTGATCAGTGACCGTATCTCTGCATTTGATTGTATCTGGCGTGGTGAAGGGAATCTTAAAGGTGTTCCAGGTAAGGGAGCGGCTCTGAATGCTATCTCTAACCACTGGTTCAAATTGTTTAAAGACAACGGACTTGCTGACAGTCATATTCTTGATATCCCTCACCCGTTCGTATGGATTGTACAAAAAGCTCGCCCAGTCATGATCGAAGCGATTTGTCGTCAATACATCACTGGTTCAATGTGGCGTGCATACGCAAACGGCGAACGTGAATTCTGTGGTATCGAGATGCCTGAAGGCCTTGAGAAAGACAAGAAGTTGCCTGAGCTACTGATCACGCCTTCAACAAAAGGGATTCTGAAAGGTATTCCTGGCGTTCCAGAAGCTGACGATGTGAACATCACACGCAACAACATCGAAGATAACTTCGCAGCATTCAACTTTACTCAAGCAAGCGACATCGCGCATTACGAAAAACTTCTTAAAGAAGGCTTCAACGTAATCAGCCAAGCGCTAGCAAAAGTAGACCAAATCTTTGTTGATACCAAATTTGAGTTTGGCTACGTCAACGATGCTCAAGGCAAAGAAAAGCTTATCTACATGGACGAAGTCGGTACTCCAGATTCATCTCGCATTTGGGATACTCAGGAATATAACAACGGCAACATCGTTGAGAATTCAAAAGAAGGCTTCCGTCAGTTCTTGCTTAACAACTTCCCTGATGCCGACATTCTTTTGAATAAAGAGCGTATGCCAGAACGTGAAGCATTGGCTCGTGACAATGAACTTCCACTGGATTCTCTAATGTCTCTGTCTCGCACTTACCTTGATATCGCAGCGAAAATCACAGGTGCGGAGATCGTACTGAGCGAAAATCCGAAGCAAGAGATCATCGATGTACTACGCGCTGACTATGGTCTAATCGACTAGTCGCTTAATCTCAAAATAAAAAGCTCGAAAGCTAATAAGCTCGTAGACTCAAGTTTTAGATACTAAAAGGGCCTCAATATTTGAGGCCCTTTTTACGTGTACGTTTTTACTATTCCTCGAGAGAGATTATAGGCGAGCTGAAGTTACAGCTTAATCGTGAACTCTTCTCCAGAATTACCCGCAATCACTAAATGACTGCGCGATTCAATATACTCGATCTGCTCTTCTTCAAGTGAATATGGCATCACCACTTTGAGCTCATTGATCCCTTCCAGCTTAGCGAGCTTGAGTAAGGTAACAATGTTCGACTCATCACTTTTACGCGTCGACATTGATTTCAATGCCATCTGCCATAAACGATCCTCTGGGGTGCCCAACTCTTTAATACTATCTCGCCAGACGGTACTGAACACTGGCGCAATTGTGGTGAGTGCTTCCAGAAAAGTCCATTTTTTACTGCATGAGGCGCCAAGAAATGTTGTGTAATCGAACTCTACACGCGTCTCTTCCTGTTTATCCATGATGTCCCCCGACACTTTGGCAACACAATATACTCAATATCTATCAACTCTTTCTTTATAGCAATAGGATATAGAAGAATAGTCTTTTATGACCTTTTGATTGGTTAAAAAGGAATATAAAAATCAAACTTGTAACAAAATAAGCACTGAAAAATCATATATGCATCTATTTGATTAATATTTTAGAGATAAAACTTATCCATCTATTTGATATCAATTATTCGACTCGCTTTTTTGAACTGAATACGCCAACCAGACCATGTCGGTAGCTCCCAACGTTTTGGCGACAACTTTCGGCTACCCGACTGATAATGGACGTAAATCAGCTTTCTTGCGGGCAAGTATTCAACATCGAGTTGCAAGTCGGCAAGGCTCAATGCAAACGGGTATTTTTCCGAAAATTCTGAGTAGAGCCAAGTTGGAATGCCATCGAACGGTATGTCTGCATGATCGAACATTTCCAATTCGCTGACATCAGTAACACCTAGTACTTCAAGCTGCTCTATAAACCATAGCTCAAAGTTAATGTTCTCAATTTCTGGTGTGTATTTAGTTTGTTCATCGAGACCAAGTTTCACATACAACTGCCAGTGTTTGATTTCTTGAGTGCGAGCCTTTGCAAAACCGGGAAGCTGCTCTCCATTTAACACAAGGTCGACGATAGGTTTTAACGATAGTTGCCCTTCAGCGGCGACGAGTTTGGTTGTAATCGTGCGGCCTGCGTACACCAATGCCATCTCGGTAAAAACACCATCATCATTCACAACGGTTTCGCCTTGCTCCCACTCTCCTAGTTCAGCATCAATGAGAAGCTCAAGAGGAATGGGTGTCGTGACCGTCGCTAAGGTCAGTGTTTGCTTAACGCCTCTTCCCGGCAAGCTGTGAGTATCCAACACCAACATCGCTTGTGCATTATCAGGGAAACGGTTCTGACGACCGAGCACCACTTCTAAAACACCATTGGCAAAGGCTTCTTTCCTTTTCAGTCGGCGCACAAACACCAGTTCAGGATGCAGATTCACAATGGTCTTGAGCAATTCAATGCGTTGTAAACGTGACGCGACTTCTAGCTGAGGAAGTTCAAATACCTCCCGCATTTGCTTCGCCAATCCTTGAGCTTCATTCAGAGCCTGTTGGTCGATGTCTAAATGCGGATATTCTCGACCGCGCACAATCTGAATCAACAGGCTTAAAGCACACCCTTCCTTCTCTTGTTGCGCGAGCGCTTCAAGATGTTCTGCATTGTTTGGTAACTGATACAAGCGAGCAGGAACGGACAGCGCCGCAGTGAGATCAACCATCGCCTCTTTTAATGCTTTGGTTTTGATTCGAGTAACGATATCGGCATACAAAGCATCAATCGGCAACGGATACAGCTTTTTACCATGCTCGGTAACTTGATGGTCGGCGTTAATCGCTTCCATCGTCAGCAAGGTTTGAGTTGCACTGTTGAGTGATTTCTCTGGAATAGGGTCAAGGAAGGACAAGCTCTCAAGCGGAGATCCACAACATGCTGCGGCCAACATAGGTTCAGTCAGCTCTTCACGCTGCAATTCAGGCGGTGTGACTAACTCTAACGCCGCATGTTCACCATATAGACGCACGCAAACGCCATCCATTACCCTACCCGCGCGGCCAGCTCGCTGTTTGGCACTCGCTCGTGATATGGATTTAAGCATCAGTGTGGTTCTGCCATTACGCTGAACGGTGCGTCTCTCTAATCCTGAATCTATCACCACGCCAATGTCAGGAATGGTTAATGAGGTTTCTGCAACGTTGGTCGCAAGGATGACCTTTCTCAAACCATTACCTTCAGTATTGATATTACGACCCGATAACGCTGAATCTCGCTCTTTATCACTGACCGACGCATGCAATTTAACAACTTGGATATCTGGATTTTTCGCTAAGGCTTGTTCGCATTGCACGATCTCTTTTTTACCCGGCAGAAAAACCAACATATCGCCGGAAGACGCAATTAATTGATGATTCACTTCTTCCGCGATGCGCTGCTCTAGATGTCGGATATCAGGCAGAGTTCTGGATTCATTCGCTCTGTGTTCAATCTCAACTTGATAAGTTCGGCCTTCACAACTGATTCGATTCGCATCCAAATAATAAGCAAGGCGTTCACCCTCAATGGTTGCTGAAGTGATCACCAAACGATGACTCGCTTTTTGTTTCAGAATCGCCACCAGCAGATCAATGTCCCAGCGCCTCTCGTGAAACTCATCCACCACGATCACATCAAAACTAGCTAATCCATCTTCTGATAACCAACGCAGCGCGATACCGGGCGTCACAAAAACAACGTTAGTTTGCTCGTTGTATTCCGACTCAAGCTTAATCGCATAGCCCACTTTGCTACCCAACTTCTCGCCTGATCGCTGCGCGAGATATTTAGCCAGTGATGTACACGCGATGCGTCTTGGCTCCACCACTAACACTCGTCCATGTTGAGAGGCCCAAAGTGGCAGGCGCGTTGATTTACCTGATCCGGTTTCCGCCTCTACGACAAGGTGAGAATTAGCGATTTGTTCGTGGAATACGTTTTGATAAGCATCGATGGGAAGTAATGACATAAAATGGCGAGTAGCGAAAAAGTGTGAGCAAAGTATAACGAATTATCGTGTTGAAATTCGATAAGTGTGGGACAGAGGTAAGAATATCATTTTGTTTGCTCAGATCGCGGAGAAACTATTTACAATTGAATAACTAAACCGTTATCATTTTTTAGTTACCCTTTCTCCCATATTAGGCATCCAATGAACAACGATAAACGCCCTCTATATATCCCTTATGCTGGTCCTGCTCTACTAAGTACACCTCTTCTAAACAAAGGCAGCGCATTCTCTGCTGAAGAGCGCAGTTCTTTCAACCTTGAAGGTTTGTTACCGGAAACAACCGAAACAATCCAAGAGCAAGTAGGACGTGCATACAAACAATATTGTAACTTCGAAAGTGATATGGATAAGCATATCTACCTTCGTAACATCCAAGACACTAATGAAACGCTTTTTTATCGTTTAGTTCAAAACCACATCTCTGAAATGATGCCTATCATTTATACGCCAACAGTTGGCGCAGCATGTGAGAACTTCTCAAATATTTACCGTCGTGGCCGTGGTCTGTTTATCTCATACCCGAACCGCGATCGTATCGATGACCTACTGAATAATGCGACAAACCACAACGTTAAAGTTATCGTGGTTACGGATGGTGAGCGTATTCTTGGTTTGGGAGACCAAGGCATCGGTGGTATGGGTATTCCAATTGGTAAGCTAGCACTTTATACAGCTTGTGGCGGTATCAGCCCAGCTTACATGCTACCAATCGTGCTCGATGTGGGTACTAACAACCCTCAACGTCTTGCTGACCCAATGTACATGGGCTGGCGTCATCCTCGTATTACGGGTGCTGACTACGATGCATTCGTTGAAGAGTTCATCCAAGCGGTTCAACGCCGTTGGCCTGATGCATTAGTTCAGTTCGAAGATTTCGCACAAAAGAACGCAATGCCACTGCTTGAGCGCTACAAAGATCGCATCTGTTGTTTCAACGATGATATCCAAGGCACAGCAGCCGTAACGGTTGGTTCTCTACTTGCAGCATGTAAAGCAGCAAACAGCAAACTTTCAGATCAACGCATCACCTTCTTAGGTGCGGGTTCTGCAGGTTGTGGTATTGCTGAAGCTATCATTGCCCAAATGGTGTCTGAAGGTATCAGCGATGCACAAGCTCGCTCTCAAGTTTACATGGTTGACCGTTGGGGTCTGCTACAAGAAGGCATGCAAAACCTGCTTGATTTCCAACAGCGTCTGGTTCAAACCAACGAAAACACCAAAGACTGGGAAAGCGATGGCACTGGTTTCTCTCTACTAGACGTAGTTCGCCACGCGAAACCAACCGTATTGGTTGGTGTGTCTGGTGCTCCAGGTCTATTCAGCAAAGAAGTCATCAAAGAGATGAACCTACACAGTGAACGCCCTATCGTGTTCCCACTGTCGAACCCAACAAGCCGTGTTGAAGCGACGCCAAACGACATTATTCGTTGGACTGATGGCCAAGCACTTGTTGCGACAGGTAGCCCATTTGAGCCAGTCGTTCACAACGGCACAACTTACCCAATCGCTCAATGTAACAACAGCTACATCTTCCCAGGTATTGGCCTTGGTGTATTGGCTGTGAATGCTTCACGCATCACTGACGAAATGCTAATGGAATCAAGCCGTGCACTTGCTACGTGTTCTCCACTAGCAATCAATGGCACAGGTGCTCTACTTCCACCATTGGAAGAGATCCACACGGTATCTAAGAAAATTGCTCTTGCGGTAGGTAAAAAGGCGATTGAACAGGGCGTTGCTCTAGAGATCACTGAAGAAGCACTGCAACAAGCGATTGACCAGCACTTCTGGCAGCCAGTTTACCGTCGCTACAAGCGCACGGCATTCTAATAAAGCGTACTGCGCTTGGAATAAAGAGCGTTAACGACTCTTATATGAGCCTCTGCAATTGCAGGGGCTTTTTTCTTTAAACTGTCTTGTCTTTTTAACTGATTTTTCTCATTTTTATTTGGTATTATCGAGCACTCAAAAATTAATGCTCAGTGAAAGGACCATACCGAGAGTGAAATTTGATTCTCACATTATCCGTAGCTACATAAAAAAAGCTTACAAAAAACTGCAAGGTTTTCTGTTTGGCGCTTTACTCGTGTTCTTAGTAGGCAGCGCTGCGGTTATTGCGATCGATTATTGGGTTTCATGGCAAGCGGAAGATCGCATCATCTACGATATAGATGAAGTGCCCGAGCTTGAGGTCGCCGTTGTGCTTGGCACGAGCAAATATTTGGGTCGAACACTCAACGACTATTATAAGCACCGAATCGAAGCCGCGATTGAGCTGTTCGATCGTGAAAAAGTGGACCAATTTCTACTGAGCGGCGATAACGCTCATCGCTCTTACAATGAGCCGTGGACGATGAAACGCGACTTGTTAAAAGCGGGCGTCCCCGAGGAACGCATCAATCTAGATTACGCGGGTTTCAGAACCTTAGACTCGATTGTTCGCGCCAAAAAGATATTCGATACCGATAACTTTCTGATCATCACTCAAAAATTCCACTGTGAAAGAGCGTTATTCATCGCCAATTCTTACGATATTCACGCGCAGTGTTTAGCGGTTTCAGGACCAACCCATCACTCGGGAAGCTCAATACGTTTGCGTGAAGTGTTTGCGCGCACCAAAGCATTCCTTGATCTGTATATTATGGGGACAACGCCAAAGTTCCTTGGACCTAAAGAGCCCATTCAATCGAGTCCAAAACCGGAATCATTTCCGATTCCAAACCCTATGACTGACCCCTCTGTAAACCCTGTTGTAGATCCTACAACAAACCCTATTGCAGACCCAGCAGAGACAGATGTGTAGAAAACTACACATTTTGAATTTGTTGCCTCACATTTCCCCACTGTTACACAAAAACACACCAACACGCCTTTATTAACTTAAGTAACATTCTCCCAACAAAGTCTGACCCTACATCAAGCTATATACCTCGAAAATAATAAGCACGACTCAATGAAGTCGTGCACCAATAAAACGAGGATAACAAAAGGAGCGTCTTATGACGGCACTTGTTACTACACTGAAACACTGGTTGTTCACCCGCAACAGCATGATATTAATTGGTAATTTCACGCTATTCGCACTCTTGCTCAACACCCTTCCTTTCGAATCACAAGTCAATACTGGTTTGAGTATTCTCGTGTTCGTTGCGGTTCTATGGTTAACCGAAGCTATTCATGTCAGCATCACCGCTCTGCTCGTTCCACTCTTGGCTGTCTTGTTTGGTGTGTTCAATACGCCCGCAGCGCTGGCTAACTTTTCAAACCCGATCATCTTCTTATTCATGGGTGGCTTCGCATTAGCAGCTGCACTGAACAAGCAAGAGCTAGATAAAGCGATAGCTGACAAAGTGCTGCTGATAGCAAAAGGCAGAATGTCGGTGGCGGTGTTCATGCTATTCGGTGTGAGTGCAGGCTTGTCGATGTGGATTTCGAACACAGCAACGACTGCAATGATGCTTCCCCTTGTTCTTGGCATCATGAACAAGGTTGACCAAAGTGAAGACCGCAACACCTACGTGTTCGTACTACTGGGTATTGCTTACTGTGCTTCAATCGGTGGTATCGCAACCTTGGTTGGTAGCCCACCAAACGCAATTGCGGCGGCAGAAGTTGGCTTGAGCTTCACAGAGTGGATGGCACTTGGCCTACCAATCTCAATGATCTTACTGCCAATCGCGATGATTATTCTTTACGTGATGACTAAGCCGAAGCTTGACCACAAATTCGAGCTAGACCATGCCCCAGTTGAATGGACAAACAGCAAGAAAATCACACTGTCTATCTTCCTTCTAACCGTAACGCTTTGGATATTCGGTAAACCAATCAACGCAATGATTGGCGGATTCTCTAAATTTGATAGCTTGGTAGCGATTGGCGCAATTGTACTGCTTGGCGCTTCTAGAGCGGTGGAATGGAAAGACGTCGAGAAGACAACGGACTGGGGTGTTCTTATCCTGTTCGGTGGCGGTATCTGTTTAAGTAACATTCTGAAAGCGACAGGAACCAGCGTATTCCTAGCACACTCACTAAGCGGATTTTTAGAAACAGCTGGCGTACTGCTTACGATTCTAGCCGTGGTAGCGTTCGTGGTATTCCTAACGGAATTTGCGAGTAACACAGCGAGTGCAGCACTTCTGGTGCCAGTATTCGCAACCATCGCTGAAGCACTTGGTATGTCTCCGGTTATCTTGTCTGCACTGATTGCGGTTGCAGCATCTTGTGCCTTCATGCTACCAGTAGCGACACCACCTAACGCAATCGTGTTTGGCTCGGGTCACATCAAGCAGAAAGAGATGATGCGAATCGGTATGGTGTTGAACCTAGTTTGTATCCTAGTTCTGACTCTGTTCGCTTGGATCTTCTGGTAAACACTAACGTCCTATAAGCGCATGCTTACAGGAATGCTCCCCTAAACTGGTTGAACTTCCCCCAGTTCAACCAGTACAAAAATGCCCGCTCAGTTTGAAACTATCAGTCAACAGAACGGGCGCATAAAAACAAGAAACGCTTTTCCCTTTTGGTGGCCCCGCGCCACCTTTTTTGTTTTTGGCTTTTGGGAGAAGAACCATAAAAACGCCACACGTCACCTATGCACGTGTGGCTTATAAAATAATCAAAACAATTTTCAGATTAGTGACTCAAGATCACCTGGTTTCGACCTGAATGCTTTGCTTGATATAAAGCCTCATCAGCGCGAGCAATGGTCTCAGTCACTCGCTCTTGCTTCATCTCGGCAACACCGATACTGCATGTCAGCGGATCGCCATGAACCCATAGGTGCTGGCTAACCAATAATCGAATGCGTTCAGCTTTTATCTGCGCCTCTCCGGCTTCGGTCTCAGGGCAAAAAACAATGAACTCTTCACCACCCCACCTCACCAACTTGTCGGTAGCGCTGATCGAACTGCCCACCACCATGCTGAACTCGCGTAAAATATGGTCACCCATTTGATGTCCGTACTTGTCATTTACACTCTTGAAGTAGTCGATATCGAGATACAACATACCCAGCTTGCCATGTCCTTGCTTCACATGTTGTGACTGCATTTTCAACCAATCACGAATCGCGTGGCGGTTTAGTATTCCGGTTAACTCATCACGATGGGCCATCTCTGAAAATTCAAAATTCTGTTCTCTCAGTGCGCGATTGACGTTCTTTAAGTGGTGATGTCTTTTCTCTGCGATCACCATGCGTTTTCTTGAACGGTTTAACTCTGACAGCAAGAATACGGTGCCCGTCCCCACCCACACAAACAGTAGGATCATGAACAAGCTTTCTGCGGTGATATACGAACCTTCGAACTCAATACTGCGGATGACGATTCTGTGGTGACCGAGTTTCGCTCCAGACGCAGTAGCAAACTCAACCATATTCACATTCGAAAATTCAGGGGCCGAATGCTCTAACGCAATGTCGTTGTCAGCCAGCCACCATGTCATCACTTGCAGATTTTTGATCGGGATTTCAATCACACCACCATCGATTCCTGGAGAAAACTCCATCCCATTGTACTTGTGCGTGTACTCGTCATCAGGAACTGAATAAGCAGGGTTGTAGTTACGTAGATAGGTTCTCAAACGGCCACTAGAGTCAGCCTCCGCATGGTAATCAATGTTCACTCTAAAGGTGTGGTACTGAGAAAGGTCAAGGCCCGAGGTGATGTCAGGGTTGATACGAATCGACAGCCCACAGTAAGGCCACGGATACTCAGATTCTTTAAGTTCACAATCGAGAGTGTACTGTCCATTTTCATAGGATAACTGGGACGTACTGACTCCCCTATCAACTTGATCACTGGTCGCGATAAATTCATATTTATCAGGGGTAATTGCCGTTATCACACGATTTCCGCTCACACGGTAATACTGCACAATGGCAAGCGTTGCGATAACTAGAAAGATAACAATCTTATGGATCCACTTCACGTCTAAGCTTCCTGCTTAATATCCCTATAGTTGGGATTTCACGATAAAAAACAAGTTAGATAAATTAGTGATCTTAATACCAATAAATCACTAAAAAACGTTATATCACGCCCGAACAAAATGTCATACTATATTTTAATGCATGTATTTGCTGTTGATTATTCACGGCGAGAATCAAGTAATATTGCGTATAAAAACAGGCTCTATTTGTTATACTCATCGCATAATCATCGTTAACCGTACTGCCTGCTCACAGCGCAATCGAGTCGACGAAATAATAATCAAAATACAACGAGTAATGTCATGTCTTTATTAGCAAAAGGAACACTCAAAAAGATGAGTGCTTCCCTTGATGGCGCGGTTACCTACCGTTTGCCTGTAGGCGAAGAGTTTGTAGAGCTAAACCCTCTGATTGGTAAAACCATCAACCTCACTCACACCGGCAATATTTTTTGCTGCTCATGTGGTAAGAAAACTAAGAAGAGCTACTCTCAAGGCCACTGTTTTGTGTGCATGAAAAAGCTAGCAAGCTGCGACATGTGCATCATGAAGCCAGAGACTTGTCACTACGATGAAGGCACGTGTCGCGAGCCTCAATGGGGTGAAGAGAACTGCATGGTTGATCACTTCGTTTACCTATCGAACACATCAAGCCTAAAAGTAGGTATCACTCGTCACACTCAAATCCCTACCCGTTGGATTGACCAAGGCGCGACTCAAGGTTTGCCTATCTTGAAGGTAAAAACACGTCAGATTTCTGGCCTGATCGAAGTTGAGTTAGCAAAGCACATTGCTGACAAAACCAACTG
Source organism: Vibrio sp. 10N.261.55.C5 (assembly GCF_041470505.1). Taxonomy (NCBI): domain Bacteria; kingdom Pseudomonadati; phylum Pseudomonadota; class Gammaproteobacteria; order Vibrionales; family Vibrionaceae; genus Vibrio; species Vibrio sp. 10N.261.55.C5. Next base: position 50,162 of record NZ_JBFRMS010000012.1, read on the forward strand.
GCGCACGCTGCTTAAAGGCGACGGCGACGATATGGAATTGGTAGAAAAAGCCAAAGAACTGTTGACGTTGGTTGAGGATAAAATCCAAGAGATCAGAGCGAAGTTTGGTGATGATGCTATCGAGATTCTGAGCGAAAACATCACTTCATTGAGCTACCCAGTTGAACAGCACCCAGTGAAGATTGTGTCGCATAACTTTGATAAGAACCCTGAAGTGACAGGCGTACTTCAAGGCATTAAAGGCCAATACCTAATCCTAGATACTGGTGTGATTAACATCCGTAAATTTGGTTCTTACGAAGTGGAAGTGTCGGCATAACTTGTAGAACTTAAACGTTTCTTATAGTTAGAGGCGTTTCTTATAGTTAGAAGCGCTTAGTGAATAGCCAAAAACTAAAATGCCCTCAAGTGATGACTTGAGGGCATTTTTCGTTGTCGATCCTATTCGCTTTCGATGACGATTTTAGGCGTTAGAGCGCAACCACATCTCCGTCTACACAATTCTTGCCGTTGGCTTTCGCGCGATAGAGAGATTGATCGGTTAAATTCACGAGTGCATCAATCGTGACACCGTCTTCACAGGCTTGGCTATCACTGATTCCGATACTGACACTCGAATTAAATCGTAACTGTTCATCGATTCTGAATTCAACTTGATTGAACTGTTGGCGAATCTCTTCTGACACTTCGTGTGCTGTTTCAAGAGACGTGTTTGGGATAAATATAATGAACTCTTCGCCACCCCAACGGCCTGCGACTCCGCCGGCTTTCTCGGCACTGCGCTTGGTAATATTAGCCAAAGCACAAATGACCTCATCACCGACCATATGGCCGTAAGTATCATTGATCGATTTGAAGTCATCGATATCAAGCAGCATACTGACGACATGAGTATCAGAGGCAATATGTTCCCTTAACCACTCATAAATCGCTCTGCGATTGAGTAAGTCAGTCATTTCATCGTAATTCGCTTGATGAACCAATTGCTTTTCCAACATCACCTTTTGAGTCACATCTTCGAGTACAACCTGAACGGCTGGCTGACCTTTCCAAGTAATCGCATTGTCGTAAATATTGAAGAACCGATGAACGCCGTCAAAGCCGATATTTTCAACCACGGTACTCGTGCCAGACAACTCACCCGACACGATCGCCTGATAGTGCTTGTTGATGCCATCGGCATTCTGTTTTGGCACCAATTCAAGAATCGAGTCCAGCTCTAGAACTTGCTCGATGGAAGCCGCGCCTTGCATGTTGACCCAAGATTGATTAACCATCAGCGGCTTGAAATCTCGGTGAACCAAGATTCCCTGCCCAGATTGCATGATCATGTCGTGATACATCTTATCTTGCTCACGCACCGCATTTTGCAGCTGAATCGCAGGGGAAAGATCGATCACCGTGACTTGCAGTGCAGGTCTTCCCTGCCACTCCGTCACATGGTCGATAGAAAACACGGTGAACTCTCTGCCATTACGATCAACATTGGTATAGGTGTGAACCTGCGGGTCGCGTTGACCACTGACCGTTTCAAGGTAATTTTGATAGGCGAGAACATGATAATCTTCTGAGATTAAATCTAGAAAGCTATCGATATTAGAAAGTAGTTCTTCGGGCGATTGGTATCCATAGATGCGAGCATAGTTAGCGTCAACACTAACTACATTCATATCTTGAATAGTTATTACACCGTACGTGGATTCGAAATTTATTGAAGACATTGCCAACTCCGCACTCTAGCTATACTTCATAAACTGGAGCATAACAACATATCCTGCCAACGCTTCCACAGAATCTATCACGCGTTAGGGACATTAATATGGTATCTAGTATATCGTACTGTTGAGGACTTCTCTACAATTCAATCGCTAACACCAGTTATCAAAAGTAGACAAGTCTCTCATTCCTATTACGCGCGTCAAAAAACAAAAAAAGATAACGTATATCTATTTAAGCATTAGCTTTTCTGTTTTCGACCTTAAAGTAGGTAGCTAGCGCTAATCACAACTCTTTTCAAACCCGTTCATTATTCACTTCTATCGTGTTGGTTGTTCGCTTGAAAGCTAGTCAATTATTCATTCCAATCCGAAAAGTAAGCGACTAAGAAGTCGATCGCCAACCGTGCTCTCTGGGGTAAAAAACGACGATTTTGATATACGACCCAACTGCTGGTTCCTGCTCCCCAATACTCTTCAAGCACCGGGACAAGCTTTCCATTAGTCAGGCCGCCATTGAAACTGCTTTTAGGAAGGTAGACAACACCAAGCCCCTCTTCACATGCTTTCAGTACTGCGCTCGAATTGTTACTGCGCCATCGCCCGTGCACTCGCACTGCATTTAGCGGTTTGCCCTCTTTCTCAAATAGCCACTGATCACTGTTGGCGATAATGCAGCTGTGCATTTTTAACTGCTCTGGATGAGTGGGCGTACCAAATTGTTCTATGTAGTCTTTACTGGCTGCTGCCGCCATCGGGCGATCGACGAGCTTTCTTGCCACCAATCCTGAATCGTCCAATCGACCATAACGAATCGCGAAATCGATGCCATCTTCGATGAAGTTAACCATCTTGGTATTGAAATTCATTTCTATGGTGAGCTCAGGATGACCTTTAGCAAACTCCATCATCGCCGCTGCGACATGATTTTCTGCAAACGCGCCTGCCGCACTCACACGTAAAGTACCGCTAAGCTGAGTCTGCTGAGACGTGACTTGTTCATTGGCCTGTTGTAGCCCAATCACCAAGTCTTTGCACTGTTGGTAATAGGTGTGGCCCGATTCAGTCAGGCTAACCATCCGTGTTGAACGCGCAAGCAGGGCCACTCCCACTCTCTCTTCCAACCTTGAAACCTGCCGACTCACATGGCTGGTACTGCAACCTAGCTGTTTAGCGGCTGCTGAAAAGCCGTGGCATTCGGCGACCGCAACAAATTCATTAATCCCTTCAAAGCTATCCATACTTAATCTACTCGCATTCTATCTTTGCTATATAGCAACAATGTTTTGCCTGTTTCGTATATTATCACCTAATCAGTTTGGAACTAGTATTAGATACAACAAGGCGGCGATAGCTAAGTAACAACGCGATACCTAGCGCCTAACGAAAAGCTTCAGTGCTTAACGAAAAGCGTCAGCACCTAAATAAAAAAAACAGCAGCTCAAAGGGACGAATCATGAAAAAAATACTAATACCTGTAACTAACCACGCAACACTAGGCGATACAGATCAAGCGAATGGTACTTATGCGCCTGAACTGACTCATGCTCTCAAAGAGATCATTGCTGCGGGTTTTGAGTACGACATCGCTTCTATCAAGGGTGGTAAAGGCCCATTGTACGGAACCGATATTGAAGGGGATTCAGTAAACGCTGAGATCTTGGCTGATGATGACTTCCAAAACCGCATCAACAATACGATTCCTGTAAACCAAATTAATGCAGAAAGCTACGATGCTATCTTCTACCCAGGTGGTTTCGGTTTGCTTTCAGACCTGGCAACCAACGAGCAATTCGCTGCTATTGCGGCTAAGCATTACGAAGATGGTGGTGTGATTGCGTCAGTATGTCACGGCCCTGCGGCGCTGCTTCCGATTGTTCTGAGCAACGGCGAGAAGTTACTGAGCTCTAAATCGGTGACTGGCTTTACACGTGAAGAAGAGATCGACTTTGGCACCATCAACGACATTCCATTCCTATTGGAAGAGTCTCTTGCTCGCAGCGCAGCGCGTTTCAACAAGGTTCAACCTTGGCAAGAGCTTGTGATTGTTGATGAGCGAGTCATTACAGGCCAGAACCCAACTAGCGCACACGCAGTGGGTGTAGCAATTGTTGAGCAGCTTTCTTAGTCGAATCGCTGTATTGATTAGGTCACAGGCGATAACTAAATAAGCGCGCTGAAACGAAAAAGAGCATATTTCCTACTCACTATTCATGAGAGAAGTATGCTCTTTTCTAATTCTGTCGCTATTAAGTGCTCGTGACTTCTTGCTAATTACTTCTACTAATGGCTTCGCAAGATCCCTTCAAGCACATTGAACAACAAGTCGATCTCTTCAATCGAGTTGTAATGCATACAACCAATACGCACCACGCCCTGCTCTTCAATACCCAACTGCTTCACCAGCCCTAATGCGTAGAAGTGACCATTCCACACACAGATATTATGCTCGCCCAGCTTCTTAGCGATGAACTCTGGAGAGTGTTTATCAAAGGTAATCGCAAACGTTGGGGTTCTTAGGTTCGAATCAAATTCGGTTTTTCCGTAAAGCTTTGTCCCTTCAAGATCGGCCAAGCGTTTAAGGAAATACTCACTGAGTTGGCTTTCATGCTTATTATAAAGCGCATAGCTTTGCTCTAAACGAGAACGCAATGAGTCGGTTGGCTCACCGAATTGCGCTAAGTAATCCACCGCCGCAATCACACCGGCAAGGCCTTCGAAGCTTTGCGTTCCTGTTTCAAATCGACCTGGGCCAATATTGGTTGCAGGCTCAACCTTGTAAGGCTTTAACGTGTGTAGCCATTGAGGTGCAACATAAGCAATGCCCACATGCGGGCCGAAGAACTTATACGCTGAGCACGCTAAGAAATCACAATTCAATTGCTGAACATCGATCAAGTGATGCGGTGCGTAATGAACGGCATCGACATAAACCTGCGCGCCATGCTGATGTGCAAGCTCGATAACTTTCGCCATATCAACAATCGAGCCCGTCGTGTTCGAAGCAAATGTCACCGCGACAAGCTTGGTTTTCTCGTTCAACAGTGACTCAAAATGCGCCATATCCAAACTGCAATCTGATTCGTCGACACGGACTTGGCGAACAATCGCGCCTTTATCGTCTGCCGCTTGCTGCCAGCTCGATACATTCGAATAATGATCTAAAGCCGTGACGATAACTTCATCGTCCTCTTTCCAATCTCGGCTGATCGCGCGGCTAAGTTGGAAGGTCAGCGATGTCATGTTCGCGCCGAACACAACGTGGGCAGAAGACTCCGCATTAAGCAGTGCTTGCGCCGCTTCTCGCGCTTGCTGCATTAAGCTTGTGGTCTTTTGGCTAGAAAAGTAATGACCGCCTAGGTTTGAATTAAAGTGCCCAAGGTATTCCGTCATGGATGCTAAAACATTTTCAGGAACCTGAGAGCCACCCGGCCCATCAAAGAAAGTGACCGGCTTGCCATTATGATATTGGCCTAACGCGCTAAACTGTTGGCGCACATCATTAAGAGTGAAGGACATTGCGCGCATCCTTAGCCGTTAGAACAAACACATCCATGTAGCCCATCTCATCGTGGTCTATGGTACGAATCGGCTGTGCGTTGTGCCAAAGCTTGCTGTCGGCCAGCATTGCTACTTCACCGTCTTCAAGCACTTTTCTAAAGAATGGCGCTTCATGTGAATCTTGGTACAGCATGATTTCGCCGCCCACAATGTTGTGTCGGTTAACGCCGATTAAAGCGATGTGGTCGAAGCCATCTTGGTGAACACCTTCTGGTGCAACCTGCGTTTCTTCAAAAATGGCAGCGATACGGATTTGGTGGATTTCGATTTCTTGCCCGTCTTCAAGCCCATTGGTTTCAATAAACAGTTCACACATCTCTTGCATGCCTTCGCTGCTTAGAATATTCGCTTCAATCGGCTCGAACTGACGAACAACGTCACCTTGAAAGTGATTAATGTCTTCAGACTGAACAAAGTTATGTTTGTCTAGCTCAACGACTTGTCCATTACTGAATTCAACCACTGAGTACCTTCTCAATCGGAACTGGCCATCCGCATGCTCTGTGCTTGGTAGCTTAGAGAATGAAGGTGACAATTCCTTAACCGCGTGGTTACTGAGGTGGGTAATATGTAGGGTATTTTCGTGAGCATGTAACATCATCGACTCCTTAATGATTGTTAATTAACTTTCGATATTTAACGTTTTATTTACATAAAGGATACTTGAAGATATTGCCAAATCAACATTAAACAATCATTTATCCCGTCAAATTTAATAATTCAGACTATAAACCCAATAGAGAAATAAAAAGCAGTGTATAACACCAGAATAAAAGATGACCAACTCTTAAAACTAGCACACTCCACTAGCTAGTTATAAATCCCTGAAAATTTAAATTTAACGATATTATTAACTAGCATGCCAGGTTTCATATTGTATAAGCCCTTACCCTTTAATACGCCAGCCTTCTTGCCTGAGTTCAGGCATCACACTCGCCATCATTCATTTCTATGATTTTACACAACGAAATACGACCTACCTATCAATTGCCAAGCTATTGATTATTTACACAACAAACTGAAATTGGTTAATTTATGAGTACGCCAGAATCCACACGCCTTTGCTTGCGCGTCTGGAACAGGTCGAGTTCGGGGGGAACTCGGCCGCCCTCAAATAGAGTGCTTTCTAATAAAACCTACAATTATAAATGATGCGTTTATTTGGAATATGATGGTCTGCCTTTATGTCCTAACTTAGAATTCGTTAAAAATAGGCGACTATAAAGATTGGGAATGTTCTACACAAAACAGATGAGAGGGTAAGCAAGCTTGAAAGATTGGTTGCTAAAAGAGCCACCTTTGGTGACATTTACACCAAAAGTCAAAACGAAAATAAGTTAACTAGACTTAAAACGATTCACTTAGAAAATAGGGAATTTAGCTAACACTCAATTTCACTGGACTGATTTTTAAAACCGTTCTTCGAGCGCTTCTGCTGGTACATTCGCTGGTCAGCTAAGCTCAAACACTCAGAAAAATTGACACATTCAAAACTAGATGCGCTTCCAAAACTGAGGCCAGACTGAGGCCAATCAGCACTGCGAATTTGCTCTTCCACCTGAGTCACTCTAAGCTCAATCTGAGAATAGAGAGCCTCAACTTGTTTCTCTTTATCCACTTTCAACAACCAGATAAATTCGTCGCCACCAGCTCGATAAACCATTCCAAGGTCTGTAAATTTTTCTCGCATCATGCGGCTGGTGTATTCTAAAAAGCGATCCCCTTCATCATGACCATAAGTATCATTAATCGATTTAAGGCCATCACAATCGATGAAGACGATACAATAGGAATGATGTACTAATTGTTTACTCGCATCATTAAAATCCAGCCGGTTTCCAAGCCCCGTTAAACTATCCACCCTCGACTGGATATAGGTTTTCTGATGTTGATGTTGTTGAATCCGCAACCATTCAGTCAGTGACAATAAAATGCAGGTACAATCTATTGCTAATGCAACAACAACGATGACTTCTGTCGATCTCTGAGTCGGCAATGGTGCAAAATGCGCAAAAATGTAATATACCAAAGCCGTGCCATAACAAAGACCACCGATCAAATAATATTTAGCGACAAAGTTTCGTTGATAAACCATCAATACGCCAGTCACTATCATTGTCGGCACCCAGATTGCCGCAATTAAATGGGACATAACAAAAGTCAACGAAAACGGGGCAAAGACATTAATAAACCCGATAATGACACACAGCCAACTAAAGGCCTGAAAGGTAAGATTAATACGAATAAAATGCTGCGGAAATCCAAACAATAATCTTGTGTAATAGCAAGAAAAAGCAACCGCAAACGGAAACAATACCATTCCAAAATAAACTGGGTTCCAGCTTTGGCTTGGTAATAAGTACCCCCAAGCGCCTGAAGCGGCGAACCATCCCAGGCCATGTAGCCCAACATAACCAGCACAAGCCAGTGTGACTGGATGTTTAGTTTGAAAGTAACAAAAAAGAGCGAAAACTCCCAACGTTAGCATGACAGTAATAGAAGCTAATGTGAGCGTATTGTTGCGGAAAACGTGAATATAAAATGGATATTCAGGTTGAAGAGTGAAGTTAACTGCCTTTGGAAATTTCTTTGCTTCCAAGTAGAGCCAAAGTGTTCCAGATTCCTCCGCATTCAATATTAACGGGAAGCTTTGCCTATGCAGATGCAAGATACTCTTGTTACTTAATTGGCCAAAATCAAGTATTCGCCTTACTTGACCATTTGTTGATTGCCAGTAACCCCAACCTTGATCCAAATAGTTTGCATGGAGTGTAACTATTTGTTGTGACGACTTGATATCGGAGTTGGCCAAATCAACTCTCAACCCAAACGCCCCTTCACCACCAAATATCGTTTCAATCCTTGGAGAGGATTCAATGTGTTTTTTTAATATGGGAAAATCGACTGGATCAGATAACAAAGGCATTTCATACCATCTTACAGCTTCATTAGCTAACACAGATTGTTCCCCGCTGACCTGCAGCGGAGAAGCAAAAACCGAATTCAGGCACACAATAAACACATTGATAAAAAGGATTAGAATCTGCATAGAGTTCAAATGATTCCGCGCAATATATAAATATCAATAATAACACATACAAAAAAATAACAACTAAGAAACACTCAATAGTTCAAGTATTAACCAACATTACACCTGTTTGTAATCATGCCGTTCATACTAAAAGTGCGTCTTGTGGTCGCTTATCTGCACGCTAATTTTGATGAATTCTTGCAGCGTCTTTTAACGCAAACTTTTTAAAATAAAACATAGGATTCAGGTTCTCTTGTTTTTCTACTCATCAATGTATACGCAAAAAAGTAAATACTGCTATAGAAACACCATGATCAAGAAGGCCCTAAAAGTGAGCAATATGCATAGCTGTTTGCAAGAGCACTTTCCTTGACTTATCGCTATTGATCTAAGACACAGGATTACAAGACCATCATTTAGTTCGGTTATGTTCTAACGTATAATGATTAATTACACTTCAGCCCTTGTTTACACTTTTATTGCCTCCATATTTTCCATACAATCCTAAGCGATTATAAATAAAAACAATTTCAATTTCGGAGTCCTCATGAGCGACGTAAAGCACTGTAATTTATTGATTCTTGGTTCTGGCCCTGCTGGCTATACAGCTGCAGTTTACGCTGCTCGTGCAAACCTAAACCCAGTTCTGGTTACTGGTATGCAGCAAGGTGGTCAGCTTACAACCACAACAGAAGTGGAAAACTGGCCGGGTGATGCTGAAGGTTTAACGGGTCCAGCTCTAATGGATCGCATGAAAGAGCACGCAGAGCGCTTTGAAACAGAAATCCTGTTCGACCACATTAACGAAGTCGACCTTTCAAACCGCCCTTTCCGTCTTAAAGGCGATTCTGGCGAGTACACGTGTGATGCGTTGATCATCTCAACAGGTGCATCAGCTAAGTACCTAGGTTTAGATTCTGAAGAAGCATTCAAAGGCCGCGGCGTTTCTGCTTGTGCAACGTGTGATGGTTTCTTCTACCGCAACCAGAAAGTAGCGGTTGTTGGTGGTGGTAACACGGCGGTTGAAGAAGCACTTTACCTGTCTAACATCGCGTCTGAAGTTCATCTAGTTCACCGCCGTGACACGTTCCGTGCTGAAAAGATCCTAGTGAAACGTTTAATGGACAAAGTAGAGAACGGCAACATTGTTCTTCACACTGATCGCACGCTAGACGAAGTTATAGGCGACGACATGGGCGTGACTGGCGTTCGTATTAAAGATACTCAGTCTGATAAAACAGAAGATATCGAAGTAATGGGCGCATTCATTGCTATCGGTCACCAACCAAACACTGAAATCTTCAAAGGCCAAGTGGATATGAAAGATGACTACATCATCGTTCAGTCTGGCCTTGAAGGTAACGCGACACAGACAAGCATCCCTGGCGTATTCGCTGCAGGTGACGTAATGGACCACAACTACCGCCAAGCAATCACTTCTGCTGGTACAGGTTGTATGGCTGCACTGGATGCTGAACGCTTCCTAGATGGCCTTAACGATAAGTAAATCTGAGATTGCAGATTTGATTATCGGTGCTCTCGCCTCAGTAGATGCAGGGCGTCATCACATTTTGTTGTAAATCCCTAAAGCCCAGTGGTATATCCACTGGGCTTTCTTTTGTATACTAGCCGCCCTCAACAAATAATAATTATCATTAAGCCTTCATAATGGATAAGAAAAAACAACGCAGCTTGAATAAGTGGCTTAAGCAACAGAGTAAGTTAGCGAAACGCTGGCTTATGATTGCGATTAGCCTTGGCGTACTTTCAAGCGTGTTTTTAATTGCTCAAGCAGCTCTTCTCGCCTCTATTCTTCACCAGCTGATCATCGAGAATGTCGATAAATCTGAACTGGTTGGTCATTTCGCAGGCTTGGCATTATCGGTCGTTGGCCGTGCTGGCTGTACATGGGGACGTGAGATCGCAGGTTATCGCTGTGGTGAACAGATCCGTGTTTACATCAGGCAACTCATCCTTGATAAGTTACGTGAGTTAGGCCCTGCTTATATCAAAGGCAAACCTGCCGGTACGTGGGCAACCCTGTTGCTAGAACAAGTAGAAGACATGCAGGACTTCTTCTCTCGTTACTTACCTCAGATGTCTTTGTCGGTAATGATTCCATTCATTATTTTGGTCGTGGTATTCCCTGTAAACTGGGCAGCTGGCCTTATCTTCTTGCTGACTGCGCCACTGGTGCCGATGTTCATGGCATTGGTTGGCATGAAAGCAGCCGATGCAAACCGTAAAAACTTCAAAGCACTGCAACGTCTTTCTGGTCACTTTTACGACCGTTTGCAGTCAATGACAACCATCCGTCTATTTGACCGCACAAACGCTGAAACAGAAGTATTGAAAGGTGCATCTGAGGTGTTCAGAACGCGCACCATGGATGTATTGAAGATCGCTTTCTTGTCGTCTGCAGTACTTGAGTTCTTCACGTCTATCTCGATTGCGATGACGGCGGTTTACTTTGGTTTCACTTACATCGGCGAGCTTAACTTCGGCCACTACGGCGTTGGCATTACGCTATTCGCAGGTTTGTTTATCCTTATCTTGGCGCCAGAGTTTTACCAACCTCTGCGTGATTTAGGTACTTTCTACCACGCGAAGCAACAAGCGGTTGGCGCAGCTGAAAGTATTGTCGAGTTCCTAGAAACCGACATCACTAAGGTTAAATCAGGCGACACTCAGCTTGATCCGGCTCAAGGCATCAATATTGAAGCTCAAGATCTCAAAGTGTTAAGCCCTGAAGGTGTTCAACTGGTTGGCCCTATCTCGTTTGCACTGAATACTCGCCAATCGACTGCGTTAGTTGGTCCAAGTGGTGCGGGTAAAACAAGTTTGATCAACGCCATTCTTGGTTTCATGCCTTATGAAGGAAGCTTGAAAATCAATGGCATTGAACTGCGTGACCTAGACTTAGCCTCTTGGCGTAAAACGATTAGTTGGGTTGGTCAAAACCCGTTGCTACTGCACGGCACAATTCGTGACAACGTTACTCTAGGTAAGCACGATATCACTGACCAAGTTGTCGAGAATGCACTTGAGCAGTCTTTTGCTAACGAATTCGTAAATGAGCACGGCTTGGATTACATGATTTCTGATCGCTCTGGCGGTCTGTCTGTGGGTCAATCTCAGCGTTTGGCTCTAGCTCGCGCAATGATTCAAGACGGTCAGTTCTGGTTGCTCGATGAACCCACTGCCAGCTTAGATACTCGTAGCGAACAGTTGGTAATGAAAGGCATCAATAGCAATATCGAAAGCCGCACTGCCCTACTTGTGACGCATCAACTTGCCCCGCTTCAATCGGTCGATAACATTCTGGTTATGCGCGATGGTGGTCTGGTTGAACAAGGTCATTACTCTCAGCTTTCGACTGCGGGTGGTTTGTTTGAAGAGATGCTGAACGCGAACTTAGCTCAACAAGATAATAAGGGTAATTTAGATGCGTGATTTACTGCCTTACCTGAAACTCTATAAAAAGCATTGGTTTGGCCTATCGCTAGGCATGCTATTGGCTTTTGCTACTCTGTCGGCTTCTATTGGCTTGTTAACGCTATCAGGCTGGTTCATTTCAGCTTCTGCGGTTGCTGGCCTTACGATTGCACGTGAAACCTTCAACTACATGCTACCGGGTGGTGGTGTACGTGGTTTGGCAATGAGCCGTACTGCGGGTCGTTGGGGTGAACGTGTTGTCAGCCACAATGCAACATTCAAATTGTTAACTGATCTGCGTATCTTCTTCTTCAAGAAGCTGGCTCCGCTGATCCCAGGTCGTATTTCAAACCTTCGTGATGCTGATCTTCTGAACCGCTTGGTTGCTGATGTCGACGCGATGGATCACGTGTACTTGCGCTTAGTAAGCCCTGTGACGGTGGGTGTGTTCGGGATTTTCTTCCTGACTCTGTTCTTAATGTGGTTCGATAGCTCACTAGGTTTAATCTTAGGTTCTATCCTTCTGATCATGCTGTTGGTTTGGCCAATCTTGTTCTACAAATTGGGTAAACGTAACGGTGGTGAGCTGACACAGAACAAAGCGGATCTTCGTGTGACAACGCTAGATTGGATTGAAGGCTACAGCGAGCTAACTCTGTTCGGTGCTGAAGAGCGTTACCGCAATGCAATTCTAGAAACGCAACGCAAGCTGATGGCGAATCAGTTTGTGAACGCTAACCTAACCGGTATGGCTTCAGCAGCGCTAATGCTGTTCAACGGTTTGACGCTGGTTCTTATGCTTTGGCTTGCGGCTGACGGCGTGGGTGGTAATGCACCAGACCCGTTCATCGCGCTAATGGCATTCGCAACCATGGCAAGCTTCGAGCTATTAATGCCAATTGTAGGTGCATTCCAGCATTTAGGTCAAACTTTGTCTTCAGCTCGTCGCTTGAACGAAGTTATTTTGTCGGAGCCTGAAGTTCAGTTCGCTGAAGAGAAGCTCGACATCAACAAGCCACTGGATATTACGTTCTCAAACGTGACGTTCAACTACCCTGACTCTGAGCGCAGTGTTCTGAACGCTGTCGACCTAACGATCCCTGCCACGCACAAGGTTGCGATTGTGGGTCAAACGGGTTCTGGTAAATCGACTCTGATTCAGCTTCTGACTCGCTACTGGGATCCTAAGAAGGGTTACATCTCAATCGCGGGCATTGAACTGACGCAGTGGAATGAATCACAGCTTCGTGAATCAATCAGTGTGGTAAGCCAACGTGTCGACATTCTAAATGGTACTTTGCGTGACAACTTGTTGATTGCAAGACCAGAAGCGACCGATGATCACTTAGCGAATATCCTAAAAGATGTTGGTCTAGAAAAGCTGCTGGAGAATAACGCGCTTGATAGCTGGTTGGGTGACGGTGGTCGTCAACTGTCTGGTGGTGAGAAGCGCCGTATTGGTATTGCACGTGCAATCCTTCATGATGCCCCTATCCTGCTTCTCGATGAGCCAACAGAAGGCTTAGATAAGCAAACAGAGCAAAGCATCATGACGCTGTTCGAGAAACACTTCGAAGGCAAGACGGTTATCTTCATTACACACCGTTTGATTGGTCTAGAGTCGATGGATTCTATCGTTCTGATTGAACAAGGCGAGATTGTTGAAAACGGCTCTCACGAGAAGCTGTTAAACGAAGAAGGACGTTACTTCCAACTTCGTCAGGCAATCTAGCTCCTTCATAAGTTATAAAGAAAACCATTCAAAGCCCGAGTTCATACTCGGGCTTTTTGTTGTCTGTAATTCTAGTATCGAGCAACCATTCCCCCCTAAACGGTTGTTCATGCGCTGATTAGTTTTGCCCTTTCCTACAAAAACTTACCATTTATAAGTAACGAGTTGCGCATAATTCAAGTCGTAGCACATTACTATGATCATCTTTCTAGGATAATACGTATTGATCAATCTCATGGAATAACCTCCCCCTAAAATAATGGAGAACAGTGTATGTCTTTACGATTAATCGCAACAACGATAGCGCTTGTAGGTGCTAGCTTTACCGCTCAAGCGAGCTCGGAATGTGAAGTATCGATTGATGCTAGTGATCAAATGAAATTTTCAACTGACACATTAAGCGTTCCAGCGAGCTGTAAAGAAGCGAAGCTGACGCTAAACCATACTGGTTCTATGCCAGCCCAATCAATGGGTCACAACGTCGTTATAACAGACACTGCGTCGCTACAAGCAGTAGGCATCGATGGTATGTCGGCAGGTATCGACAATAACTACGTAAAACCTGACGACAGCCGCATTTACGCCTTCACTCGTGTTATCGGTGGTGGCGAGTCAACCTCAATCACTTTCAGCACAGAGAAAATGACAGCCGGTGGCGACTACTCTTTCCTATGTTCATTCCCGGGCCACTGGGCAATCATGAAGGGCAAGTTTGAGTTTAAATAACTCGTTAGTCTAGATGGTACAGATACATCAAAGCCCCAACCTAAGTCAGGGCTTTGTTATATTGGCTTCGATTACAGCTTGAAGCGGCTGATTTCGCTTTCTAGCTCGTGAGACAGTTCAGAAAGCTGCGCAGCTTGCTCTGCAGCTTGGTGTGCTTCGTCTGCTAGCTCGTTAGATACGTCACGGATTCCTTCAGTGTTACGAGTAATCTCAGACGTTACTGACGCTTGCTCTTCTGCAGCAGAAGCAATCTGTGTTGCCATGTCACTGATGCGTTCAACAGCAGCATGGATTTGCGTTAGGCTTGCAGCCGCTGAGTTCGCGTCATCAACACTGGTTTCAGCAAGTGTACGGCTATCGTTCATGATGTTAACCGCTTTGCCTGTTGTACCTTGCAGCAACTCAATCGTTTGTTGAATTTCTTGCGTTGAACCGTGTGTACGTTGGCTCAGAACTCGAACTTCATCCGCTACTACTGCGAAACCACGACCTTGCTCACCGGCACGTGCTGCTTCAATAGCGGCGTTAAGTGCAAGTAGGTTCGTTTGTTCTGCAATACCTTGAATGTTAGACAAGATAGCGTTGATGCTGTTGCCGTGCTCTTCAAGCTCGAGAATCACGTTAGTTGCGATTTGAACTTCTTGAGCAAGGTTTTGGATAGAGCTTTGAGTCTGTGTTACTTGACCAGTACCGTGCTCACACGCGCCAACCGCTTCAGATGAATTCTGTGCAGTGTGGTCTGCGTTACCTGCGATCTCTTGTGTTGCTGCAGCCATTTCGTTAACGGCTGTTGCTACCATGTTGATCTCGTCTTGTTGCATTTGGATACGAGCACTACGTTCTTCAGCTTGAGAAGCCGTTTGACGTGCTTGGTTGCCTAGCGCAGCAGATACTTCGCTTAGCTTGATCACCATGGTGTGCATGTTACCCACAAAGCGGTTGAAGTTTGCTGCAAGCTGACCAATTTCGTCGTCGCTCTTAGGCTCAAGGCGTTGAGTAAGATCGCCCTCACCTGAAGCAATTTCTTCAAGTGCTGCTGAAACGCGGTTTAGGTCGCGGAATAGGAAGCTTACTAACCAAGACACGAGTACGATTACGATGAGCGTAATAACGACAGCAGTGATGATCAGCTGAGTAAGTAGCGTTGAGTGGTTCGCTTCTTCTGTTGCTTTGTCCATCTGAACCGCGAAGATCCAGTTAGTGTTAGGCACCTTCGTGAAGTAAAGCAGCTTGTCTGCGCCGCGCTCTTTGATGATCTCGATGCTACCCGTACGCACTGCGTTTTCGATGATAGGCATAGAGATATCGTTTGAAAGCTGGCTTACCGGCTTCAAGCTTAGTGCTGAATCTGGGTGTGCTAGGAATGTGCCGTCAGAGGCATCAATTAGCATTGCGTAAGCGTTGTCACCAACATCAAGGCTGATTACATCGTTAACCAACTGGTCGATCAGTACGTCTGCACCAACAACACCAACAAGTTGGCCATTGTGGCGAACAGGTTCTGCGATCGTTACTAGAAGTGCTTTGGTGATTGCATCTTGGTAAGCCGTAGTAATGATTTGCTTACCTGCAGCGTTTGCTTCTTGGTACCAAGGACGTTGACGAGGATCGTAATCTGCACGATTACGTTCAGGATGTGAACGGTACATTCCACCTTCTGGAGTACCTAAAAAGATATCGTCAAAGCCACCCGCTACACGAGCTTGTCTAAGGAAAGGAACAACATCATCCTCTCGTGAAAAGTCATTAAATGCTGATGCGATATCAGTACGGATATCAATCCAGTTTTTAATACCTTCAGATGCTGCTTCAGATACGCTTTCAGCTCGTAGGTATACGCCATTACGAGTCTGTTCAAATAATTGGTTTGCTGACAGCCAAGTCAACGCTGTAGCCATAACGACAACAGCAGATAGGCTAGCGCCTATCAACTTCTGCTTTAGTGTTAGTTTCATGTCAAAGTTTCACGAGTGGTGGGAAATCTCGCGCATACTACCCAATATTAGTATTAAATTCGAGCGATTTCACAATTTAATATTGGAATATAATTTTAAGCAAACCATAAGCTTAAGTAATGTCAAATCCTTGGCTTATCGCCAAATTTAAGGCGGTGTTGTCTCTACGGTTATTAACATTTTTATCGCACTTCACATGCTTAAAAGAGACAAGAAAACACGGTAAAGAGGAAACAAAAAAGGCAGAAGAGTTTCCTCTTCTGCCTTCATATTATTTACCGTTCTACTGCGTATAAATTGCAGTAGATTTCAGCTTAAAAAGCCTAGCGTTTTTCTGTACGCATACCCATTAGCAAGCTCACACACATCAGTAATAGAATGATGGTAAATGGTAATGCCGTCGAGATTGCACCCGCTTGTAGAGCTTGTACTGCTTCAGTACCACCAACCCACAATAGAGCCACAGCAATCGCACCTTCAAGGAACGCCCAGAACACACGTTGAGGCACAGGCGTATCAACTTTACCACCCGCGGTGATGCTGTCGATTACTAGAGAGCCTGAGTCAGACGATGTAATGAAGAATACTAGAACCAATACAACCGCAATGATTGAAAGCAGAGTCCCGAACGGCAGTGCATCAAACATTTGGAACATTGCTAGTGATACATCTGTTAGGCCGTCTTGACCAAGAATACCAACGTTATTCACGATTTGGTCAATCGCCATGCCACCGAATACTGACATCCAAATGATAGTCACTGTCGTCGGTACAATCAGTACTGCTGTGATGAACTCACGAACGGTACGACCTTTAGAAACACGTGCGATAAACATACCTACGAATGGAGACCATGAGATCCACCAAGCCCAGTAGAATACAGTCCAACCGTGCATCCACGTTTCATCTTCACGACCGTGAGGGTTACTCAACGGAATGATGTTTTCAATGTATGCCACCAATGTCGTTGGGATAGAACCTAAAGTCACCGCGTAGCCGATTAGAGCCACTAAGATAAGCAGTAGGAAAGCCACCAACATGTTGATGTTACTGATAACTTTAACGCCACCATCAATACCACGAAGTACTGATACTACCGCCAATAAAGTCACCGCTGTAATCACAATAACTTGCAGACCTAAGCCCGCTTCAATGCCGAATACATGCTGAATACCACTTGCCGCTTGTTGTGCACCAAGACCTAACGATGTCGCCAGACCAAATAGCGTTGCAAGTACAGCAAGAATATCAACAATGTGACCTGCCCAGCCCCAAGCTCTATCACCTAAAATTGGGTAAAAGATAGAACGGATAGAAAGAGGCAATCCCTTGTTGTAAGAGAAAAACGCAAGTGACAGTGCTACTACGCCATAAATCGCCCAAGGGTGTAGACCCCAGTGATACATGGTTGCGCCCAATGCCAGTTTTGCAGCTTCTGGTGTGTTTGGTTCAACACCTAACGGAGTTTCAAACCAACCCGTGAAGTAAGCCGCTGGCTCTGCCACACTCCAGAACATCAAGCCGATACCCATACCTGCGGCAAACAGCATCGATAGCCAAGAGAAGAATGAGTAATCTGCCGTCGCATCAACACCACCAAGGCGGATTTTGCCGTACGGAGAAACAATCAAACCTAAGCAGAAAATTACGAAAATATTACCCGACCAGATGAAAAGCCAATCAAACGAATTGATAATCTGGCCTTTAACGCCATCTAGCGCAGCCTTTGCTGAAGCGGTATCTGTAATAAGAACACCGATCAGGAACAAAGCGATAAGTCCCGCACTAATACCAAATACTGGGTTATGAACATCAAAACCCCATTTTTGGACGTTATCTTGACCGACAGTGTAATCCGTACTGTCGATACTGTATTTATCTATACCTTTAGTCATCATCCCTCTCTACGGAATTCTATTAGGGTCTATTGACCTCGTATTCCTTACTTACCTGCGACTTAATTACAAACTCGAACCTACGATCCAAGTAGTACAAGCTGTTGTCACAATAATTCAAATACTTGGATGTCTGAAGTTTAGCAGGTTAACTTGTTGTTTTCAGTAAACTAGAATCGGTTCGATGGAATTTCAAACAACATTCACGTAATTACTCAAGTTTATGACGAAAAAAAGGTCGACCCTGTCGACCTTTTTATCAAAAATACTTTTAACTCAAAGCATTTTGGTGCTTAACCAATTGATTTTCAGTTCGTAAACCTAGCAATAAGCTTAGGCACATAAGCAATAATATGAAGGCAAATGGTAGCGCCATCGATACCGTTCCAGCTTGCAGTGCTTGAATAGATTCCGTACCACCAACCCATAGTAGAACCGCTGCAATCGCGCCGCCCATCAACGCCCAAAATACACGTTGTGGAACCGGTGCATCCACTTTACCGCCAGAGGTAATGCTATCGATAACCAATGAGCCTGAATCAGAAGAGGTGATAAAGAACACCATAATCAAACCAATCGATACCACTGAAAGCACAGAGCTCATTGGCAGAGCATCGTAAGTATGGAAAAGAGAAAGTGTAATATCTTGCAGACCATTCACACCAATCTCGCCCACCTTGTTCGCCACTTGATCAATCGCGATGCCACCGAAAATAGCCATCCAGATGATGATTACTGTCGTTGGGATGAACAATACAGCAACGATGAATTCACGAATCGTTCGACCTTTAGAGATACGAGCGATGAACATGCCTACGAATGGTGACCAAGACATCCACCACGCCCAGTAGAATACCGTCCAACCTTGCATCCACGTTTCGTCATCACGACCGTGAGGATTGCTTAAGGGAATGAAGTTTTCAATGTAGCCCATTAGCGCGGTTGGGATTGCTTTAATACCCGCCATGCCACCTGCAATCGTAACAAAGATCAGCAAGCCTAAAGCCACCAGCATATTCACGTTACTTAGCACTTTTACGCCGCCGTTGATGCCACGAACCACGGACATTGTCGCTAAGAAAGTAACCACAGCGATAACAATCAGCTGCATGCCAATACCGCCATCGGTACCAAATACATGGTTAATACCACTGGTCGCTTGTTGAGCACCTAAGCCCAATGAAGTTGCAAGGCCAAATAGCGTTGCAAGCACAGCGACGATATCAACAATATGACCAAACCAACCCCAAGTTCTATCACCCAAGATAGGGTAGAAAATAGAGCGGATTGATAGAGGTAAACCTTTATTGAAGGTGAAGAAGGCAAGCGCTAGAGCAACAACCGCGTAAATCGCCCAACCGTGCAGACCCCAGTTGTAGATGGTTGCACCAAGAGCCAACTTCGCCGCTTCAGGAGAGTAAGCTTCAACACCTAGTGGTGTTTCATACCAGCCAGTGAAATAAGCTACTGGCTCAGCAACACCCCAGAACATTAAGCCAATACCCATTCCTGCGGCGAATAACATCGACATCCAAGATAGGTTTGAGTGCTCTGCTTTGGCATCATTGCCACCAATACGTATCTTGCCATACGGGGAGACAATGAGGGCAAAACAGAAAATTACGAAGATGTTTGCTGCCCACATGAAGAAACCATCGAAGTTACCAATGACTTTCCATTTGATTCCATCAAGCGCCGCTTTTGCGGTTTCAGGGTCTGCGACTAGAAGTGCCAACAGGAAGATAATGATCGCCCCTGCACTGATTCCAAATACTGGGTTATGAACATCAAAACCCCATTTCTGAACGTTATCTTGTCCTACTGTATAATCGGTATTTTCAATACTATACCTATCTTTTACAGGCTCCATGCTTCCTCTCTAATTTGCAGCGCACAGTTTGCAACATTGCATTCGGCGCTTAAATTTCGAAAAGAAGAATATCAACCTGTCGCAAAAATACTAAAAAAACCTCCATAAAGGAGGCGTAAATTACACATTTAACGTTATTTAGCGTAAGATCAGTCCACAAGCCCGGAGCTGACCGCATATTTAGCAAGCTCTGCCGTAGAGTGAATATCGAGCTTATGCTTAATATTTTGCCTATGGGTTTCTACCGTTCGATAGCTGATATTCAGCGCCTTTGCGACCTCTTTACTGCTCTCCCCTTTTGCGACTAATTTCAGCACAGCCTCTTCACGTCTGCTCAATGGATTCTTGACAGATGGCGTGGGAGTAATCGGCTGAGTAAACAAATTCTGCGTGACTTTTTCACAGAAATAGGTCGATCCTTGATTGACCGTTTTGATTGCCTGTACCATTTTTTCAGCCGAAATCTCTTTCAACATGTAACCGACAGCACCCGACTGCATCACCTTCATAATGTATTCACGGTTGTTATGCATGGTCAGCATCAGGACCTTGGCTTCTGGGTCTTCTTCTTTAATCAGATGGGTGGCATCAATGCCATTCATGATAGGCATGCTGATATCCATCAACACCACATCAGGGCGCAGAGACTTAACGACCTCTACCGCTTCTAGTCCATTGCTGGCCGTACCTATCACGCTAATATCTGGCTCGAGTTCCAATCTCGCCATAAAGCCATCCAGTACCACTTGGTGATCATCAGCAATCACAACTCGAATAACTTCACTCATTCATTAATCCCTCTAGTGTCAGTAACACTGTAATTTCCGTTCCGAGGCCAATCTCACTCATCAATTCAAAGTCACCACCGATGAACTCCACTCGCTCTCTCATGTTACGCAGCCCGATCCCTCGTTTTTCCATCGCTTTATAGGTGTTGAAACCGACACCGTTATCTTGAATCAGTAGTTGCAACACATTACCAATTTGCTGAGCGATAACCGTTACTTTGGTCGCTTGTGCATGTTTTTCTATATTATTCAGCGACTCTTGCACGACTCGATATAGGGTCGTCGCCGCCTCTGATTTTAACTTACCAGGTTGAGTAGCAAACATGGTCTCGACTTCTATGCCCGAGTGCGCCTGAAAATCTAACAGTAATGAAGACAATGCCGCTTCTAAGCCTATGTCATCCAATGAACTTGGACGAAGTTGATGCGAGATGTGCCTCACTTCTTCGATCGCTCGCATCAGTGAATGCTGCGACTTATTCAAATGTGCTTTAAGGTCTTCATTTTGTAGCTTATTACCGAGCAGTTCCAAATGGCAACGACTCGACACTAATAATTGGTTAATACCATCATGCAACTCACGCGCTAGATGCTTCTTCTCGTCTTCTTGGAACATCACCGTCTTATGCGCCAGTTCCTTTAGGTTGTTATCAGCAATCCGATGTTCATGCATGTTAATAGCCAAGGTCAGCACGATGATGACCGCGACCGTTACGCTCAAAATCACCACAATCGAAAAGAACGTGGTTTCAATATTGTTGTTAATCGCAGCCTGCATCGAAGCCACTTCTTGGTGTACGTCTTCAATATACAAGCCGGTGCCAATCATCCAGTCCCAACGCTCTAACCAAGCGGCGTAGCTCAGCTTAGACACCACCTCACCCGTCGAAGGCTTTTGCCACAAATACTGGTGAAACCCGCCTCCGGTTTGCGCTTCTCTTAACAGAGCCTCTATCAGAAAATCGCCATCTTCATCTTGCAGTTGGAGTAGGTTTTGGCCTATCAATTCTGGCTGAATTGGATGAACCAAGTTGGTCCCGTGGCGATCGTATGCGAAGAAGTACCCATCAGAGCCATATCTAAGTTTAGATAATATGGTTCGAACTTTTTTTTTGGCTTGGGCTTCTTGGATATTTGGATCGTTATAGACGTGTTCTATGGCGTCGAACGCGAGATCAACCGTGTCTTTGAGGGCGTTTTCACGCGACTTGATTAGGCTGTCTCTAAAGATCTCGACTTCTTTAGCGCCTAACGTCTTAGTCTGGTGCAGCGAGATCCAACTAATACTCGCCGTTACCAGCAGCAACGGGAGCAACGTCAGCAAAATCAGCTTGGCTTTTAGAGGCATTCCTTTCCCTCACAAAAAACGGCTTACTGAACATCAATAAGCCGTTTTACTTTAGCAATTTATCGATAGCCGTTGAAACATATCATTCACATTCTTGGCTTCACTCACATTCCATAGAAAGATGGGAAAGCGAGAAGTGATCCAAGTACGAGGATTTGAATCAGAATGAACGGCATCACACCTCGGTAGATGTCCTTAGTCGTCACGCCTTTAGGTGCTACGCCTTTTAAATAGAACAAACTAAAACCAAATGGCGGCGTTAAGAAGGAAGTTTGTAGGTTCATCGCAATAAGGATAGCGAACCATGTCATGTTGATGCCCATCAGTTCAGCAACTGGCGCAATGATCGGCACGATGATGAAACAGATCTCTACGAAGTCGATGAAGAAACCCAGAATCAGAATCACCAGCATGGTAATGATCAGGAAGCCCCATTTTTCACCTGGCAGTTGTAGCATCCACTCTTCAACCAGATAGTCGCCACCAGTGTAGGTAAACGCCATTGAGAATGCCGTTGCACCCAACAAGATAGCAAATACCATCGCCGTTACTTTCACCGTCTCTTTCGACGCCTCGTACACCATCGACCAACTAAATTGACCGTAAAGCAGTGCAAGTATCATCGCACCCGCGCCACCTAATGCGGCTGATTCTGTTGGCGTAGCAACACCTGCGAAGATAGAGCCCAGTACAACAATGATTAACGCTAGAGGCGGAAGAATCGCTTTCAGTGCATTAAACACTTCCTGCTTACGGCTGATGGAGTCATCACGTTCAATAGGTTGAGCCGCTTCAGGGTGTAGCTTTGCGTATATCAAGATATAAACGATGTACGCGCCGACCAGCATCACGCCTGGCCAAATCGCCGCTTGGAACAAGTCGCCTACAGGAACACCTAGAACATCACCCAATAGAATCAATACGATGGAGGGTGGAATGATCTGCCCTAGCGTACCAGACGCACAAATAGTGCCGCAGGCTAAGCCTTTGTCGTAATTGTACTTGAGCATTACAGGTAGGGAGATAAGTCCCATAGCAACAACAGAAGCACCAACCACGCCAGTAGAAGCCGCAAGTAGTGAACCTACTAATACGGTTGAAATCGCGATACCACCACGAACGCCGCCAAACAGTCGCCCCATAGACTCAAGCAACTGCTCAGCAAGCTTGGTCTTTTGTAGAACGAGCCCCATAAAAACAAACAATGGAACGGCCATCAGAACCGTGTTTTCCATAATGGATTGAATTCGATATGGCATGAAGGCAAACATTTCAATGCCCTCAGCCCAAACACCAAAGATTAACGCGATACCACCAAAGGTAAACGCCACTGGGAAGCCAAGTAAAAGCGCAAACAAGGCTACGAAAAACATTACTATTCCAATCATGTTCAGCCTCTACTTGTTTTTTGTATGAATATTGTTTGCATGGATAAGATGCGGATTAAAAATCTTATTCAGTGAATGCAGGATCAAACCTACGCCACTGAGTGCCATCAAAAAGAATGACAGCGGGATCATAGCTTTGATGATCCAGCGATACGGCAGGCCACCGGGATCGCCTGAGGTTTCACCCAGTTCATAACTCTCTTTGGCAACATCGATACCAAACCAAGCCACCAGCAGGCAAAACGGAAGTAGAAAGATAAGCGTGCCAAGCAGGTCAATAATCGCTTGTGCTTTAAAGCTCAGTTGCTCATAGAACACGTCAACTCGAACATGGCCACCAGCCTTGATGGCATAAGGAACACCGAGTAGGAAAACGGCGGAGAAAAGGTGCCATTCCATCTCTTGGAAGGCGATAGAGACATCGTTGAAGGCATATCTCATGACAACGTCATACACGACGTTGGCGATAAGTAAAATAAACAACATACTGGAAAGCCATCCCAGTGCGTCACCGATACGATTAAACAGGCGTTCAATATAAATTAGACTTCGCATTCCCGACTCCATGGAATTTGAAAAGACATCTTGCAGTACAGCTAACCCAACTAAAAACGATTCAGTTTATAGCTAGCAATAGGCACGACGTAGAAAGGGTTCTTGAGCGTAATACAGGATTTATCCTGCTTAGTTATTATGTTTTAAATGAACCCTCGGCTTATTCACTCTCAAATATTCAATAAGAAAAGCTTCGGGTTCATTTAGATTCAGTTCAACAACTGTCGATTATTTCGCTTGGCTATTTAGGTAAGCTCTGTGGGAAATATCCGTCCATGAACGTACTTGCTCTAGGTAGCTTGCTTGTGAAGCTTGAATCTCTTTTGCTAGCTCATCTTTCTCAGCATGTGCAGCCAGTAGGCGATCGTTCGCTTCTTTCAGAGCAGACATAACCTCTGGTGGGAAATCTTTCACTTGTACATCTGGGTATTCTGTCTTCATTGAAACCCAGTTCTTACCACTTTCGTGCGTTGCTTGTGTGTACATGTCGTAAGCCGCAGTACGCATTGCAACACGTAAGATTTCTTGTAGGTCTTCAGGCAGCTTGTTCCATGTACGCTTGTTCACTAGGAATTGAAGCTCTGAACCCGGCTCGTGCCAACCTGTGTAGTAGTAAGGCGCGATTTTGTGGAAGCCCATTCGTAAATCCAGCGATGGACCTACCCACTCTAGTGCATCAATCGTGCGACGCTCTAGAGACGTGTAAAGTTCACCTGGGGCAATGTTCGTCGGTTTAGCACCTAGCTCAGCAAGAATCTCGCCTGCAAAGCCCGGGATTCGCATTTTCAGACCTTGTAGATCTTCAACGCTGTTGATCTCTTTTTGAAACCAACCCCCCATCTGGATATCCGTGTTACCACCAGGGAAAGACATCAAGTTATGTGGAGAGTAAACCTGCTCCATTAACTCCATACCACCACCGTGATAGAACCACGCGTATTGTTCTGCTGGCGTCATACCGAAAGGCATAGAAGTGAAGTAAAGAGTGTTTGGAACTTTACCTTTCCAGTAGTAAGAGCCTGAGTGACCCATGTCGTATTGACCAGACTTAACCATGTCAAAAACGCCAAGAGGTGCTTTGTGTTTGTTTGCTGAATCGATTCTGATTTGCAGTCGACCATTCGACATCTTCTCAGCCATCGCCGCCATGTTTTTGGTTGCATCACCGAAAACTGGGAAGTTTGGTCCCCAAGTTTCCGCAAGTTTTAAACGGTAAACCTTATCAGCGGCTGTAGCACCAGTAGCGACCAAAGCTAAACAAGCCGCAGCAGTTACTGCAACGTTTTTAAAAACTCGTGTGAGGGAGTTAGAAATGAGACTCATGTTCACGTCCTTTGTTGGGTTAACACTCTTTCTATGAGCATTTTTTATGATTCAACATAAGAGTGCACCGTGATGAGGCAACAAGATATCAGGGAGAGCACGCACGCATGGCGTTAACAAAGTTACGTATTAGACCAAAGGATTAAGTAGAACTACGTAGGAGATGATTGAATAGTGTCGATTTCAAAGGAGTTTGGATATTCACCAAGGCAATGCGTATTGATAAATACCTAAGTATTAATAATTAAATACTCTTAACAATTGATTGCCATTTCGTGATGAAGCTCTATTCATTGCTGTATTTTAGGGAAAAAATCAAGGCTTTGCTCTCTTGATCTACCTAGCTAACGCCCTAATTTAGTGCTTGCTGATTCGAAGCTCTGACACGAGACAACACTAATCAGTTAAGCCGTATATCGAATTGGAATTGAGATTATAGAGCCTAGGTTTAGGCTTGGATTTGGGCTCGGACTTGGCATAATGTGCCAGATACAAAAAAGCCTCGAAAATCGAGGCTTAAAAACTTAACGAAGCGAATGTAATCCCACAGGATTAGATAGCTTTGTAGATAACCTTGTTACCTGCTAGCTGCTCTTTCGCTACTAGGTTTTCTTCAAGAAGTTTTTTCAATGCGCCTGTTGCCCATGAAGCTGCTTTCGCGTCTTCTTGACCAGCTTCTAGGCCGATACCTTTAGGGTTAATGCCTTCAGCATTGCTAACAACGATGTCTAGAACTTGTTGTTGCTTAGGAGTCAGTGCTACTGCAACTTCTTTAGTTGCTGCTACTGCTTTCTCTACCGCTGGTTTTGCTGCTACAGTTTTTTCTGCTACAACTTTCTCTGCGACAGGCTTCGCTTTTTTCGGCGTTGCCACTGCTTTAACTACAGCCGCTTTAGTGCGTTTCTGCAGTTTAGCCTGCACCTTACGCTTATGAGCAAGTCTCATTGAATATTTCTCCAGTTCACTGCTCTTTTCGCAGTGGTGAAAATTTGAAGCGCGATTTATACCAAAAAACAGGAGCTATTTGTAGAGTGAAGCGTCGAAAGTCGACGAAAAATACCGATATTGTCTACTAGCGTCTATTATTTAAACATCGACTTATCAATTCAGGGTCATATACACTGGTTATCCATCCAGACAAAAATATGAAAACTTGGTGTTACCTATGGACACTCGTCACCTTAGTAATTTCTCTTTGCCTTCATTCACTCGCTCGTACCGTATCCTCGCCATTATTTTAGGCTTCATTTGCTTGATCGTTTCGCTCTACAGTGACAATCCAAAGTTACTGATCGTGGGTGCTTTTTGCAGTATTGCGCTTCTGGGAACTGGCTACTATTTGATGCTGCGCAGCCGAGTGATGTTCACACTTACCCCGACTCATTTTCAGCAGCACTTTTACAAAGGGGGTTGGGTTTTAAAATGGAGTAACATCCAAAAAATTGGTCTTTGCACTTATGAACAAGATGGTTGGCATCAACCTCTGCCCTGGGTCGGAATTAAAGTAAAAGATTACTCGCCCTACCTCGATTCGATTTGCCCTAAAATAACTTGTGAATTATTGCTCAGCCAACGAGCACTTTTGTACTTAGGAGCCAAACAAGCAGGCAAAGAGTCCAACTTTGAGGATATGGTTCTCGACTCATCGCATTACCATGCGCGTTGTACTGAAAGTGGCTGTGTCGAACTAAGCCAATACAAAGAGTCGCAGAATACCGACAACGTAAATTTCAACGATAACCAATCACAGGACAACCTTGATTCACCGAATGAGACAAACAGTCCAAACGCGGTGATTAAAAACTATTCTGGATTGCAGGCGATGCTTGCCAACAGAATGAAATATCAAAGGGGCTTCCACGGTTATGACATTTTCATATCAACCCATGATTTGAATATGAGTGGAGAAGAGTTTGTGGGGCTGGCTCGACGCTACTTGGCTGCCGCTGAACGTCTTTCTGATTAAGGTTTACCAGTAAGTTCACACACAATAAAAAAGCTTAGCTTTCAGGACAAAAGCTAAGCTTCATTTTCAATCAATCGACACAAATAATCGGTTGGAAAATCAAAGATTTAATTAGTACAGAGGCATTTCATCTGCGACGAACGGGTTTGATGCACGCTCGCGACCGAATGTCGATTCAGGACCATGGCCCGGAACGAATGTTACGTCACTGCCTAGTGGCCAAAGCTTAGTCTTGATTGAAGCGATAAGCGTATTGAAGTCACCTTGTGGGAAGTCAGTACGGCCAATTGCGCCGTTAAACAACACATCACCCACAAACGCTAAACGAGCTTGCTCACTGAACAGTACAACGTGACCTGGCGTGTGGCCCGGCGTGTGAATCACATCAATCACTTGATTACCAAAAGTGACTTTGTCGCCCTCTTCTAACCAAGTGTTTGGTTCAAAAGCTTTACACAGTGGGAAACCAAACATCTGACTTTGATTCTCTAGACCTTGTAGCCAGAAGTTGTCTGCCTTATGCGGGCCCACAATTTCAACCTTCAAGATCTCAGCAAGTGGTACCGTACCGCCAACATGATCTAAGTGACCGTGCGTCAGTACCAAGTTCACAACCTTAACACCGAGTTCTTCAATGATAGCCGCGAGTTGTTGAACATCACCGCCCGGATCGACAACGATGCCTTCCATGGTTTCATCACACCACACAATCGAGCAGTTCTGAGAAAAAGAGGTAACAGGTACAACTTGATACTTAAGAGACATATACAAACCTTAAAGAGCGAATCTGGTGAACAACTCGAATATCGCTATGTTATTGGCAACAAACCCAACAATAACAAACTGAGCAGCAATAAACCGAATTATTAGAACAAACTGAAATTTGGGCAAACTATGACATTGGATGTCTACTTTGACAAGTGCCTACCGTATCACTCAATAACTCAGCTTAGCTCTACCAGCTGCGAACTGGACCAGTATCAATGTGGATGAAGTTACTACGAGCGTAATAACCAACACCACCTGCTTGCAGACTTTTAGCTACGTCTCTCAGTTCCTTTAAATCAACACCATCGATACGAAAATCGATCGCTTTACCTAACATGTGGTAACTCTTCTTAGCGACACCACTCGACTTAGAGCGCAACGCTTCGTTGGTTGCTGGAGAGCGGTAGCCAGAGATGATTTGAACTTCTTTTTGAATACCCAGTACATTTTGAATCTGAGTGATCTGATCAAACAGGTTCTTATCCATTGGATGAATCTCATTGCGGCGGAAGTCACGGCACAGTTTGCTAAGGCGTGCCATCTCGTCACCAACATAGTTAGTGCCATCGAAATAACAAGTCTCTAATCGTTCACCAGTGTGAAGATTGTTCATGCTAATCGTTCTTGGTTGATCCGGGTATGAAGCGAAAGCGATAGAAGGAGTAAGAGAGGCGACTACAGCAGTACCACCAGCGTAAGTCAGAAACTGACGGCGTGAAAATAAACTTTGAGACATACAGCAAAAAAACCAATTAGATCGAACGAAAAATGCACGATACATAATGGAATTTGCTGCGTCAACGTACAAAAACCGTGCAAAACGTTAGTATTTGTAACCTTTGCACGGTTAGTTATTGATACTCATTATAATTTTATCAATAGAAGCTTGGTTGTCATTTTTCAGTCAAGATCACCTTTCTTGACCATATTTCAATCAACCGCCCTCTTTATCATATTGGTAGATATCACCGCGGTATTGTATGCCTCCTTCTTCAAACAACACGGTTTGATAAATGATATGCACTGGAATTCGCTTCTTGAGACGAACCTTAGTATTGGGCGCAAGTTCATCATCCTGATTCGGCACTTTCTTTACCTTAGTCGCAAATAACAACTCCGCGAGTTCCTCGGCATGCTCAACACGAATACAACCAGAGCTATAGGCGCGGAAGTCATCGTTAAACAAGCTTTTACTTGGGGTGTCATGGAGATAGATGGCTCGCTTGTTGGGCGTATTGAACTTATACAAACCCAATGCGTTACTAGAGCCTGCTTGCTGGCGCATTCGATAAGGAAAAGAGTTAAAGTTAATCGTTTGCCAATCTATCTCGGTAGTATCGACAGTTTCCATCGAACGCCAACCATCGATCACTTGAAAATTGTGTGTTTCAAGATAACTCTCGTCGGCTTTTACTTTAGGCAAGATATCTTTAACCATGATTTTCCATGGCACGTTCCAAGTCGGATTTAAGATAACCGAATCAAGCTTTATCTCTAAGAGTGGTGTTTTTCTCGATTTTCTCCCAACCACAACTTTAGATTCAAAAACCTCTTCCCCATCTTCCCAATACTTCATATCAAAACTAGGTACATTCACCACAATCAGTGAGTCTCTATTTCTTGGCCATAAGCGGGCACGCTCGGCGTTCAATGCTAGGGAAGTAAGTCGATCATCAAAGCCCATATTGATCCATTTGATCGTGTCTGGCCCGATGATCCCATCATCCGTAAGACCGTGCATGCGTTGGAAAGATTTAATCGCCTTTTGCAGATCTCGATCGAACTTGGGCAAATCGACCGCGATCATCGAGGTATCAACACCAACCAAAGCAATGCGCTCAACAAGAACCGTCTTGTCTGAAAGCTCGTCACCCAAGCGCTTCAAACCTTTCTGTCTATATCGTTCAATATTGAGTTCAGAGGCGGTTTCTAACACCGAATAGGTTGCTTTGAATTGGTCAAAATCCCCAACAGGCGGCGCGTAAGACAACACCATCTCCAATAAGTAATCATTGGCAACGCTGCTTTTCAGTCTTATCAGAATATGCGGCGAAGGTGGAGGCAATTTAGAATGCAGCTTACCCGAGAAGTACCACTCTTTTCCGGCAAGCGGCGCGTTTTCAACGTAGCTAAGATAATAGATATAGGTATCAGTGAGTAAGATGTCTAACTCTTGCCATTGACGACGAGATTGATACTGGCGGATTTGCTTGAATTGTCGTTCAAAAAGCGGTGCCATTTGCGCTTGTTCAAGAAGCGACAATTGGAACTCAAACGCTTTAACAAGTTCCGGTGAATCCCAAAGAATAGGCAGAGAAGTGTCTTGATAGATACTCTGTGTCAGCTCTGGATAAATCAGCATAAAAGAAAGTTCTGATTCCGCCGGAATGAAACGGCTCTCGTCAGAACTCGCATAGCTCCATGCATGCACGGAAACTAACACCAATAATCCACAGAAGTATTTTGCTAACATGCTTAACTCCGTCACCAGTAATTCCATAAGTATGGCAAAGAAACGGGAGTAAGCATGTTATTTTTTAAGGGATTTTATGAGTCAGATTGCACCCCAGTGATTATCCCACTGGACCGATGATTGCTGAGTTGATTTCTCATAAGGCTTGCGTTGGCTAACCACACTGCCCGCCCCAGAGCTGAGTCGAAACTCTCCATCAAGCAGCACAGCACCAGAGGCATCCGACAGCGCAGACAGCTCAACTAATTCTTTGCTCTCTTTAGACCAAATACCGTAGCAATTCCCTCTTGGCGAGGTCGCGATAATCCAATCATCTGACGCCGCAATACTTGCGATGTAGTGATTAAATCTTGCCCATTGCTCAGGCTCTGCGTTCAGTGATTCAAACTGCCCGCCTTTGGTATGCATCGCCAAAAGCGAAGGATACTCGTCTGGCTCACCACGATATTGCTGACCACAAAGTACGGTTTCAGCACCATCATGGGCTAAGTGTCGAATACTCAGCTTCTTGTCTAGCAATTCAACCTGATCAAGCAACACACCTTCAGGAGAAACATAACTCAAACTCGGTTGCATTGAATCGAGGTTTTTCGGTGTTCTGCCATCAGTGTGAACGCCACCAACGCCAATCGCGAGATTACCATCAGGCATGATGATCACTTCATGTGGACCAATACCGAAACCAGTGAACTCCTCGACCTTACGATAGCCTTGTTCGACATCGTACACGCCAATCACGCCTTGGCTGGTGTCGGTTTTCCCTTCGGTGGCATACAGTAACTTGCCATCTAATGAGTAAACCCCATGACCATAGAAGTGGCGGTTGTTACCTTTGACGACCATTTTGATCTGCTGACCGTTTTTATAGTCAAACACCATAAAATAGTCACCAGGACGACGAGCAAAAACCACCGCATGCGATGAGGTTGGGCAAATCGCGACGCCATGGCCACGATTGGGGATGGGAAGTTGGCTCAGTGGCATGCCAAATTCGTCAGCTACAACTGCAGAATATTGACCACGACCATTAAGCGCACAGCCAATCAGTTGGGGATCGTTCGACGCACTCACCCCATCCTTTCGAGTCGCACACCCAAACGGAAGCAATGGAACAGCTGCACAACCCAGTGCAGCCTTGAGTAACGATCTTCTCGTATTATCAGTCACCATCGGTAGCATTGAATCCTATTACCACGCCAAGCTCTATCGCTACTTCTTCATGAATCAGGTACTTCAAACGTTCTAGTTTGTTGTATTGAGTCAGCACATCTCGGTAGCCTTCTTTGCTCTGTAGGAGAGTAAACAAGCTAGAATCTGTCGGCCAAGTATCTAACGTTAACGTGAACTGGGCTGCAACACGATCGGCAAGGTCATTTAAGCCCTTCTCTCTCAATAAACCATCAAGACCACTACCATCTGCTAAGTACAATTTCTCTAGCGCCGCTACGTTCGCTTTCAGCTGAGTCATTGAGGTTTGAGCGCGCCAAGATTCCGAGAAATATGGGTGTGGATGACCAATTTTAGCCATTGGGCGACTCAGCTTTTTCATGCTGTAATCAAGTTGGTTAGTCAGTAAAGCGATGTATTCAGACTCCCAACGCATCTCGTCTAACGCTAACCAAGGGTTAACCTGCCAAGCCTCAGCAATAGAAGCCGATTTCATCGCCAAGTTTTGTGCGATAGCTTGTGAAGATTGACAGCCAGACGCTTTATCTTGCAGTAGTGGAGATTGCTCGTCGTAAAGAGACCACTCGAGCGCACCTAGTCCTTGAACCGTCACACTCTGTTGAGCAATTTCATCTTGAGACCAAGCTTTATCTTGCTGAGTCAGCTGGCGCATTTTTAGGCCGGTGGTGTTTTTTTTGTCTGGCCAGAATTGAACATTCCAGCTCTCTTCAAGTGCCGCCGTTGGGCCTCTTTCTTGTCCTTGCAGTGCCATCCAACTGTTCATGGTGAGCTGCCACTGATTTTTCAAAGCATCTAACTCAACATCATTAGTTTGGCAGTACCCTTGCATCAAGACTTCCAGCTCGTTGGCTTGCTTGGCGAATAGGACTGCAGAATCAAACTCCTGCTGATAAACACTGCGACTAATATGATTGGTTGTATCTGCTTGATAAGAGACACCGTTAACCTCAGATGAAGCGGCTTGCTCACCCGATGATTGACAGCCTGCTATGACTAATACCGATAAAGGCATTAACAAGAATTTATGTGCCATGCTGTTACCTTACTTCCTAGTTTTTCTTTTAATTATATGAGTTCAATAAATATGAAACGACCGCTGACCTCGTATTGCTACAAGTTCAGCGGCAGTCAGTCTTTTGATAGCGGCTTTCTTAAGCCATTAGCCGTTAACTAAACTGAATTCAACTCAGCCTATAACGAGTTTAAGAACGCCAATAGCGCTTCACGCTCGCTGCTACTAAGAGCTAAAACGTTTTGTTTCGCCATTTCTGCTTCACCACCATGCCAAAGCACAGCTTCCATAACATTTCTCGCACGACCATCATGAAGTAAGAAGGTGTGACCATTCACTTCTTTGGTATAACCTAATCCCCAAAGTGGTGTGGTACGCCACTCTTGACCATTGGCAAGATACTCAGGGCGATTGTCCGCTAAGCCTTCACCCATGTCGTGTAGCAACATGTCGGTATATGGGCTAATTAACTGATTAGATAATGCAGACAGACCTTCTCGCTCTGCCGTGCGAATTTCAGCTTGGTGACAGCTTTGACAACCAATCTCTTTGAACAGATTTTTACCTTGAACAACCGCTGGGTTATCGACATTACGACGAACAGGTACCGCGAGATGCTGCGAATAGAACTCAACAAAATCTAAGATGTTGTCACTGACTTCTGGCTCGCCACCATTTGGAAAATCATCACAGGTTGATTGCGCTGATGTACAGTTTTCATTCGGAAATAAGCTGCTTGTCAGGCCCAAATCGCCGTTAAATGCTGCAGCATTTTGTTGCATTAGGTTTGGCTGTCCGGCTTTCCAACCAAATCGACCCAACGCCATTTCGTTAGTTTGAACATCAAGAACATAATTGGCTTTGCCTGTTACGCCTTGGCTGTCCGCAGCTTGTTGCTTCGCGAAGCCAAGAATCGTTTCTTGTGGGATGCTCTCAAGCAGACCTAGGCCGATCATTGGTGGCGCAACACGAGCTGAAAACTCGGTCTTAGGATGCATCTCGCCGAAAGCAAGTTCAGTAATATTTAAAGTGGGTTTACGCAGAGTAACGACGGTGCCGTCTTTGAATTCAACAGGAACATCCGTGTAGCTAATGTTCACTTTGCCCTCTGGTTTTACACCTTGAAGCGCAAAATCTTGTAGCTGACCGCCGTACGTCGGCTCTGGAATTCCACCATCTCGAATGAAGGCTTGTCGCTGCTCAGGCGTTTCAGCCGGAATGCTTAAACGAACCAACATGGATACTGCGTTCTCATCTCCTTCTTCTGGCGCGTGACCACGACCATCTTTGATGTGGCAGTTTTGACAGCCGTTAGTATTAAATAGTGGTCCTAACCCATCACGAGCATCGGTTGATGACGGTGCAGGAACCCAAGGGTTTCTAAAGAAGCTATTACCTACGCTGAAATCCAAGCGCTTACTCATTGGTAGATTGGCTGCGGGAAGGGAAAAAGCGTTCGCTCCTTCTTTCTTCACGGTCGTTTTGCCGCCAGAGTAGGTTTCATGAGCGTGTAATGGAGATACGAAAAACAGTGCGGTTAATAGTGAGGCTGAGAGATACGACTTCATACATTGCCTTGCTGTGTGTTTGATTTTAGTTTTTATGTGGGTGTGGCTTTCTTGAGGATCAAACATTTAAGGACTCAATTAGAGCCCTTACATTTGTGTCGGCTCGGGTTCTTAGAACTCGTGATCCGCTGTGTCTGGGTTTAGGCTATCAATGCCAATCACACCAGCAGCACGCTCAATCGCAGCCGTTTGAGACACTAGCGCAACAATTGTTTTGTTTACTAGTGCGTTACCCGCAGCGTTGTCAGCAGCAATTAGCTGATCGAAATGCTGGTTGTTTTTCTCTGCAGAAACAACAAGCTGGCCAACTTGTGCACGTGCTAAGTCAAACTGCTTTTGGATCTCTTTCGCAGCTTGCTCATCTTTTTGCTCTACTAGGTCAAACAGGCTAGGACCTGAAAGCAGAGTACCGTCTTCACGCTTGTATAGACCCGTATAAACGTTGTAGATACCTTGCTCGTTGTAGTAGTGAGAGTTGTGCGTGTTATCAGAGAAGCAGTCGTGCTCATCTTCAGTAGAGTTAGCTTCTAAAGCCACCTTCATACGCTCACCAGCAAGCTCACCAAGAGACAGTGAACCCATGCCGAATAACATTTTACGTAGGCCGTTTTCGCTAGATTCAGAAAGCAGTTCTTGACGGTAGTTACCTTTCTCGCCTTCAGCCCACTGCTTTTCCATCCACTCTAGGTCTTGGATAAGTAGCTCAGCAGATGCTTTTAGGTATGCGCCACGACGGTCACAGTTGCCGTTAGTACACTCAGCGCCAACAACGAAATCAGTGTAAGCACGCTCACCTGCACCGCTGTTTGTACCGTTTAAATCTTGGCCCCAAAGTAGGAATTCAATTGCGTGGTAGCCAGACGCTACGTTCGCTTCAGAACCACCGATCTCGTTCAAGTCTGCGATTAGCTCAGGGCTGATGTTGGTTGCATCAACGGTAGTCTGACCAATTTGGAAAGTCTTGTTAGCCACGATGTTTGCGCTAGCGCCTTCGTTACCAAGTTCATATTGGTAATCAGTCGAAACATAATCAATCAGGCCTTCATCTAGTGGCCATGCGTTCAGTTGGCCTTCCCAATCATCAACAACAGCGTTGCCGAAGCGGAAAACTTCTGACTGTTGGTATGGTACGCGAGACTCAAGCCAAGCTTGTTTTACTTGTTCGAAGTTGCCAGCAGAAGGAGAAGCTAAGAAGGTATCAATAGAAGAGTTCAACGCTTTTGCTGTAATTACTGAATCTGCAAACACTGCATGCGCAATATCTGCGTAATGTTCTACAACTTGATCTTGAGTTACTGCTGCGAAAGAAGAAGCAGAGGCAAAAATGAGTGACGAAGTTACGGCTTTTGTCACTAAAGATTTAATGGTCATGAAGCATCCTTGTTGAGCTTTAAATTATTATTCGTAGTAATAGTGCAAACCATTATCATTTGCACTACGGATTGAAATAATACAAACTTACAATTTTATTGCAAGATAAATACAAAAAAACCTCACATATGTGAGGTCTTTAAACATTTTTATGTTAAGCGTAACAAAGAGGCTAATCAGATATCCAGATTATGCTTACCGTGTGAGACTTTTGCCTTCAGGTAGCTTTCATTACCCGATTTGATATGAGCAGAGGTATTCACCACTTCTTCAATCTCAATACCAAAAGATTTTAGCTCATTGATCTTCTTAGGGTTGTTGGTGACTAAGCGGATTTTTGTAGTACCTAAGGCACGTAGCATTTCAGCAGCTTCAGTAAAATCGCGTAGGTCATCGCCAAAACCTAGGTGGTTGTTGGCTTCATAGGTGT
The DNA here is from genome assembly GCF_041470505.1 of Vibrio sp. 10N.261.55.C5. Lineage (NCBI taxonomy): Bacteria > Pseudomonadati > Pseudomonadota > Gammaproteobacteria > Vibrionales > Vibrionaceae > Vibrio > Vibrio sp. 10N.261.55.C5. The sequence goes on from NZ_JBFRMS010000012.1 coordinate 86,260, forward strand.
TCATGCCTTCGCTTTGCAGACGGTACGCATCGATTTTGTTGTACAAGCCAATACCACGACCTTCTTGGCGTAAGTAAAGAATCACTCCACCCGTCTCACCCATAATTCTAATGGTTTCGTCTAGCTGCTCACCACAGTCACAGCGAGAGGAATGGAAAACATCACCAGTCAGGCACTCAGAGTGCATACGAACAAGAGGTATGTCTTGTGTCTTGTCTGCTGATTTAAATATCACAGCAACATGCTCTTTATCTGTTTTCAATCCATGAAAAGACAGAAGTTCAGCATCTATACTGCTTGTTACCCCTACTTTGAAATCTATTCTGGCACGCACTTCCGCCATAGCTATACTCACTTGAAAATTCGATGTATTTAACGACGCTACATTATATGTCTAGGCAATATTTTGTAGCTAACTATCTAATGATAGACACTATGAGGCTGTTAACAATTTTTTTCAAGGTCGACCTTGTACAAATTGTTATAACATAACAATTATTTTTCAAGTAAGAAAAAACCCCACATTGGGATGACCAACATGGGGTTATAAATTAAACAGTTGCGGCTAAAACTACACTTTTTTACAGAACGCTCAACTTACTTGAGTTTGCTTCCAGATGACAAGTTGCACCCAAGCATTCTCTAATTCGGTTAGCTCTTCTTGCGTAAGCGTAGAAATGCTCGACTTAGCACTGTATCTCTCTGCCCATTTATCTGACTGGACATGAGTATGGAACTCTTTCTTTAAATTTGAGATTACGTTATCCACAGATACATCCTTATATAGCAGTGCTTAGCCTTTATAATCGGTTAATGTTACAAAATACAGGTCAGTTGGTAAACAGTAATACACAATTTTTATGAGCTCTTCCTAACACTTTTTACTGATAAATATATAAATAAGAGAAGTAATAGGCTCGGTAGCAACCAAAGTAATAGATTTGAAGCCGTCATTGCCGGTTTATAAAGTACAAACTCACCAAATCTTTCCGTCATATATCGAGTAATCTCATTATTACTCTTCCCTGCTTTCACCATATTGAACACAACAAGGCGTAAGTCTTTTGCTATTGGTGAGTTGGATTCAATCAGATTTTGGTTTTGACATTGTGGGCAGCGTAACGTTTTCGCCAAGCGAATAGCACGTTGCTGTTGTTCTGGGTTTTCAAACTCAAACAGTTCAACTTGAATACTCGTCTCTGTATTACTGGCAGTAAACAGATCTTCAGCCATGGTTGAAAGGCTAATCACTAAAAGAGCTGACAGCATAAACAAGGTTTGTATTAGAGACTTCATCATCCATTCACACCATCAAAATACATCGCAAGCTCATCTTTCCATACCATTTCATTAATCACGCCCAATAGCTTTTTAATGATCTGGCCATTGGCATCAACCAAATACGTTTCAGGTGTGCCGATTACGCCCAACTCTAACGCTAACTTGCCTTGAGGGTCACTGATCACGGTTAAGTACGGGTTGCCATCGTTCGATAACACGTTAATCGCAGCCCCAGAGTTATCTCGATAATTGAGCCCAACGATGGGAATGCCTTTATCGTGAAGTTGAAGCAAAAATGAATGTTCGGTTTTACATATCCCGCACCAAGATGCCCATACATTAACCAGTTGATAAGGGTGCTGCGTGACATCAGCCAACGTAATTTCCTGTTTACTACTGATGCCTTCACTATTCACTAACGCACTCGATGTAAATTCTGGAAATGCCCTTTGTTGTTCAGACACCATGGTCGACTGCTGCTTATTATCAAGCGCAAAGACAAACCCCAGCACCACTATCAATGCTAAGGCAATTAGACTAATTAGCTTTTTACGAACGCTGGTATGCATACTGAGACGCCTTAACGGTTGTCTTTTTTCGATGAGTCAATGAGAGTAAAGCGCCGATAATGGAGAACAGCCCACCAAACCAGATCCAGCGCGCATACGCCTTATACTGAACACGAAATGCGTAAGCGGTGGAATCAACTTTCTCACCCATGGTGATATAAACATCACCATGCCAGAACCATTTCATTGCTGGCTCACTCATGTTCATGACTCGAACTTGGTAATGTCTTCTTTCCGGCGCGATAGAAAAGCGCTGCTCGCCAGACTCTAGGCTGAGTATCGCTTTTTCTGCGGTAAAGTTTGAAGCGACATACAGCTCAGTATCACGATGAGAAAGCGTCCAATCCATGAATTCGACTTCTACGCCTGGGCTTAACTTATAGCTGCGCTCAAACGAGTGGTAGCTATTCATGGCAGCACCTACCGCTAACACCGAAACCCCAACATGGGCAAAGGTCATCACCCAGACTTTGCGTTGGAACTTGGAACTGCGCGTTACCACCAAACCATACACATGAGTGAGTAAAACCCAAAATGCGAGTGACCATGTCATCAGCACCATCACTTGGACCTTCTCTACTTGCAAAGCGTAACAGACAAACCCGAGGCAAATAGATGCTAGAGCGATCAACGTAATAACGCCTTTCGATGCTTGAGGCTTAATAGTCAGCAATGGGGCAAGGCCGACGACAGCCAACGCAAGCAAAGCCAAAGGTGCAATCAAGAGATTAAAGTAAGGCGCGCCGACCGAGATATTTCCCAGGCCAAGCAACTCAAAGACCATAGGATAAAACGTGCCGAACACCACGACAGCAGTCGCCAGAACAAAAATAAGCACCGCAACTAAACTCAAAAAACTCTTACTGGCGAAACTGGTAATCGGGCTTGATTCAAAAGACTCTCCTCTGACGATAAGCAGAGAAAATGAACTCACCAGTACCAGAACTAATATCAGCAGCAGTGCAATCCCTTTGGTTGGGTCGACTGCAAAAGCGTGTACCGACGTTAATACGCCAGAACGAACAATAAAGGTGCCTAAGATACTCAAACAAAACGTAATGAAAGCAAGGCTAAGTGACCACTTCAGCAACTGTTGCTTGCCTTTAGCAACACCCAAACTGTGCAATAGAGCGGTTGATGTTAGCCAAGGTAATAGGCTGGCATTTTCTACCGGGTCCCAGAACCACCAACCACCCCACCCTAACTCGTAGTATGCCCACCAAGAACCAAGAATGATCCCTGCGGTTAAAAAGATCCAAGCGACCAAACAACAACTGCGACAATGAGCGACCCAATCGAACTCAATCGGATCCACCAGCAAAGCAGCAACTGCAAATGCCAGCACCACAGAAAAGCCGACATAGCCAAGGTAAAGCAATGGCGGGTGAAAAATCAGACCGACATCTTGCAACATTGGGTTAAGGTCACGCCCTTCTAGCGGCAAGATCGAATTCATTTCAAACGGATTTGATGCGAATAACGTGAACCAAGCAAATATCGCGAGCAGTAGGTTCATCACCCACAGCACTCGGCTTTGGTATTCATTCGAATAGTGTTTTTGTAAGGCGATCACGCCAGACCAGACGCTGATCGTCAGTACCCAAAACAACAAGGAACCTTCATGTCCTGCCCATACGGCCGCAAGCTTAAAAAATGAGGGTAATTGAGTATTTGAATGCTCAGCTACATATAAGATAGAGAAGTCATCACTGATAAAGGCATAGCCAAGCAACGCGACAGAAGTGAGAGAAAACAGCGCGCTTGAAAGAGAGAAACTGCGGATTAAACCTAGATTTTGCGTCCGTTTATTTAGCATTTGGTAAAACGAATGCACACCAATAATGCTGCTGAGTACAGCAACCAACACCAAACTAAACAGCCCCAAAGAACCGACCATATCACCTCAATAAGGCTCCGCTTGAGCAGAGCCGATCTGAACACCCATCTCATGTTTATTAAGAACATGTTCATTAATAAGCAGATATTTAGTATCCAACATCTGCTCACTAATAAACTTGAGCGAAATTAAGCTATCGTTAACTGCCCTGCATAAAGGACAAAAGTTCGCAGCATTAATACGCCCATCAGACTCAATGAAGTAACAGAGAAAATATACACAGTACTATGGCGAACCGATGCTGGTGTCACGGCGTTAAGCAACAAGGGTAAAACCATACCCACACCAATTACGCCATACCAGAACCAACTTGCCCAGAAACCACCGCCAATCGCGTTCCATACTGCCTGCTCACTTTGACCACCAGCAAATATCAACCCAGTGAAGAAAGTAACAAGGACAAACAGTTCAAACATAACAACAGGACGTTCGAAGCCGTGGATCCAAGAAATACTCGCACTATGCGGAGACTCCTTAAAGACCAACACACCAAATAAAATACATGCCGCCGCTCCCGAGGATAAACTCGAGAATAAGAACAATATCGGCAACACTGGGTTATTCAGCATTGGGAAGGTATTTAGCGCAGAGAGTAAGAAGCCAGTGTAAGCCGCAAGTAATAGCGCAAGAACAGCTAAGAATATTTCCAAAGCATTCTCAAACACTTCTAATTTGCCAATCCAGTTACTGACGAAATCGAGTCGTCCTTTTAACCATGTTTGGTCATTTAAAAATACGACGATTTGATCTCTAAATATAATGCCGATCCAAAGAAATAAGATCACCATATACACTTGGAATAAGATCACACCCATCGACATCACAGACGTCGGATTATAGAAGATCATGATCTTCCAAAAAGATAACGGTTTTGTCAGGTGGAAAACCAAGATCAGTAGGCCTGAAATGATCCCAAATGGCGCAAGAAAAGCGGTCGCCTTTAACACACCATTATGAGCAGGATCGCCTTCAATGACCTTACGTTTTAGGTAAATGGAGATCATTACGGCACCCGCCGACATCCCCGCGAGAAATAGATAGATAGCTATAATCCAGTCCCATACCACGGTACCAGACTGAAAAGCTGTGTCCCATGCACTCATAATCAGATCTCCCCTTTTTGGTGTGGCACTTTATAGAGTTTTGGCTGAGTACCGAGATAAGCCTTATCTCTGTAAACCACCTCAGATTTAAGCACCTGATTTATCTCACTCTTAGGGTCATTTAGATCGCCAAATACTAACGCATTGGTCGGGCAAGATTCGACACAAGCCGGTAACTTCCCTTGTGCAAGATTGGTATCACGGCAGAAGTTACATTTATCTGCGGATTTGTTCTCTGGATGGAAAAAGCGCACTTGATACGGACAAGCTAATAAGCAATAACCACAACCAACACACTTCTCTTGATGAACATCGACAATGCCGGTTTTTTCATCTTTGTAGGCCGCCCCTGTTGGGCAAACCATCACGCAGGGCGCGTTATCACAATGTTGGCAAGAGTTACGAGTAAAACGGTAATCAACATTGGGATATTCGCCTTGGGGTTCGCTCTTAATAATCTCTAAGCGCGATACGCCTTCAGGCACTTTGTTCACTTCACGACAAGCTTCTGTACAAGCTGTGCAACCAATACACGCGGTTTCGTCATGAATCATTCCATAACGTTTAGCCCCATCCTCTTGAACATTGGCCAACGTTTTACGACTTGTCACCGCTGCGGTTCCCGCAACACCTGTAGTAAAAATAACGGCACCCGCGCCAGCTAAAAAGTTTCTTCTTGAGCAGCTCATAGATTATTCCCCTTCTTTCTTCTGGTTGAAGTCTGAATGGCAATCCACACACAGCTTGATGGTTTGCTTCTTATCTAAGCCCAACACCTTTGCTTCTGTCGCATGAACATCATGGCAGTTTGAACACGTTAAGTTTTGCGCATGAACGTCGTGGGTCCAGCTCGCTTCGCGCAGATCATCAGGCTTGTGACAATCGATACACTGGCTATTGGCATCTAAAATTAAGCTAGGATCTAGGTAAACCTTGTCGGTACCTGGTTGTGATTGAGCCTCACGATACTTCACCACTTTAGGCGCGCCTTCGCGGTGGTCGGGGCTAATAGAACTATGACAGTCGGTACAATTTACTTCACGGCCAAGCAAAGCGTGTGCACTTTCACCATGTGAACCCAATACCGTTTCTTTTGAATCTTTATGGCACTGAACACACTTGTAGTCTTTGTCACGGATTAATTCGACTTCATGTCTTGTTGATTCCCCTACTGGCGTAACAGCAGGCTCAGCAACAGCATGAATGGAATAACCATAGAGGCAGAATGCTAGAAGGGATTTAAGCATTATGACTATGGCCAATTTAATATTGCCCATTTTATCCTTTCCTTATACCGGCATTATTTAACTCTCAACTAAATAATATTCCGGTTAAACAAAAGTACCCTTAAACGATATTATTACCGTTTAAATGATATCAATTCTTATTTTGGATAAGCCACAACGCTTTCTATAGTTAGAATATACCTCTAATTGGGTAATACGAAATTTCGATAGGTTAATCTGTGAACGCAATCACCCTATTTATATCATGGTCAATTTAGGTAATTGATTGTTATATATGATAATAATTCTCAGTTAAATTCTAATTAAACTAACCACCAATACCACTTTAGGGTTATATAAACTTCAACGTGACTAAGGTCACTGCCATTAATTGATCTGGGACAATCTATATCCAACACGTAACAAAATGTGTTTGTTTATGAATTAATATAAACAGGAATTCTCCAGTTCTTAATTTGAATAGCAAACTCACAACGCTTGGTATAAAAATCAGTATATTGGAGATATCACTGTGAAAAAGCATTGGATACGTAATTCGGTCACAGCACTATTAATGGTTAGCGCGTCATTAGCAAGCGCGACCAGTTTTGCTGCGTCTGAACAAAAAGAAATTGGCGATCCTCGTAACGATCAGTTCGAGCAAAACCACCCAGATCAATATCATTCATGGAGACAAACTTCAGAAAGCGAAACCATTGAAGACGCACTAAAAGAAGATCCCAACATGGTTATCATGTGGGCTGGCTACGGGTTCGCAAAAGACTACAACAAAGCGCGCGGCCACTTCTATGCGATTGACGATGTAAGACAAACCTTGCGTACTGGCGGTCCGACCGACGAAAGCTCAGGTCCAATGCCAATGGCGTGTTGGAGCTGTAAGAGCCCAGACGTTGCACGTGTTATTGAAGAACGCGGTGAAGATGGCTACTTCGAAGGTAAGTGGGCACGTCTTGGTAACGAGATCGTTAACCCTATAGGTTGTGCTGACTGCCATGACACCCAAAGCGATGAGTTCAAAAATGGCGAGCCAGCACTGAAAGTGACGCGCCCTTATGTTGAACGCGCTTTCGAAGCGATTGGTAAAAAGTTTGATGAGCAAAGCCGTTTAGACCAACAAGCTTCAGTTTGTGCACAGTGCCACGTGGAATACTACTTCACGGGTCCAACAAAAGGTGTGAAATTCCCTTGGGATAAAGGGACGCGTGTTGAACAGATGGAAGAGTACTACGATCAGATTGGTTTTAAAGATTGGACACATAAAGTCTCTAAAGCACCAATGCTAAAGGCTCAGCACCCAGGTTACGAAACTTGGCGTGAAGGCATCCACGGTAAGAACAAAGTCGTTTGTGCTGACTGTCATATGCCGAAAGTGACCAAAGAAGATGGCACCGTTTATACCGACCATAAAGTGGGTAACCCATTCGACCGCTTCGAAGATACCTGTGCAAACTGTCACACTCAATCTAAAGAGACCATGCTTAACATCGTTTCAAGCCGTAAAGCGCAAGTGCTGAACATGAAGCTGACTGCTGAGAAACAAATCGTAGCCGCTCACTTTGAAGCTGGCGCAGCATGGGAAGCAGGCGCAACAGAACAAGAGATGGAGCCCATCCTACAAGATATCCGTCACGCTCAATGGCGCTGGGATTACGCGATCGCATCTCACGGTGTTCACATGCACGCACCTGAAGTAGCCCTAGAGGTTCTTGGAACGGCGGTTGACCGCGCAGCAGACGCGCGAACTAAGATTGTTCGTCTACTTGCGAAGAAAGGCATTACCGATCCAATCGAGATTCCAGATATCTCAACCAAAGAAGCCGCTCAGAAAGCGCTAGGAATGGACATGGATAAGATGAATGCTGAGAAGCAACACTTCTTAGACACCGTGGTTCCTAAGTGGGAAGAGCAAGCTGAAAAGCGTGAAGCTAACTACGAATACTAGTTCCTTCAAATAGACCAATAAGATAAAACCAGTCACACTGTAAAGGTGTGGCTGGTTTTTTAGATTTGGGCGCACTCAACCGTCCCAATTTCACATTACCTTTTAGCTAATTCAAGGAACAAAGAATGAAGCACTTACTTTCGCTTTCGGCATTATGCATCGCATTAACAAGTTCAGGACTTCACGCCTCAGAACGAGCAGAAACAGGGTGGGAAATGATTGAGGAAGGTGCGCTGGTCGTTGATGTCAGGACACCAGGAGAGTTCAAGCAAGGTCATCTGGACAATGCGATTAACTACCCTCTTTCTGAAGTCGCTACGCACTTTGCCAGCATAGACAAAGCTCAACCTATCGTTTTGTATTGCCGCAGTGGTAACCGCTCAGGACAAGCTTACCAGTATTTGAAAGCTCAAGGGTTTACACAGATCCACAACGCTGGCGGTTTAATTGAGATGCAAGAAAGCAAATAATCTCGAAATTACAGATAGTGTCCGTTTAACGGATCATTTGCTTAGCTTGGTTGATCGAATGGATGATAGAGACACGATCAATGCCTTTCTGGTTAGAATCGAGAATTTGAGTCCAAGCATCGATCGCTTGTTGGTAGCGCATACTGATGAAGTGATCGGTCGCGATTAACATCAAGGCCGTTCGATCGTTCGGATCAAGATCCATAGATTGCTCTAGCAGTTTGTTGACGTCATCACTCATCGCTTGTGAACTGAGATAATAAAGTGCGGTAGCTTTAGCGGCATACAAGCCTGAAGGCGCTTGAGGGTCTAAGCGAATCGCGTAGTCGTAACAGGTAAACGCCGCATCAAACTCCCCTTTCTGCATATAAACACCACCAAGCTTAAACCAAAGATCTGATTGATTAGGGTCTTGCTCCAAGCTCTGCTGAAGTTCATTTTGGAAATCTGTTGTTGTATAGCTGCTGTCGTCACTTGAAGTAAGTTGAGGGGCTTCTTGTTTCATCTGAGACCAAACCAGAATGCTGACTAATATCGCCACACATGAAATAAGGAGGTTGCTTTTCAGATGACTGGTCTTTCTGTTTGATGCGATCACGATTACCACTAGAAATAGGCTCATTAGCAGCAAAGCAATCAGTAACCAGATATCCATTCCACTCTCCTTTCATTGACGCTTTACTGTACCTTTTTCTCACTAAAACAATATTGATCGAGGTTTAGCTATTGGCTTTTACACAAGTCACAGCCAAATTTTAGGTAATAAAAAACCGAGCACAATGGCTCGGCTTTTTGTCTCAACTTCTATTTATAGAAGTGAAAGATTACTCAGTGTCTTGCTCGCTATCAGAAGCGTCTGATGCTTGCTCTTCACTTGATTCAGAAACGACTGCTGCTTCAGCGTTTGCTACTTCAGCTTCGCCTTCAACAACCTCAGCTTCTTCTACTTCGTCGATACGTTGTAGACCTACAACATTCTCGTCGTCAGAAGTACGAATCAGTGTTACACCTTGAGTGTTACGACCAACTTGGCTTACTTCCGCAACGCGAGTACGTACTAGCGTACCTGCGTCGGTGATCATCATCATTTCGTCGCCTTCTTCAACTTGAACAGCGCCAACAACTGGGCCATTACGTTCAGAGACTTTGATAGAAACCACACCTTGCGTTGCACGGCCTTTCGTTGGGTATTCAGCTAGTTCAGTACGCTTACCGTAACCATTTTCAGTCACAGTTAGGATATCGCCTTCGTTAGAAGGAACAATCAACGATACTACTTGATCGTCTTCTGGAAGCTTCATACCACGAACACCAGAGGCAGTACGGCCCATTGCACGTACTTTGTCCTCGTTAAAGCGAACAACTTTGCCCGATTTAGAGAACAGCATGATGTCGCTATCACCGTTAGTGATGTCAACGCCAATCAGTGAATCATCGTCACGTAGGTTAACTGCAATTAGGCCGTTAGCACGTACGTTTGCGAACTGATCCAGTGATGTCTTCTTAACAGTACCGTCACCCGTTGCCATGAAGATGAATTTCTCGTTAGAGAACTCAGAAACAGGCAGGATAGCCGTGATACGCTCACCTTCTTCTAGAGGAAGAATGTTAACGATAGGCTTACCACGAGCAGTTCGACTTGCTAATGGCAGTTGGTAAACTTTCAGACGGTATGTCTTACCACGAGTAGAGAAACATAGGATGTTATCGTGAGTATTAGCTACAAGCAGACGCTCAATGTAATCCTCATCTTTCATCTTAGTTGCACTCTTACCTTTACCACCACGACGCTGAGCTTCGTAGTCGCTTAGGATTTGGTACTTAACGTAACCTGCGTTAGAAAGCGTTACTACAACGTCTTCTTGAGCAATCAGCTCTTCCATGTCGATGTCATGAACTGCCGCTGTGATTTCTGTACGACGCTCGTCGCCATAGATTTCACGTACTGCTTCAAGTTCTTCACGGATAACTTCCATCAAACGCTCAGTGCTTGCAAGAATGTGCATTAGCTCAGCGATCTCTTCTAGAAGTGCTTTGTATTCGTCTAGAATCTTCTCGTGCTCAAGGCCAGTTAGGCGGTGAAGACGAAGTTCTAGAATTGCTTGTGCTTGTGTTTCCGTTAGGAAGTATTGACCATCGCGGATGCCGTATTGGTCTTCTAACCAATCAGGACGAGCTGCGTCAGTACCTGCACGCTCAAGCATTGAAGCAACGTTACCAAGATCCCAACCACGAGACACTAAACCAACTTTAGCTTCTGCTGGTGTTGGCGCGCTCTTGATCAGTTCAATGATTTCATCAATGTTAGCAAGTGCTAGAGACAATGCTTCAAGGATGTGTGCACGGTCGCGTGCTTTCTTCAATTCGAAGATAGTACGACGAGTCACAACTTCGCGACGGTGGTCTACGAAGCACTTAAGCATGTCTTTGATGTTGAACAACTGTGGTTGACCGTTATTCAACGCAACCATGTTGATACCGAAAGTCGTTTGCAGTTGAGTTTGAGCGTATAGGTTGTTAAGAACCACTTCGCCTACTGCATCACGCTTACATTCAATAACAATACGCATACCGTCTTTATCAGACTCGTCACGCAGTGCACTGATGCCTTCTACTTTCTTATCTTTAACCAGTTCAGCAATCTTCTCGATCAAACGAGCTTTGTTTACTTGGTAAGGGATCTCAGTAACGATAATGGTTTCTTTACCATTCTTCTCTACTTCGATATCCGCTTTTGAACGCATGTAAACCTTACCGCGGCCAGTCTTGTAAGCATCTACGATGCCTTTACGACCACTGATAAGTGCTGCTGTTGGGAAGTCAGGACCAGGGATATAGTCCATTAGCTCATCAATAGTGATATCTTCATTATTGATAAATGCTAAACAGCCATCAACAACTTCACCAAGGTTATGTGGTGGGATGTTGGTAGCCATACCTACTGCGATACCAGAAGCACCGTTTACCAATAGGTTAGGAATTTTTGTAGGAAGTACTGCTGGAATTTGTTCTGTACCATCGTAGTTCGGTACGTAATCCACAGTTTCCTTATCAAGGTCAGCCAGGAGCTCGTGAGCAATTTTCGCCATACGAACTTCGGTATAACGCATTGCAGCCGCGGAGTCGCCATCGATAGAACCAAAATTACCTTGGCCATCAACTAGCATGTAACGCAGTGAGAACGGTTGCGCCATACGAACAATAGTATCGTATACAGCACTATCACCATGTGGGTGGTATTTACCGATTACATCACCTACTACACGAGCAGACTTTTTATATGGTTTGTTCCAATCATTACCTAGTACATTCATCGCGAACAAAACGCGGCGGTGTACAGGTTTTAGGCCATCACGCACATCTGGAAGGGCACGACCAACGATGACGGACATCGCGTAGTCTAGGTATGAACCTCTAAGCTCATCTTCAATATTTACGGGCGTGATCTCTTTCGCTAGATCGCTCATAGAGCCATTTTCCCTCTATAGTCAGATCGTATTTTTGAATACGTATAAGACCGAAAAATATAACACAAATTTACCTACGGAGGCATCACTTTCCCTCTCCTTTTACCATCTTGTGACCCTTGTAGCCAATCAATTGATGAGAAATTGCACCTCCGCATCATATCTTGCTGAAACATGGTCACTTTACATCCAATAAACTAGCAAAATTGTAGATCTTCTGGTCAGCGCGAAAAGGCAAGTTATAATGCCTGCAATTTCATGGATGCATTATTTAACTTGGAAATGCCGATTATGACTAAATCACAGAACGTAGACCCAGCAGAAATCAAGAAATTCGAAGACATGGCGTCACGCTGGTGGGATCTAGAAGGCGAGTTTAAGCCTCTACATCAAATCAACCCACTGCGCCTAAATTACGTGCTAGAAAAGACCGAAGGTTTATTTGGTAAGAAAGTCCTCGATGTTGGCTGCGGTGGCGGCATTTTGGCTGAAAGCATGGCTGTTGAGGGCGCAGTAGTCACTGGCCTAGATATGGGTAAAGAACCGCTAGAAGTGGCACGTCTTCACGCATTGGAAACTGGCACCAAGCTCGATTACATCCAGAGCACCATCGAAGACCATGCAGAACAGAATCCACAAACTTACGATGTGGTGACATGTATGGAAATGCTAGAGCACGTTCCTGATCCACAATCTGTGATTAGTGCATGTTCAAAATTAGTGAAACCGGGTGGTCACGTGTTCTTCTCTACCTTGAACCGTAACTTCAAATCTTACCTGTTCGCTATTGTTGGTGCAGAAAAGCTACTTAAGATTGTTCCTGAGGGCACTCATGAGCACGAGAAGTTCATTCGCCCTGCAGAACTTATCAAGATGGTCGATAACACTCCGCTGCAAGAACTAGGGATTACAGGGCTGCACTACAATCCTCTTACGGACACTTATCGTTTAGGCACAAATGTAGACGTAAACTACATCGTCCACACGCAAAACTTTGGCTAAAAAATATCGGTAGCCCTACCGTAAAACCTTTTGTAAAAAAGACGAATGAAAAGAGTTGCAATTACCATAACTTTGCGACTTTTTTCAGTCTAAATTTCGTGCGCTAGCTTCCATTTTGACCACCTCGATTTAAATTTAATCGCCTAAAATCAATCGCCCATTTTGGCCAAAGATCAAGGAATTTTTTTTTATGGGCGTGCAAAAATAAAGCATCATTAAAAGCCGACTTTTATACAATCAAGTCACATATAACCTCATCAGTTAGTGGTCACTTACAGTTTTTTTTCAATCCACCACTTATCCACAAGCAACCCCATTTCTTTACCTTGAAAAATATCAGTTGTAGCACTATCTTGTAACCCAACAAACAAATGACCCCTATATGTTGTGTTTGAACTACAATGTATGGGTAGACCAAGATCACAAAGCCGAAACGTAATTTACAAAAATTACACAGAAATACACAAAAACACGGCCTTGTTCAGTTTTGTTAGGGAAATTAAGCAGAATGAACCAACAACTTACTGTTACCAAGCGTAACGGGCGCAAAGAAACGATCGATCTAGAGAAGATCCATCGCGTGATTACATGGGCAGCTGAAGGCTTGCACAATGTTTCTGTATCACAAGTAGAATTGAAAGCTCACATTCAGTTTTACGATGGCATCACCACTACTGACATTCATGAAACTATCATCAAGTCAGCAGCGGATTTAATCTCTGAAGAGACTCCTGATTACCAATATCTAGCAGCACGTCTGTCTGTATTCCACCTACGTAAAAAAGCGTACGGCGAATACGAGCCGCCTGCACTGTATGACCACGTTGCAAAACTGGTTGATATGGGTAAATACGATAGCCACCTTATGGAAGATTACACGAAAGCTGAATTCGAAGAGCTTGACGAGTACATCGACCACAAACGTGACTTAGACTTCTCTTACGCAGCGGTTAAGCAGCTCGAAGGTAAATACTTCGTGCAAAACCGTGTAACGAAAGAAATCTACGAGAGTGCTCAGTTCCTTTACATTTTAGTTGCTGCGTGTCTATTCGCTAAATACCCGAAATCGACTCGTCTTGACTACATCAAACGTTTTTACGACGCATCGTCTACGTTTAAGATTTCTCTACCTACACCGATCATGTCTGGTGTACGTACGCCTACTCGTCAATTCAGTTCTTGTGTACTGATCGAGTGTGGTGACAGCCTTGATTCAATCAACGCGACAGCAAGCTCAATTGTTCGTTACGTATCTCAACGTGCTGGTATTGGTATCAACGCAGGTCGTATCCGTGCGCTTGGTTCTGAAATCCGTAATGGTGAAGCGTTCCACACAGGCTGTATCCCTTTCTACAAATACTTCCAAACAGCAGTAAAATGTTGTTCTCAAGGTGGTGTTCGTGGCGGTGCAGCAACGGTATTCTACCCACTATGGCACGGTGAAGTTCAGTCTCTATTAGTACTGAAAAACAACCGCGGCGTTGAAGAGAACCGAGTTCGTCACATGGATTACGGCGTACAGCTGAACAAGCTTATGTACTCTCGCCTAGTTCAGGGTGGCAACATCAGCCTGTTCTCACCTTCAGACGTACCTGGCCTTTACGATGCGTTCTTCGAAAACCAAGACCGTTTTGAAGAGCTATACGTTAAGTACGAAAACGATCCTTCAGTGAAGCGTGAAACGGTTAAAGCCGTTGAGCTTTTCTCTCTGCTAATGCAAGAGCGTGCTTCTACTGGTCGTATCTACATTCAGAACGTTGACCACTGTAATACACACAGCCCGTTTGATTCTGAAGTAGCACCTGTTCGTCAATCGAACCTATGTCTAGAAATCGCGCTTCCTACTAAGCCACTTTCTAACGTAGAAGATGACGAAGGCGAAATTGCACTATGTACGCTTTCAGCATTCAACCTTGGCGCAATCAATGAACTGGACGACCTAGCAGAGCTTTCTGAGCTGGTTGTTCGTGCTCTAGATGCACTGCTTGATTACCAAGACTACCCGCTTCCAGCTGCATACAAGTCGACAATGAACCGTCGTACTTTAGGTGTAGGTGTAATCAACTACGCATACTACCTAGCGAAGAATGGTGTTAAGTACTCTGATGGCAGCGCGAATGGCCTGACTCACCGTACTTTTGAAGCAATTCAATACCACTTGCTAAAAGCATCTGTTGAACTAGCGAAAGAGCAAGGCCGTTGCCCATCTTTCCACGAGACCAACTACGCGAAAGGCCTACTGCCAATCGATACTTACAAAAAAGATATCGACTTAGTATGTGAAGAGCCACTGCACTACGATTGGGATTCTCTACGTGAAGAGATCATGGAGCACGGTCTGCGTAACTCTACGCTAACAGCGCTTATGCCTTCTGAGACATCGTCTCAAATCTCGAACGCGACTAACGGTATCGAGCCACCACGTGGTTACGTATCAGTGAAAGCATCGAAAGACGGCATCCTTAAGCAAGTGGTTCCAGATTTCCTAAATCTTAAAGAGAACTACGAGCTACTTTGGAACATTGGTTCTAACGACGGTTACCTACACCTAGTGGGTATCATGCAAAAATTCGTTGACCAAGCTATCTCTGCAAACACTAACTATGATCCAAGTGTTTACGACAGCGGTAAAGTACCAATGAAGAAGCTGCTTCAAGACCTACTAACAGCGTACAAGTACGGTGTTAAGACGCTTTACTACCATAATACTCGTGATGGTGCTAAAGACGACCAAGGCGATGCAGTTCAAGTGCCGGAAGAAGATTGTGAAGGCGGCGGTTGTAAGATCTAAACCGCAATAAACATTAAGACCCCAGAGAAGAGTTATCTTCTCTGGGTTTAAAGCATTAACAGGGTCCGTTTTATTACGGGTCTTTAAAGGATTTGAGGCATTTATGGCTTACAGTACTTTTTCTCAGCAAAAAAATGACCAACTAAAAGAACCAATGTTCTTGGGTCAGTCGGTAAACGTTGCACGTTACGACCAACAAAAATTCGAAATCTTCGAAAAGCTTATCGAGAAGCAGCTTTCTTTCTTCTGGCGTCCAGAAGAAGTAGACGTGTCTAGCGACCGTATCGACTACAACAAGCTTCCTGAGCATGAAAAGCACATCTTCATCTCTAACTTGAAGTACCAAACGCTTCTAGATTCAATCCAAGGCCGCAGCCCTAACGTTGCCCTACTTCCATTGGTATCTCTACCAGAAGTTGAAACTTGGATTGAAACTTGGTCTTTCTCTGAAACGATTCACTCTCGTTCTTACACGCACATCATCCGTAACATCGTGAATGATCCAGGCGTAGTATTCGACGACATCGTTGAAAATGAAGAGATTCTGAAGCGTGCTAAAGACATCGCTTTCTACTACGACGACCTAATCAAGCTAACGGCTGACTACCACCGCTACGGTGAAGGCAACCACAGCATCAACGGCGAAGACGTCAAGATTTCACTTCACGACCTGAAGAAGAAACTTTACCTATGTCTAATGTCTGTAAACGCACTAGAAGCGATTCGTTTCTACGTAAGTTTCGCATGTTCATTTGCATTCGCTGAGCGTGAGCTAATGGAAGGTAACGCGAAGATCATCAAGCTAATCGCTCGTGATGAAGCCCTTCACCTTACTGGTACACAGCACATGATCAACTTGCTACGCAATGGTCAAGATGATTTTGAATTCATGCAGATCGCTGAAGAGTGTAAGCAAGAGTGTTTCGACCTATTCAAAGAGGCGGCTGAGCAAGAGAAAGAGTGGGCAGAATACCTATTCAAAGATGGCTCTATGATTGGTCTGAACAAAGACATTCTTTGCCAATACGTTGAGTACATTACCAACATCCGTATGCAGGCTGTTGGCCTAGGTACGGCTTACCCAGCAGCAACGTCGAACCCAATTCCATGGATCAACGCTTGGTTGTCTTCAGATAACGTTCAAGTTGCTCCACAAGAAGCAGAAATCAGTTCTTACCTAGTTGGCCAAATCGACAACGAAGTAAAAGCTGACGACTTTGAAGGATTTGAGCTGTAATGCCAACAATCAAAATCAACAAACTGACTTCAATTGAATCTAACCCTTCAAACACTCTGTTGGAAACAATGGAACAAGCTGGGTTAGAGCCAGAATACAACTGCCGAGATGGTCACTGTGGCGCTTGCCGCTGCACGTTGGATTCTGGTGAGGTCGAGTACGTTGGTTTTGCTATGGCTTACACGCAAGGTAATGAGATATTGCCTTGTATCTGTAAAGCAAAGACTGAGCTATCGCTGAGTAACGTTATTCATAGAAACAAGCAAAAACGCGCATAAGCCAGCTGGCTTTAGGTCACTTTGTTCGAATATCGTCAATAAGAATCAAAAAAGGGTCCGCTTCCTTTAGGAATGCGGACCCTTTTCTATTTATGTCTTTAGGTATCTAAAGCGACTCGTCTATCACTCAACCAAATATTCCTGTTGGCTTGTGTCATACAAAGCCAAACGTTTATTGCTGAGTCAGGTTAAGAGTCACAGAGCCAATATAACAAGCGCTTCGGCACTCTCCACAGCCGTTACACTTATCTTTGTCCACTGTAGGCAACTCTCCTACTTCGATGTGTATTGCACCAGCTGAACACGCCGTTTGGCATGCTGAACAGTCCATTTGCATGTAATTATTGCAGCTATCCGCAAAGCTCGGCTTGAGGTCGATATAAGGCGTGGCCGTTGGATGAAGTGCGCCGGTCCGACACACTTCAGTGCATTTGTTACACATAGAACAACTGTTGTAATCCAAATTCAGCAGCGCACTGCCCTCTAGCATCTCAATAACGCTATTTGGACACGATTGTTCACACAATCCACAACCGTCGCAAAGACGCTCAAACAGCACCTCATCGACCGCTCTTGGCGGTCTTGCATGCAAGCGCTGTGATATCTCTTCATAATTCGCGGCTGCTTTAACCGGTTTAGAAAGTCGAGTTAAGAAACCGCGTCTATTTGAATTTATTTGTTCAGACATTAGTCGATATATAACTTTTTAGTAGCAACGTTTAAATTATATTCAGATATTAAGTACTTAAACCAATCTATTACATCAACCGATAGCTTTTTATAAAAAGATAACTCTGATGCTTTATTTAGTTTTTCTAAATAAACAGAAGACCAAGTTAATAAGTGACCCTCAAGTAATTCACCAGCTGAATTAATATTATTATTTTCTAACAAATACGCATGAGCGAATAACATTAAACCAAATTGATCTTCCGGCTCTCTTAACCCAGTGTCTAATTCAATCTGATTCAATTCTAAAAACTGGCGATACTCAACCGTAGAAGCACCAAACACAACGCGGTCTTTATCTAGGTACACAGAACCCCAAGGCGGAGCTGGCATGTCTCCAACGCCTTCAAACAGGCGGCTGAACTCTGCTGCGAGCGCATCTTCGTCTTCGCTTCTTAATGCCTGCAAGCATTCTTCAGAGAGTACTTCGCTCTCAACCAAAGCTTCGACAATGGTGATTAACTGTTCTTTACTTGTCGCTTGATAAAATAGCGAACCCAACAATTTATGCGTATCGATAATCATTATTATTTATACCGTTATAGGTTTAAAGATAATTATATTAATTAACTCATTTCATTCTTTGATCTATTTTATACATTCAATTCATAAACTTTAAATTCCACACTTATTTGATGCCAATCAATCAATAATTCGAAATAAATACATAAAGAACAAACTACCTATAAAGTGCTAGCTATCAATAGTAAAAGGCATCTTAGAATGACGAATAAGAAAGAATCTGGGGTAATGAATCTTACTCGAAGAGGCTTCATGAAAGCTTCCTCTGCAGTAGGTAGTGCAGCTGCACTTGCGGGCGGTATTGCATTACCTTTCAAATCCAAACCAGTAGCGGCTGCAGTTGCTGAAAATGTGGATGAGAAAATCGTATGGAGTGCATGTACAGTAAACTGTGGCTCTCGCTGCCCACTGCGTATGCATGTACAAAACGGTGAAATCAAATACGTAGAAACAGACAACACAGGCACTGACGAATACGGTCATCACCAAGTTCGTGCGTGTCTACGTGGTCGCTCGATGCGCCGCCGTGTTTATAACCCAGATCGCCTAAAGTACCCAATGAAACGTGTGGGTAAACGTGGTGAAGGTAAGTTTAAGCGTATTAGCTGGGAAGAGGCCTATGATGAAGTCGCTGGCACCATGCAACGCCTTATCAAAGACTACGGTAACGACACTATCTACCTAAACTACGGTACAGGTACGCTGGGCGGCACGGTTACTAAATCTTGGCCACCAGCTCAAACGCTGATTGCTCGTCTAATGAACCTAAGTGGTGGTTACTTAAACCATTACGGTGACTACTCAACAGCGCAAATCACGAAAGGCTTGAGCTACACCTACGGCGGTTGGGCAAACAACAACTCTTTCTCTGATTTAGAGAACACTAAACTTAATATTCAGTTTGGTAACAACCCTGCTGAGACGCGTATGTCTGGTGGCGGCCAGATCCACCACTACGTTGAAAGCAAAAACAAATCAAACGCAAGAACGATCATCATCGACCCTCGCTACACCGATACTGCCGGTGGCCGTGAAGATCAATGGATCCCAATTCGTCCTTCTACAGATGCGGCATTGGTAGCGGGTCTTGCACACGTGATGATCACTGAAGACCTTGTCGACCAACCGTTCCTAGACAAATACTGTGTCGGTTACGATGAGAAGACCCTTCCTGCATCAGCGCCTAAAAACAGCGACTACAAATCTTACATCCTAGGTTTAGGTGAAGATGGCGTAGAGAAGACACCAGAATGGGCTTCTAAGATCACGGGTATTCCAGTTGACACCATCGTTAAGCTTGGCCGTGAAATGGGCACAGCGAAACCCTGTGCGATTCACCAAGGTTGGGGCTTACAACGCACTGCGAACGGTGAACTAGCGTGTCGTGCAATCGCGATGCTGTCACTGCTCACTGGTTCTGTGGGCGTATCAGGCGGTTCAACCGGCGCTCGTGAAAGCGACATCAACATTCCATTTGTGCGCTTCCCTACTGTGCCAAACCCAGTTGAAACGTCTATTTCAATGTTCATGTGGACAGACGCGATTTACCGTCACCATGAAATGACCGACATCACTGATGGTGTTCGCGGTGCAGAGCGCCTTAAGAACCCAATCAAGATGATCTGGAACTACGCAGGTAACTGCATCATTAACCAACACTCAGACATCAACAAGACTCACGCGATTCTTCAAGATGAAAGTGCGTGTGAAATGATTGTCGTGGTTGATAACCATATGACGTCTTCAGCGAAGTACGCCGATATCATCCTGCCAGACTTAACAACGTCTGAGCAAGACGACTGGTGTATGGACGGTAAAGCGGCGAACATGCCTTACTTCATCTACGCGCAGAAAGCGATTGAGCCTCAGTTTGAAGCAAAATCTATCTACGAGATGTGTACTCAGCTTGCGAAAAGAATGGGCGTAGAAAAAGAGTTCACCGAAGGCCGTACTCAAGAGCAATGGATTGAGCACCTTTACGCAGAAACTCGTAAGAACGATCCAACACTGCCAACCTTCGAAGAGATGAAAGAGCTGGGTATCTACAAACGTAGCTACGACCACCACTACATCGCTTATGAAGATTTCCGTAAAGATCCTGAAGCGAACCCACTGACCACACCAAGTGGCAAGATCGAGATCTACTCAGAGCAACTGGCTGATATCGCGAAGACTTGGAAGCTGAAAGAAGACGAAGTGATTCACCCACTTCCGATTTACGCGGACTCTTTCGAAGGTCATAACGACCCACTAGCAGAGAAGTACCCACTTCAGCTAACCGGTTTCCACTACAAGGCTCGTACTCACTCGACTTACGGCAACGTTGCAGAAATCAAAGCAGCAGCACCGCAAGAGTTGTGGATCAACCCAATCGATGCAAAAGAACGTGGTATTGAAAGCGGCGACATGGTGAGTATTTTCAACGACCGTGGCGAAGTACATATTCCAGCGAAAGTGACACCTAGGATTCTTCCTCGAGTTGTCGCACTAGGCGAAGGTGCATGGTACGCACCAGATGGTCAGAAGATCGACCATGCAGGCTCTATCAACGTGCTGACGACTCAGCGCCCGAGCCCACTTGCTAAGGGTAACCCTCAGCATACAAACCTAGTTCAAATCAAAGCGCTAAAGAAAGCATAAGGTAGGTTGGAATGAAACAATACGGCTTTTACATTGATTCAAGTAAATGCACGGGTTGTAAAACCTGTCAGCTTGCTTGTAAAGATTATAACGATCTAGACATCAAAACGAACTACCGTCGCGTATACGAATATGCCGGTGGTGGTTTCACTCAAGATGGTGATACCTGGGTTCAGAAAGATGTCTTTTCTTACTACCTATCTATCGCTTGTAACCACTGTACTAACCCAGCGTGTGTGAAAGTGTGTCCTTCGGGCGCAATGCACAAACGTGATGAAGACGGTTTGGTTGTGGTTGATGAGAGCGTATGTATTGGTTGTCAGCACTGTAGCAATGCGTGTCCTTACGGCGCACCACAATACAATGCTAAGAAAGGTCATATGACGAAATGCGATGGTTGTTACCAACGTGTTTCTGAAGGCAAACAGCCTATCTGTGTTGAGTCTTGCCCACTTCGTGCATTGGAGTTTGGTGAAATCAATACACTTCGCGAGAAGTACGGCTCTGGTGCGGATGTGGCTCCACTGCCATCTTCAACAGAAACGCTACCAAACATCGTGATTAAGCTGAACAAAAACGCGAAGCCGACTGGCGATACCAGCGGTCACCTAGCAAACCCGAAGGAGGTGTAAGATGATTTTTCATGAGTGGTCTTTAATCTTCTTTACGGTGCTGGCGCAAACTGCGGTTGGTGGTTACTTACTGATTGGCGCACGTGCACTGGTACTTGGTCATGACGAAGAGAAGCTGAACAGCTACAAGGTTCCAATGTTTATCCTATGGGTACTGATGGGTCTTGGCTTCATGTTCTCGACAACGCACCTTGGCTCTCCACTGCGCGCGTTTAACGCTTTTAATCAGCTAGGTTCGGCTTGGTTGTCTAACGAAGTGTTCTTCGGTGCGGCATTCTTCGCTGTCGGTGGCCTGCAATGGTTACTGTCGGTAGTCAAGAAAGGTGGCGTTGCTATCCAGAAAGCACTGATGGTTGGCGCGATGGTACTGGGTGTTATCTTCATGTACGCGATGATCAACGTATACATGATCAACACAGTACCGACGTGGGACAACATCTACACACCACTGAGCTTCATCATGACGATGGTTGTGGGTGGCTTGCTGTTATCTCAGTTCGTGATTGTATTCGCAAACGACAGCCGCTTTACGGTTGACCGTAACATCACCATGTTGGCTGTTATCGCTGTTGCTATCAGCTTGCTTGTGACAGTAGGAAAACTGAACCTAATCGGAGACATCCAAACTTCAGCGGCAAAAGCGTCTGAGTTAGTCGATGGTTTAGGTAGCTATGTGATTCTTCAAGTGGCACTGCTAATGGCAAGCTTGTTGATTTGGATTCTACCTATGCTGAACAAAGCAAAAGTGAACCCAGTTAACCTTGGCTTAGCACTAGTATTGTTCTTGGCTTCAGAGTTAATCGGCCGTGGTTTGTTCTACAGCCTACATATGACAAGCGGTTTGTAATCGAGTTCTTACAGACATGAGTTGCGTGTAAACATCGCTGCTTGTTTGGTTATCTAGAAGGCTAGATAAACAAAAGGCCCAACACCTATTTAGATGTTGGGCCTTTTTATTTCGTTTTTTCTAGCGTTTTTAATACAGACTTAGCGAGTTCGCTTACATCGTTAGCTTACATAGCTACTTAATGATAGCCGCTGGAATAAACATGTCTTTTAATCGCTTAACCGAAGAATAAATACCAAACATCGGTTTGTTATCTAAATGCCTTCTCAGCATATCGGCGGCAACGGTCTTAATCACGTTGCGTTGGTCTTCACGCGAGTACTGACGATAAAACTCAAGTACCTGCCCCCACTCGCCTGCTTCAGTCGACAATGCAACGCTGAATGTGTTGCCTTCCAGCTTACCAGTCACCAAAGCCAATTCAGTTCCGCACTTATCTCTTGTTGCTCCAGCCAGCGCAAAGGTCGCGGCTAATGGATCGCTCTTTTCAAGTTCGCTCTCTTTTGACTCAGCCATCACCCATGAGTGTCCGAAGCAATCTTCTATCTGCTCATTCAATTGCAGCCACGCTGACAGTGAACCTTTGGTCGACACTTCAGACACAGATAACGTCTTCTTTTTTTCCGCCATGATGTGTCCAATATGGTCAATCATCGGCTCATCAACACTAACGACATTACTCTCTAGCAGCTTGTAAACCATCTGCAGAAGCTTAACGCGAGTTTCTAAGTCTGCCTTAGGACCAAACAGTTTGACCTCAATGAACGGCAGATAAGAGCGATAACCAAGTTCATAACCTTCTGGCAGCTTTAGTTGATCCAAAACATCAGAGATACCGGACTCAGACAAACCAAACGTAAACAGTCGACTGCATTCAGAGGCAACCACTTGAGGGTAGGTACACGACAAGTCAGGAAGAATCTCAAACGTCACCATGCGCTTGAATTCACTTGGTACACCCGGCGTGAAATAGAAAGTCGCATCGTTAATTTTCAGTTTGAAGCCACAAGCCGTCCCCACAGGGTTATCGACAATCTCTGAACTCGCAGGTAACAAAGCTTGTTTAAGGTTGCTGTCTGGCATTGGCATGCCACGTCCAGAGAACATCTCTTCCATACGAGCAAGCCATTCAGGGAACATGACGAGTTTCTGCTCGGAAGCAGCTGCAGCGGCGGCAGCACTCATATCATCGGTTGTCGGGCCTAAACCACCATTAACGATAACCACATCATAGTTAAAGCTCAGCATCAGCAGTTCTTCAACAAGAGCATTCATTTGATCACCCACAGTTGAGCGCTTAGCAAGCGCAAAACCATGCTGATAAAACTCAGCAGACATCCAAGCTGCGTTTGTATCTACAATGTCTCCATGAAGAACTTCTTCACCTGTGCTTAACATTGCGATTTTCGTCATATTTCTATCCCTTGTTGTCATAAAAAGACACTGCATTATTTACAAACTGGTCTATGGTTGAATTTGGAGCAATTCGCCTTTTCACTAATATTAATAATGTTAAACCTAAGGTTTTCTTAGGAAAAGCTATAAATTATTAGTTCCCTAAATCAGGCATTTAATAGATAATTGTGACCCTGATCAATTCCAAACTTTGTCATGGAGACCCTTGTGGCCAAATCACCGTTACTAGCAAAGGTTACTGCCGCATTTTCAATGCTAATGTCAGTTAACTCGGTTGCAAGCCAATACGACTTCGACCAGCCAATCAACCTTTCTTACTCGGATGAATGTGCTCAAGATTACTGTTTTAATGACAACTTGTACACCTACAAGCCTAGTACCAATTACGCACTGAGCGAGTCGAGTGATGAGTACGACTTCTCAACCCAACAACCAAAACACATGTTGGTGAGTCAGGAGAAAGATTGGGATTACCTAATGGGTCAAACCTACACCATTCTTGGCTTGAGTGTCGCGACAGTGGGTCTAATGACTCTGCTCCCTGAAAGTATTACTAAGTGGGATGATGACCAACGTGATATCAGCTCATTAGGTAAAAAGTGGAAAGATAACGTTTCTGCTGGTCCAACATGGGACCGTGACGAACACTTCCTAAACTACGTAATGCACCCATATTTCGGTGGTGTTTACTACACCGCAGCTCGACACGCAGGTTACGACGAGTTTGAGTCATTCTTATACTCTTGGACTATGTCGACGTTCTTCTGGGAATACGGCGTAGAAGCGTTTGCAGAAGTACCTTCATGGCAAGATCTCTTCATCACACCTTTCTTCGGTGCGGTTGTCGGTGAAATGATGCTAGAAGCAGAGCAGGATATCATTGCTTCAGGTGGCGAAGTGATGGGCTCTCAAACCATGGGTGATGTGTCGCTATTCTTCCTTAACCCTGTTGGACACATTCACTACTGGGTAAGTGACGCATGGGGCGGTGATGCAGAAGTTAACCTGAATACTAACCCTTGGTGGGATAACCAAGACGCTGCACGTTTTGCTTACGATGCTGGCGCACCATACGACTCTCAGTTTGTTGGTATGAACTTCAAAGTAACGTTCTAATTCGTCTCTAGTACTACTCAATATAAGTTATTGAGTATAAGTTGCTGAATCATCAATCACAGTGACAACTCTTCTAAAAAGCGGCTCTCTAGCCGCTTTTTTTGTGCCCTACTCTTCATTCTCTTTTTTTGCATCGAAGCTTAGTTTCAAAAATTGACCTAGGTCAAACATTGTTCGATGTAACCTTCTACACTGAAATTAAAGAACTTTATCGCGTGATATCAAACATTTAATTAGCAAAGAATAATTGAAACCTTGGGGGCTGATATGAACAGTACATTTATCGTAAACTTTATCGGAAAAGCATCACCAGCAACAATCAAACAGCTTGCTGCGGTTACTCACGAAAACGACGGCAAATGGCTCATCAGTAAAGTGAACTTTATTGAAGACCAAGTCGCAGGCGTACTAAAGGTTCAACTTCCAGCCATCAACGAATCGATTGTAAAAGAAGCGTTCAGCGCCAATCCAGATCTCATCGTGCAGTTTGTCGATTCCGATCATACACACAATGTTCAAGACACGGTCCATCACTTGAGACTCGACTCTAACGACCGAGCAGGTATCGTCAACGAAGTGACTCATGTATTGGATAGACAAGGAATCAGTATTCTCGATATGGATTGTCACCGCGTCTTTATCGCTGGTGGCGGCGGTGTTAGCTCAAGTCTATTCACATCAAAAATCGCCGTTAAGCTGCCAATCGAAGTACAGATCGACGACGTAGTTAATGAACTCGAAACGCTCAGTGAAGATACTCGTGTGATGATTGAAAGCTAAATAAACAAAATTAAAGAACAAAAAAGAGCAGCTCATTAGCTGCTCTTTGTATTGCTCTGAATTTGTGATTCAGTTACTTAACTGACCATTGTGATAATGAGCGTTTGAAGTCTTCATAGCCGAATTCATTTAGCTTCTGAACTTCACCACTGCTACGTTCACAGTAGATTGAAGGCATTTTAAGGCCATTGAACCAGTTCAATTTCACCATTGTGTAACCCGCGCTGTCTAACAGATGCAGCTTTTGACCAATCTTAAGTGGCTCATCAAAGCTCGCTTCGCAGAACTGATCGCCCGCAAGACATGAACACGAACCAATCACGTAGTCATGGCTGCCTGTTTCTGATGCTTCCAATACTGATGCGGGCTCATTGTAGATAAGCGTGTCAAGGCGGTGCGCCTCAGTCGCTGAATCCACAATCGCTGTTTTCTTCACGTTCTCAACAATATCGACCACTGTCACAACTAGGTCGGTTGTTTTAGTGATGATCGCTTCACCCGGCTCAAGATACATCTGCACACCGTGCTTTTCAGAGAAGGCTTTCAGCGCAAGACCGAGTTTTTCGATGTCATAGCCAGGCCATGTGAAGAACACACCTCCGCCCATGCTCACCCAGTCCAACTTATCTAAGTGCTCACCAAACTGTTCTGAGATTGAATCAAGCAGGCCGATAAACGCATCGACGTCTTTGTTCTCACAGTTCATGTGGAACATCACACCATTAATCTCATCGAAAATTTCTGGTTTGATGTGGTCAGCTTGCACGCCCAAACGCGAGAATTGACGTGCTGGATTCGCCAAGTCTTGCCCTGCGTAGCTCACGCCCGGATTTAAACGTAAACCCAGTGAAGCTTTACCTTCAACAATATGACGGTAAGCAGCAAGTTGGCTTTGAGAATTGAAGATCATCTTGTCGCAGATGTCAGCAACCTCTCTCACGTCATCTTCACTGTAGCCCACACTGTAAGCATGAGTTTCACCGCCAAAAGTTTCGTGACCTAATTTCACTTCATAAGGGCCAGAACTAGTAGTACCGTCTAGGTACGGTTTGATGATGTCAAACACGCCCCAAGTCGAGAAGCACTTAAGCGCAAGTACCAATTTCACACCTGAAATCTCTTTCAGTTGCTTGGCTTTTTCTAAGTTCGCAATCAACTTGTCTTCGTTGATCATGAAATATGGGGTTTTTAGTTCTTCTTTCTTAAACGTCATTTTTGTAAACACTCAAGCAGCATCTATAGATGGAAAGGTAAATTAACAATTTTGGTGTGATTTATTTTGATTTTGTCCTGTCCGAGCGCAGTGAGTTACAAAATCAAAATAAATGATACCAAAGCTTCAAGGCTATCATCATCGAAAAGGGAACAATCCATGTCCCCTTTAATTAGCAATCAAAACAAGAAATCAGTTCTTATTTTTTCAGCTCATGAATCACTGGAAGACCTTGGCCTGCTTCAAGCTCTTGAACATGCCAATCTAGACCAATTTCCGGCATAGTTGCTAGGAACGGATCTGGATTTAACTGTTCCATGTTGAACACGCCTTTATCAGCCCATTCGCCACGGAAGAACTGAAGTGCAGCGGTAATCGCTGGAACACCAGTTGTGTAAGAGATCGCTTGGTGCTCTACGTCTTCGTAAGCCACTTCGTGGTCTGCGTTATTGTAGATGAATACGCTACGCTCTTTACCATCTTTCTTACCTTGAACCCAAGTACCGATACACGTTAAACCAGTGTAACCCGGAGCTAGAGATGTTGGATCCGGTAGTAGTGCTTTAAGAACATGCAGAGGCTGAACCACAGTACCATCGTGCAGTGTTAGCGGATCTGGGCTAAGAAGACCGATATCACGCATGCAGTTGAAGTAGTTCAAGTATGCATCACCAAAGCCCATCCAAAATTCGATACGCTTAGCTGGGATGAACTCTTTCATTGAACGAACTTCATCGTGCGCCATTGAGTAAACTTTGTGAGAACCACAGTTCGGGAATTCAAACTCAAGCATACGAGAGTGACAAGGTACTTGTTTCCACTCTTCATTTTCCCAGTAGAAAGAATCGCCTTGGATCTCAAGCATGTTGGTTTCTGGGTCAAAGTTTGTCGCAAACTTCTTGCCGTGGTCACCAGCATTCACATCCATTACATCAATTGAGTCAATCTCATCGAACAAGTGCTTAACCGCGTATGCAGCAAAGATTGATACCACACCTGGATCGAAACCAGCACCAAGAATACCTGTGATGCCTGCTTCAGCGAACTTCTCACGGTAGCCCCACTGCCAATCGTAAGCTTGTGGTACTTGTTGGCCTTCAGAACATAGGTCAACCGCTACCGATGTATCTAAATAAGAAACTTTAGATTGGTAACATGCTTCCATGATTGCCATGTTTACCCAAGGAGGACCAGCGTTGATCACTAGATCCGGCTGAACTTCTTTAATCAAAGCAACAAGCGCATCAACATCATCAGCGTCTACTGAACGTGCTTCTAGTTTCTTAGTTGAATCTTTAAGGTTGTTTTTGCCCTTGATAGATTCGATGATTTTTTCACACTTCGCGATTGTGCGAGAAGCGATTGTGATATCACCCAGTACTTCGTTATTTTGTGCTGCTTTGTGTGCAACAACCCAACCAACGCCGCCTGCACCAATTTGTAGAATAGCCATAGTATTAATTACCCTTGTTGTTCTGCTAGCTCAGTGGCTAGAGTTTGAATTTTGTTAATTAGAGATTTGAAATCTGATGTCTTTAGGCACGGATTCAAGATAGTGAATTTAAGCGCACTCTTACCATCCACGACCGTTTCGCCAAGCACGGCAACACCACGAGTCAAAGCTTCCAGTCTTAACGTTTGATTCAGTTTGTCTAAATCTAGCTCACCGTTTGCTGATTGCCCATTGCGAGGCACCGATCGGAACAGCACAGTAGACAGTGACGGCTCAGCAAGCAGTTCAAAATCGTCATGCTTCTGAATCAGGTCTGCAACTTGAAGCGTCTGCTCTAGGAGATGATCGTACATATCACCCAACTGCTTTGGCCCAACGCTTTGCATCGTCATGAAGACTTTCAATGCATCAAAACGCTTGGTGGTCGCAATAGACTTATCGACAAGATTTGGCAGCTCATCGTGCTCGCGATTCAAGTAGTCTGCGTGATGCAGTAGGAACTTAAAGTTCGCTTTGTCTTTCAGCAACACAGCACCACAGCTGATTGTTTGGAAGAACAACTTGTGGAAATCAACGCTAACTGAATCCGCTTTCTCGATGCCTTTCAGGCGAGCTTTATGGCTACTTAAGATAAGCGCGCCACCGTAAGCACTGTCGACATGGAACCAAAGATCTTGTTGGTTGGCGATGTCAGCAATCGCTTCAAGGTTATCAATAGCACCGTGATCGGTCGTACCCGCAGTACCGACAACAGCAAAAGGAATCAACCCTTGTGCTTTAAGCGCTTTCACTTCTGCGTCTAGCAAGTCAGGTTTGATAGTGCCGTTTGCATTGGTGTCAACACAGCACACTGCCGCTTCGCCTAGCCCTAGTAGAGAGGCTGACTTCTGAACCGTGAAGTGAGATTTCTTTGAACATAAGATACGCAGCTTGCTCGCGTATTCTGGTAAGCCTAGCTTTTGGATAGAATGACCATTGTGCTTATCCGCGACCCAGTCTCTCGCAAGCAATAAACCCATTAGGTTACTTTGCGTGCCACCGCTAGTGAAAACACCGTCAGCTTGTGCGCCAAGTTGGTATTTGTCACACATCCAATCCACAACGCGCTGCTCAACATAAGTCGCAGCCGATGCTTGGTCCCATGAATCCATTGATTGGTTCAACGCCGCGATAATCGATTCCGCAGCGACAGAAGCCATAAGAGGTGGAGTGTGAAGGTGTGCAATACAGTCTGGGTGTTGCACGAAGATGGAGTTTGCAGCGACAAGGTCTGCAGTGCTATCGACAACATCAACCAAAGCATGTTGATTGTTATCGAGGTCGACAGCATTGATAGCTGCTTCTAGCACTTTTGGATCTAAACCCGAATAAGGGGTTTCAACCTGTTCAAAAACCGCTTTCATCGCTTGAGTGGTTTGGTTCATCACGTTAGCAAATTCGTCGCTACCGCCTAAACCTGTATGGATGAAATGCTTGTTCCATTCTTGGTTTGCTTGTTCGCTTGAAGTTGGGTCTTGTTGTAAGCCACCACCAGCTGCGATGATCGCTTCTTCCATTACGCGGAGTGCAAAGTCAATCTGCTCAAAAGAGATAATCATTGGCGGAAGGAAACGAATTACCGAGCCATCACGACCACCCTTTTCAACCATCAAGCCACGCTCTAACGCTGCTCGTTGAATCGCTAGGGTTAGTTCGCCGTCTGATTGTGGTTCGCCAAACTTGTTAAGCTCACCATTTGGTTGTTTGATCTCAGCACCGAGCATCAGGCCTTTACCACGAACTTCAGCAATACAGCTAACGCGTGATTGAATCTTCTCAAGCCCGTGACGTAAATATTGGCCTGCGATGTTCGCGTGCTCAACTAAGCCATCTCGTTCGATGATCTCCAACGCCTTAGCGCCAGAGACCATTGCTAATTGGTTACCACGGAATGTACCGGTGTGCTCACCCGCTTTCCATGTATCAATGCTCTTATCGAACACAAGCAGCGACATAGGCAGTCCGCCACCAATCGCTTTAGACAAACATAAGATATCTGGGTTAACGCCAGACTCTTCAAACGCAAATCGATGGCCAGTTTTGCCCACACCACACTGAATCTCATCAAAAATCAGTAGGATGCCGTGCTCATCACAGATGCGACGTAGGCCTTGTAACCAAGATGCTGGAGCAGGAATCACACCGCCCTCACCTTGCACAGGCTCAACGATCATCGCCGCCGGTTTCATGATGCCAGACTCGTCATCATTCAACATACGTTCGATGTAACGAATGCTCGCGTTAGCACCCGCTTCACCACCAATACCAAACGGGCAGCGTAGGTTGTATGGGAAAGGCATGAAGTGCACATCAGACATCAAGCCGCTACGACGCTCTTTAGTGCCGAGGTTACCCATCATACCCATGGTGCCGTTCGTCATACCATGGTAAGCACCACGGAAAGCAAACATGGTGTTGCGACCTGTGGTTTGCTTGGCGAGCTTGATCGCCGCTTCCACAGCGTCAGCGCCAGATGGGCCACAGAATTGAAGAACCGAGTTATTTGAAAATTCTTGAGGAAGAAAAGCTTTAACTCGCTTGATAAACGTCTCTTTTGCTTGAGTCGTGATATCAAGTGTTTGGTATGGCAAACCAGAATCGAGTTGGTCTTTAAGTGCTTGGTTAATCTCAGGGTGGTTGTAACCCAGAGAAAGTGTACCTGCACCGGCTAAGCAATCGAGAAAGAGTTGGCCACGAGTATCTTCAACTAAAGCGCCACATGCTCGTTTAATAGCAATAGGCAGGCGTCTTGGGTAAGAGCGAACATCCGACTCATGCTGTTCTTGCTCTAGCAAAATAGCGTCAGGTGTTAGGTCGTACGTTCCCTCTAAGATAGGAACCATAGTTGAAAATGAATTTGCGATAGTATTGATATCGACTTCAAAGGCGGTAGTCATAAAAGTCCCCTTGAATGTGTTCATACTCACCTCCATCAGACGCAATTACCCACCAACTCTCGTTAAATTTGGAGAGAGTTCATAGTGAAGTACACGTATTGTCTAGAAATGAGATATAGCTGTACGCTCGCATAAGTCAAATGACGAATACGAAATTAAGCCGTCTTAAGACAGCGATAAATTGTTAGCGTGAGCTCAAGGTTCAGTAATGCTACTGTTTTGAAGAATTGGACATTTTTGCAGGATCGGGCAGCTATGAGGAGCTGGTCCCTTTGGAAATGCAGAGCTGATTAGCAATGTTGTAATTAGTGTGTTCAATGTTGGGTTTCCCATTAACATGACGAACTGCGCCATAAGTATCCCGTCTATCAGCTAAAGGACTAGCCAATACCTACCCTACGTAATGTCCCAATCAGCAAGAATGGTCACTACGCGTATCCCCCAGAAGCAATCGTTGCTCTTCTTGAACATTTTCATTCCGAGATTGCGCGGGAAAGTAACATAAAGTGAAATGAACGATCAATAGTTTTTAGTAATAGCTTGATAAATAGCAGCGGTGGCTAAGCAATTGCTGTAAATATCGTCACACTATCGTTTGGAAAAGAGATCCCCGGTTCATTCGTTCCTCATACCCGAGGATGACGACGTGGGGTTATAAACGTTGCTAGAGAAGCTTTTAGGTCATGGCGTCACTCCCTAGAGCGAGGTATGAATTCATAGAGAACCCCTTACAACATGTCATTGTATTGCTTTATTCAAGAAACTATCTGATGCAATAGATTAAACTGAAGTTAATCAGCAAGCGGCAAGAGATCCCCGGTTCATTCGTTCCTCACACCCGAGGATGACGACGTGGGTGTACAGGCGGTGTTAGTGATGGCTTTGAGGCTGTGGCGCCTTTCCGTCATTCCTTAGCCTGAAGAATGAGTTCATTGGGAGTCCCTTACAACATGTCGATGTATTGTTTTATTCAGAAACTATCTGATGCAATAGATTAAACTGAAGTTAATCAGCAAGCGGCAAGAGCTCCCCGGTTCATTCGTTCCTCATACCCGAGGATGACGACGTGGGGTTATAAACGTTGCTAGAGAAGCTTTTAGGTCATGGCGTCTTTCCGTCATTCCCTAGCACGAGGAACAAGTTCATAGGGAATCTCGCTTTTAAAAACTAACTTGATTGCAACATTTGAAACAGAGATAGAAATGAATGTTGAGTGCGGATTCGAACAAGAAGAGTTCTTAAACGTAAAAGCTAAACGTCAGAAACCAAAAAGCCCGAACATTTCTGTTCGGGCTTCTTAATTTGGAGCGATACATCGGGTTCGAACCGATGACCTCAACCTTGGCAAGGTTGCGCTCTACCAACTGAGCTAGTATCGCATTTGCTTTATCGAGATAAAGACTTTAATAGATGGTGCCCCGGGCCGGACTTGAACCGGCACAGCGCGAACGCCGAGGGATTTTAAATCCCTTGTGTCTACCAATTCCACCACCAGGGCACGCAATTCTTTATTGCGATGCCGATTACTGAAAAGTAAAACACCATCTTAATGCTGACGCCAATCAACATTACAAAATTTGGAGCGATACATCGGGTTCGAACCGATGACCTCAACCTTGGCAAGGTTGCGCTCTACCAACTGAGCTAGTATCGCATTTTCATTCAAATTCTTTCTAGAAGAAAGAGAGAATGGAGGCGCCTCCCGGAGTCGAACCGAGGTCCACGGATTTGCAATCCGCTGCATAGCCACTCTGCCAAGGCGCCTTAGTAACTCCAACCGAATCGCTCATCGCCATCCTCTTGGGTACGGGATGCATTCTACGGATTCAGACGATTGAGTCAATATTATTTTTGTATTTTTAATTCGTTTGAATAGATTTCATACGAAACAGGCCAAATAGCTGACTTTATGTTCAAAACGCACTGTGAGCGGGTTATTCAAAGGAGATCTATATCACATTAGATATCCACTATTGATAACTTAACCTTAGGTTAAAGATCAAAAAAGCGAGCCTCAGCTCGCTTCTTCATCAATGATGTTTTTCGTCTAACAAATCGTCTTTGGCAGCCATCAAGTATTGTGCCATTGACCAATAAGTAAGAACGGTGGCGACATACAGTGCAATGTAACCTACCCACACCATCCAGTCGTCGTATCTCCAGATAAGTACCCAAAGAGCGAACATCTGAGAAACCGTTTTGACTTTACCAACCCAAGATACCGCAACACTTGCGCGTTTACCGATTTCAGCCATCCATTCACGAAGCGCTGAAATGATGATCTCACGAGCAATCATGGTCACGGCTGGAATAGTTATCCAAATAGAGTGGTAATGCTCTGTAATCAGGATAAGAGCCGTAGCGACCAACACTTTGTCAGCCACAGGGTCAATGAAGGCACCGAAGCGAGACGTTTGCCCTAACTTACGAGCTAGCATGCCATCTAGCCAATCAGTGAAACCGGCTACCCAAAACACCATCGCAGCAGCGAAAGGAGCCCATTGATAAGGTAGATAGAAAACGACAACGAATACTGGGATCAAAAATAGTCTCAGTAAGGACAAAATGTTAGGTATATTCAAACGCATATTATTGGGCTCTTATTAATTGCGCTTTAATGGTGCGGGATTTTTACTATTGTTTCAATGCTTGATAAATGTTTTCTGCCAAAGAATGACTAATGCCCGGCACTTTGGCTATTTCTTCGACAGTTGCACGCTTAAGTTCTTGTAAGCCACCCATATATTTCAGCAAAGCTTGACGACGTTTAGGTCCTACCCCTTCAATTCCTTCCAAAGCACTGGTTCTGCGCGTTTTACCACGTTTCGCCCTGTGCCCTGCAATCGCATGATTATGGCTCTCATCACGAATGTGCTGGATAAGATGCAGCGCTGGTGCATCGCTAGGTAAATTAAACTCTTCACCTTCAAGGGTTACCAAAGTTTCTAAACCCGGTTTACGCGTCACGCCTTTCGCAATACCCATCATTCTTGGTCTAAACGGCCAATCACCCCAATATTGAGAAATGATCTCATGAGCGCGGTTTAGCTGACCTTTACCACCATCGATAAAGATGATGTCTGGGATCTTGTCGACATCGAGTTGCTTCGAATAACGTCTCTCAAGCGCCTGAGCCATCGCTGCATAATCATCGCCACCTGTTATGCCGGTGATGTTGTAACGACGGTACTCTGGTTTAACCGGGCCTTCTTGATTGAACACCACACACGACGCAATCGTGCTTTCACCCATGGTATGACTGATATCAAAACATTCCATGCGCTTGATAGCATCCATCGACAGCACTTCTTGGAGCTCTTTGAAGCGCTGATTAATCGTCATCTTGTGATTAATCTTGGTGGTAATAGCCGTCAATGCATTGGTATTAGACAATTTAAGGTAACGACCTCGAGTACCTGAAGGGTTGGTATTGAAGTGAATCTTACGACCCGCTACTTCACACAAGGCTTCTTGAATCGGTGTGACATCTTCCATCAAATCGGCATTGAGAATCAAACGGGTTGGGATGGTTCTCGCTTCACTATGCGCAAGATAGTATTGGCTTAAAAAGCTCGAAAAGACCTCTTCTCGCACCGTATTGTTGGGAATTTTAGGGAAATGGCTTCTACTGCCTAAAACCTTGCCTTGGCGAATCATCAAGATATGAATACACGCTACGCCATTCTCTTGAGCAAATCCCAACACGTCCATATCTTCCATTGAATCGTCAGATACGTATTGTTGTTCTTGCACACGTCGAATCGCTTGGATTTGATCACGGAAAGCGGCAGCTTGTTCAAAACGAAGCTCACGGCTTGCCTTGTCCATTTTGTCGATGAGCGTCTCAAGGACTAATTTGTCTTTCCCTTGCAGGAACAGACGAACGTAGTCGATAAGTTCACTGTACTCTTCATCAGAGATGATTGAGCTAACACATGGCGCAGCACAACGACCAATCTGATACATCAAACACGGGCGCGTTCTATTGGCATAAACCGTATCTTCACACTGGCGGGCAGGGAAAATCTTTTGGATTAGGTGTAGCGTCTCACGCACAGCGCCGGAATCAGGGTAAGGACCAAAGTATTCGCCCTTTTTCTTCTTAGCACCACGGTGCATCGACAAACGAGGATGCTTGTGACCGCTAATAAAAATATAAGGGTACGACTTATCATCACGCAAAAGTACGTTGTATTTAGGCAAGTACTGCTTGATGTAGTTGTGCTCAAGAATGAGCGCTTCTGTTTCCGTGTGCGTTACAGTGACATCGATCTTGTCAATATTACTAACTAGAGCGCGTGTTTTTTCACTGTCGACTTTTTTACGGAAATAACTGGAAAGGCGTTTTTTGAGGTTCTTAGCTTTACCGACGTAAATAACGGCAGCCTCGGCGTTATACATTCGATAAACGCCGGGCTGCTCTGTTACTGTTTTGAGGAATGAGACTGAGTCAAACAAGTTGGTCACTATACGATCTCAGTGTTAAAGGGTCTCAGTGTCTAACATTCCATGTCTAATCGCTAAATGCGTCAGCTCTACATCGCCACTGATATCCAGCTTACTGAACAAGCGGTAGCGGTAACTGTTGACTGTTTTAGGACTTAGATTGAGTTGTTCTGAAATATCCGTCACTTTCTGACCTTTGGTAATCATCATCATGATTTGAAGTTCACGTTCAGATAAGTCTGCGAATGGA
Organism: Vibrio sp. 10N.261.55.C5; assembly: GCF_041470505.1. Lineage (NCBI taxonomy): Bacteria > Pseudomonadati > Pseudomonadota > Gammaproteobacteria > Vibrionales > Vibrionaceae > Vibrio > Vibrio sp. 10N.261.55.C5. Next base: position 122,524 of record NZ_JBFRMS010000012.1, read on the forward strand.
TTTTCAGACGCAGGCGAGAATTGGCTCAAAGCCATCTGCTGCGCAATTTCTGGTGAAATGTATCGTTGGCCACTATTAACCACTCGAATTGCATTTACCATTTCATCCGGACCTGCCCCTTTAGTAAGGTAACCAGCAGCTCCAGCTTGCATCACTTTAGTTGGAAACGGATTTTCCGTATGAACAGTTAAAACGATGATTTTAACATCAGGGTTGAAACGCAAGATCTTCTTGGTTGCTTCTAAGCCACCAATACCAGGCATATTCATATCCATCAAAATAACGTCAGTATTGTTAGTACGACACCATTTTGCAGCATCTTCACCGCTTTCAGCTTCCCCTGCTACGTTCATTCCACGGACGTCTTCAATAATACGTCGTATCCCTGTGCGAACCAGCTCGTGATCATCTACAAGGAAAACATTTATCAAACTTGTATCTCCACACTATTAATTGGCTCTGCAACCACTGTGTCATTTCATCTGTTTGAAACAATTGAACAAAGGAACAGTGGATCGCAGCATTGAGTACATCTTAACTTAATTACTAAAAAAAAGCTCTGTTGAATATGTGCTGAAACACGAACTTTAGCAAGTACTTATTAACAAATAAGCTAACTAAAACAACAAGCTTTTTCTAAAAATCAACCAGTTAAAACAACACCCAATAAAATTACATAAGATAAAGATATTTTCAATACCATTGAATAACCATTCGCGACAATTTCACTTATTTGCTTATAGAGTCCCGTTATTTGCCTCTACTAACTAGAATTTAGTTAGTATTTTTACTGCCTTTTGTGCGCAGAGGGTCGCTAGATGGTAGTATTCGATTCCCCATTTCAATAGGTTACTACATTGGATATTCAGCAAGGCTTTGTACTCACAAGACAAGCAAGAGATTTTTCAAGGCGCACACAAATCGACTTGTGGTTAAGCACCCCTCAAGGCCCTACTCTGCTGACGATTCAAAATGAAAAACCGGTATTTTTTGTCGCTCAATCTGACGTTGAGGCATGTCAGGCAATCGCAGCGAAAGAGTCGATCGATTGCCAATTTAAGCCTCTAGAATTAGCCACATTCGAGCAAACACCTCTCGCCGCATGTTACACCTCATTGTCGAGAAGTAGCTTTGGTTTAGCACAAGCCTTTCACAGCGAAGAAATCCAGACCTTTGAAAGCGATATTCGACTCGCCGATCGATATCTGATGGAACGCTTTATCAAAGGCAGCATTGAGTTCACTGGGACTGCCGTGCAAAAAAGTCAGCACCTTAGAGTCTCCAATGCAAAATGCAGAACGGGCGAATACTTACCGAGTTTATCTGTGGTTTCGCTTGATATTGAATGCTCAGAAAAAGGTGTGCTTTATTCCATTGGCTTAGACAGCCCGATGGACAGCAGAGTCATCATGGTCGGCGAACCACAAGAGGCTGACACAAACGTCCAATGGGTTCCTAATGAGAAAGCGCTGCTTGAAGCTATGATTGCGTGGTTCTCCGAGTTTGACCCAGACATCATCATCGGTTGGAATGTCATTGATTTCGATTTTAGGCTGCTGCACAAACGTTCAGAATGGAACGAAGTGAAGCTCAGCATCGGTAGAGACAATCAACCAAGCTTTTTCCGTAGTTCTGCACAAAACCAGCAAGGCTTTATCACTATCCCAGGCCGCGTTGTGTTGGATGGCATCGACATGCTCAAGACAGCGACCTACCACTTCCGCTCTTGGTCTCTTGAATCGGTATCTCAAGAGCTACTCGGTGAAGGCAAAGACATCCACAACGTTCATGACCGCATGGATGAGATTAACCGGATGTTTAAGTTCGATAAGCCTTCACTCGCTAAGTACAACCTTCAAGACTGTGTGTTGGTAAACCGAATCTTCGAACATACCCACCTACTCGATTTTGCGATTGAGCGTTCGCGACTGACTGGTGTCGAGCTTGATCGTGTTGGCGGTTCTGTTGCTGCTTTTACTAATTTGTACCTACCACAGATACACAGAGCGGGTTATGTCGCGCCTAACTTAGAGCCTGAGAACTGGATTGCTAGCCCCGGTGGTTATGTGATGGATTCAATTCCCAACCTGTACGACTCTGTATTGGTGCTCGACTTCAAGAGCCTATACCCATCAATCATCCGCTCGTTCCTGATTGACCCTATGGGGTTAATCGAAGGATTGAAGCTGGAACTAGGCCCTGAAGAAAACCAAGCGGTCGAGGGTTTTAGAGGCGGTCAATTCCACCGTTCAAAGCACTTTCTGCCCGAGATGATCGAAAACCTTTGGGCTGCACGTGATGTGGCGAAGAAGAACAACGAGAAAGCGTTCTCTCAGGCGATTAAGATCATCATGAACTCATTCTATGGTGTGTTAGGTTCGTCTGGTTGTCGTTTCTTCGATACCCGGTTAGCGTCTTCAATTACCATGCGTGGACATGAGATCATGAAGCAAACCAAGGTTCTGATCGAAGACAAAGGCTATCAAGTGATTTACGGCGATACCGATTCAACCTTCGTGTCTCTGAACGGCAGTTATGATCAGCAAAAAGCAGACGAGATCGGGAACACACTGGTCGCTTACATCAACGATTGGTGGACGAATCACTTAAAAGAGACCCACAACCTAACCTCAATACTCGAATTGGAATACGAGACTCACTATCGCAAGTTTCTAATGCCGACCATTAGAGGTTCAGAAACCGGCTCGAAGAAACGTTATGCCGGATTAATCACTCAAGGCGATAAAGAAAAGATCATATTTAAAGGGCTTGAGAGTGCACGCACCGATTGGACACCTCTCGCACAGCAATTCCAACAAACCTTGTATGAGATGGTGTTTCACGATCAAGATCCAACCGACTACGTCAGACAGTTTGTTGATGAAACCTCTGCTGGCAAACATGATGATTTATTGGTGTATCAAAAGCGCTTACGCCGCAAATTACATGAATACCAAAAGAACATTCCGCCGCAGGTTCGCGCAGCTCGTATGGCCGATGAGATCAATGCTCAGTTAGGGCGCCCTCTTCAATACCAAAATAAAGGACGCATTGAGTATTTGATTACTCTGAGTGGCCCTGAGCCCAAGGAGTATTTAAAGAGTGGTATCGATTATCAGCACTATATCGACAAGCAGATTAAACCGGTCGCAGAGGCAATACTGCCCTTCATCGGTTTAGACTTTGAAAGAGTTACTGGGCAGCAGTTGGGTTTGTTCTAGCACTATATTCAATATGCTCTTAAAACGAAAAAAGCAGAGATATGTTCTTCAGCACACTCTGCTTTTTAGTATCAATGGATCGGTTATAAATCTCTATCCGATTCTGAACTCGGTTTTCTGATACTGCTTAATCAACCACTCACCAAAGCCATCAAGAATACCGATCACCGAACGTTTAGGGATTGGTCGACCAGAAAGTAAAATGCCCAACCTTTGGATTTCGACTTCTCGATCTGGGTGATACTTCAAGAACTGTTGGCCACATTCAACAGGATCATCGTACCAATATTTATCGCGGTACATCACCAGTGAGTAACTCGCCCGTAGAAGCTTCTTGGCAATAATCACCTGCGCAGCGACTTGTTGTTCTGGCGTTGTCGCTCGTGCGATCTTGTTGCGATACACCGCCAACCAGTTTTCCGCATCCATATTCCAGTGCTTAGCGATTTCCCAACTTGTTTCAAAATCACCATAGCAGTCTGATAAGTCTTCACCATGCACACACACGGCTAAATGCTTGAGCATAAAACCCCAAGTGAAGATATTGTCGAAATCGACTATCTCACTCACTAAGGTAGTTTTTATCGCCACTTGAGTTACCTGCGGGAAGCTCTTTTGGAAACGCCATTTGATGGTGTTCAACAAAGTGGTTCGTTGGTCAGGAAACGGTCGATGGGTCACCACAACCACATCTAGATTGGAGCGACCGAAGACGGCTTGCTTACGAGCCACACTGCCATAAATATAAATACTGTGCAGATTAGATCCTAACCCACCTTTTAGAAAGGTAATCAGATCGTTAACCACAGGTTGAAATTCAGGTTGAAAAGGCTGTGTTGGGTCAATAACGGGTAGCTGCATAGGTCGTTTCGGTAAATAAAATAATGATTTAACTATAACTCTATGATCGCCTAGGTGACTTTATGATTCAAGCTATTCCTATTTATAGCATCTCCGAGATATAATCAGCGGATAGACCCACTAAGGACAAACACAAAATGCCTAGAGCAAGTGAAATTAAAAAAGGTTTTGCTATCACAGTAGAAAGCAAAACAGTGATCGTTAAAGATATCGAAGTAACAACACCAGGCGGCCGTGGCGGCCAAAAGATTTACCGCTTCCGTGGTAACGATGTAGCAACTGGCGTTAAAACTGAAGTTCGCCACAAGGCTGACGAAATTGTTGAAACTATTGACGTAACTAAGCGTGCAGTAATGTTCTCTTACGTTGATGGCAACGAGTACATCTTCATGGACAACGAAGATTACACACAATTCATCTTCAACGGTGAGACTATCGAAGACGAACTACTGTTCATCAACGAAGAAACTCAAGGCATGTACGCGATCCTTATCGACGGCAACGCTGCAACGCTTGAGCTACCAACATCTGTTGAACTAGTTATCGAAGAGACTGATCCTTCAATCAAAGGTGCATCAGCGTCTGCTCGTACTAAGCCTGCTCGTCTTTCTACAGGTCTTACTATTCAAGTACCTGAATACATCGCGACTGGCGACAAAGTAGTAGTAAACACTGCTGAACGTAAATACATGAACCGCGCAAGCTAAGATACTTATTATGACCGAAGCTAACGACCTAATGTCTTATGACGACGCAATTGACACTGCATACGACATCTTCCTAGAGATGGCACCTGACAACCTAGAGCCTGCAGACGTGATTCTTTTCACTGCTCAGTTTGAAGATCGTGGCGCAGCAGAGCTTGTTGAAACTGGCGATGATTGGGTTGAACATGTTGGCTTTGAAGTCGACAAAGAGATCTACGCTGAAGTGCGCATTGGTCTTGTGAATGAAGCTGATGACGTTCTAGACGACGTATTTGCTCGCATGTTAATCAGCCGTGATCCAGAACATAAGTTCTGTCACATGCTGTGGAAACGCGACTAATACCGCTGTTGACGCTCATCTGCATGAGTAAACAAGTATTCATGTAAGCGAGTGAAAAGTTAGCCGAGCCCATTGCTCGGCTATTTTTATCACGCTATTTTACATCGTGATTCATCACTTTCATCATCAACGTTAGATTCACTGATTATGACCAAAGCAAAAACAGACACACAATCAAAAGGCTATGCCTGCATTGGCCTAGTTAACCCAAAGACGCCAGAAAACGTAGGCTCAGTGATGCGAGCAGCTGGCTGCTACGGCGCCAACTCTGTGTTTTACACTGGCACACGCTACGACCATGCGCGAAAATTCCATACCGATACCAAAGAAAAGCACTTAGCCCTGCCTTTGATTGGTGTTGAAGAGCTGAAAGATATTATTCCAGTAGGCTGCGTGCCGGTTGCTGTTGATCTGATTGAAGGTGCTAAGCCTCTACCTGATTACAAGCACCCACCACGTGCGTTTTACATTTTTGGCCCAGAAGATGGCACGCTAAAGAAAGAAATCACAGATTTCTGTCGTGAGACGATTTACGTTCCGACCAACGGCTGTATGAATCTAGCGGCATCAGTGAATGTTGTGCTTTACGACCGACTGGCGAAAGGCGATAACTTTTCGAATCATAAGTAAAAGAAACGAGATACGAGATACGAGA